>JANXWY010000168.1 GCA_025350905.1 Verrucomicrobiota bacterium
CGGAGCACGCGGAGGGCTTTGTCCACGTAACTCAAGCGCTCCACCACCCGTTCCACAGAAAGTTTCTCGATGTCTGCCCGCGTAGTGACGGCGAAGTCCATCACCACGCCGCCGGTTTCGCGAAAGTGATACGTCTGCCCCATCGCTTCGGGGATGACGAGGATGTCACTGAACAAAATCGCGGCATCGAAGCCGAAACGGCGGACGGGTTGGAGCGTAACTTCCACGGCCAGTTCGGGATTTTGGACGAGCTGGACGAATGTGTAAGTCTCCTTGAGTTTGCGATATTCGGGTAGCGCCCGACCAGCCTGCCGCATCAGCCAGACGGGCGGGCGATCATTCGGGCGGCAATGGCAGGCATTCCGGAAACGCTCGCGGCTGGTGAGGGCGAGGCTCATGGTTTTTGTAGGAAGGCTTTGGCCATGTTTTCCAGCGCCGTGATCCAGAGCGGATGTTCATTCATGCAGGGAATGCGGGTGAATTCCTTGCCACTCGCGCGCAGAAAATCTTCGCAGCCACGCATCCCGATTTCCTCAATGGTTTCCAGACAGTCGGAGACGAATGCCGGACAGATCACCAGCATCCGCTTCTTCCCTTCCTGCGCCAGGCGCAATAATTCGTAATCCGTGTAGGGCTTCAGCCACGGGTCTTTGCCGAGGCGCGATTGGAACGAAACGGAATACTTTTCCTTCGGCACGCCCGCCAGCTTCACAAACGCGGCCGTGGTGGCGAAACATTGCGCGCGATAACACGTCGCGTGCGCCGGGCTGGCGACGGCGCAGCAATTCTCGGCTTGGAGGCAATGGCTGCCGGTAGGATCGGATTTGCGCAGATGCCGTTCCGGGATGCCGTGATAGCTGAACAGCAGATGATCGTAGTCGGGCTTCAGGAAGTCGGCGGCGCTGGCGACCAAGGCAGCGATGAAATCGGGTGAATGGTAGTAGGGTGGCTGCACCGTTAACTTCATTTGCGGGGCGAACTGGGCCGCGACGGCTTGCACGCGGACGACAGCAGTTTCAAAGCTGGACATCGCGTAATGGGGAAAGAGCGGGATGAGCAGGACTTCATTCACACCTTTGGCCGCGAGATTTTTCACCGCGGTTTCGATGGAGGGATTCTGGTAACGCATCCCGAGTTCGACCGGGACACTCATCCGCTCCTGCAGTGCCGCCCGAACATGTTTACTCGTGACGACCAGCGGCGAACCGTCCTTGGTCCAGATTTTTTCGTAGGCGTGCCCGGACTCCTTCGGGCGATTGATGAGGATCAGGCCCACGACCAGGCGGCGCAGGGGCCACGCCGTATCAATCACGCGCCCGTCCATCAGGAACTCATTCAGGTAACGCCGCACGTCCGGAACGGACGGGGAATCGGGCGAACCGAGGTTGACCAGCAAAATGCCTTTGCTCATGGGTTCGTGAATTCCGATTTTATCCTAATCATAATCTCAATTTTAATCTTAATCTTAATCTCCCCCGTTTAGAAACGGTGATTAAGATTAAGAAGCAGATTAAGATTAAGATCCGCCCTCCGTCACGAACCTTTCGACGCGCTCACCGACATTTATTCCGGACAGGATCGAATCGCTGAGCGAAACGCCGTCGCGATAGTGGCCCGCCAGAAAAAAGCCACGGGCCTGGATCTCCAGCTGGGCCATCAAATCCTTGTACTTGCCGAAGCCGACGTTATATTGCGGAATAGCTTTGGGGTAAACCACGACATGCTGGAAGGTCGGTCGGCCCCGCACGCCCAACAAGACGCGCAAATCTTCACCGACCAAATCAACGAGCTGGTCCGGTGGCAACGAGGCCAGTTCCGGATAACGTTCGCCGCCGACGTAAGTCGTGAGCGTGAGATGGCCGGCGGGCGCGCGATTCGGGAACAGCGAGGAGGAAAAGAGCGTGCCGAGGCTTTTAAAGCCGGCAATCCGGGGGATCAACATGCCAAAGCCCGTGCAGGGATGCGCCACGTCTTCGCGACGAAAACCGAGCACCACACTGGCGACGGGCGGGTAACGAATTTCGGAGAAGGCGGACAGATTCATCGGAACATCCGGCCTTTTGGAAAACGCTATTTTCAGTTCCGCCAACTTAGGCGCGGTACCGCAGAAGATTACCGCCGCGTGCGCGGCTGAAGATTCGCCAGTCGCGTCTCCAGTGTGAATCGTCCAGTCGTCATTCGTTTCCATCATCCGGGTCACGGTGGTGTTGAGCTTTATTGCATCTCCCAATTGGAAAGCCAGAGCATCGGGCAACACCTGCAAACCTTCGTCGAAGGAGAATTTCGGGGCCCGGTCTTTGGCGATCTCGCCGCGTTTCTTGCGCTCGCGGGCGCCGAAGAGCTGACCTTTGATCATCGAACCATATTTATCTTCCAGCGCCTTGAGTTTGGGAAAGGCGTGCGTTACCGACAGCCGGTACGGGTCGCCGGCATAAATGCCGCCGACCAGCGCGTCAATGGCGTGGTCGAGAAATTCCTGGTTGAACCGCCGGATCACAAATTGCCCGATGCTTTCCTCCACGCCATCCCGCCGCGGCGTCACAAACGGTTCCCGCAACACGGCGAGCTTGGCTTTGGCCGAAAAAAGGTCCGTGGTGAAGAAGCCCAACGGCGAACCTGGCATGGCGATCGGGCGGCCATAACGGACGACGTAGCGGGCTTCGGCTTTGGGGTCGGGATGAAGTTTGCGCGCTTCCAAGCCGGCGTCGCGGATCAACTCAGCGATTTTGGGAGAAGTTTCGAGGATCGTGTTGGGGCCAAACTCCGCGAGGTAACCATCCCGCCGCAGCGATTGGATCACGCCGCCCACGCGTCCGGTCGCCTCATAAACCGTGACAGGCACGCCTCGGCGCTGGAGCCAGAACGCCGCCGTCAACCCGGTGATGCCACCGCCAATGATTGCCACCGATTTCATCAGCAATCAGACTGGGACACCGGCCCCGTCGGCGCAAGTGATTAACCGGATCGTTTGGCTTGGCTTCCGGCGAACTGTTGGGAACCCCGGGCATCCCCGAGGCATGAAAAACACCAAACACCAAACACCAGAGAAACTGCAAGTAGCAAGCGCCAATAATCACTCGTCCGGCTCGGAGCGGTTTGAGGTTTGGGATTTGGTGCTTCTTTGGATTTTGGAGCTTGGATTTTGGATTTTGGAGATTTGGTTAGCGCTCCAAACTGGCAGCCGCCCGCGCGGACAGGATCTTCCGCGACGGCACAAAGCCCGCGATGAACTCGCGGCGAAATTCTCCAAATGTTCCCGCCGCGATCGCCGCGCGCACGTCCGCCATGAGCCTTAAATACATGTGGGAGTTGTGGACGCTCAACATCCGCAGGCCGAGGATTTCATTCACCCGAAGGAGATGCCGCAAATAGGCGCGGGTGAAATGCCGGCAGGCAAAGCAATCGCAGCCCATCTCAATCGGTCCGAAGTCCACTTTATACGCACTGCCTTTCAAGCCGATCGCCCCCTTGCGGGTGTAGGCGGTGCCATTGCGGGCCACGCGCGTCGGCAGCACGCAATCGAACATGTCCACTCCCCGGGCGATCAACTCCACCATTTGGGCCGGCGTGCCCAGACCCATCGCATAGCGCGCCTGGTGCGCTGGCAGAAATGGCTCGGCCAGCTCCACGGCCTTCATCATCTCGGGCTCGGGTTCACCCACGCTCACGCCGCCGATGGCGTAACCGTCGAATTCCATTGCCACGAGAGCTTTCGCACACTCTTCACGCAGGGCTGCGTTGCTCCCGCCTTGGCAAATGCCAAACACCAGTTGCCCATCCCCGCGCGGTTGCTCGCGACACTCGCGGGCCCACCGGATCGTGCGCTCGACGGCGAGGCGTTGCTCCTTGGCGGGCGCGTCGTGGGCCGGACATTCATCGAACGCCATCGCGATGTCCGAGCCGAGCGTGCGCTGGATTTCCATCGCCTCCTTCGGCCCGAGAAACAGCAGCGAGCCGTCCAGATGCGACCGGAACTCGACGCCGTGCGTCTTGATCTTGCGAATCTTCGCGAGGCTGAACACTTGAAACCCGCCGCTGTCGGTGAGAATGGGCAGGTCCCAATTGATGAACCGATGCAGCCCGCCCGCCGCGCGGATAATGTCGAGGCCGGGGCGGATGTAGAGATGATACGTGTTGCCGAGGATGATCTGCGTCCCCATCTCGCGCAGTTCGCGCGGATCGATCGCCTTCACGCTGCCTTGCGTGCCCACGGACATGAACACCGGCGTGTCCACCACGCCATGCGCCGTGGTCAACCGTCCCAGCCGCGCCTTTGAGGCGGTGTCCGTTTTCAGAAGTTCAAACATGGCGCGGAGGTTTTAGCGCAAAGCCGCAAGGAGGCAAAGCTGCAAAGTAGGAACGTCAACCAAAGGAGTCCGGTTATGGCTAAATGTGGTCAGGGTCGCGAGCGTCTTTAGTGACCCGCCAGTTCTCAACCAAGATTGCCCAACGCTCGTGGTCGCGCCATTGGCCGCGGATTTTAAGGTAACGCGGCGAAAGGCCTTCGCTGGCAAACCCCGCTCGCCGCACCAGGGCGAGGGACGGCAAATTCCCCGGTCGGATGTTGGCTTCGATCCGATGGAGTTTCAGCTTTCGGAAAGCAAAGCGAAGCACCAGACCTAGAGCTGCACGGGCATAGCCCTGTCGCATGTGTGGTGCCCCGACGAAATAACCAACCGTTGCGCTTTGCAGGCCCTGACGGATGAGGTGAAACAGATTCACGTTGCCCACCACCACGCCGTCGGCTTGTCGGCAAATCAAAAAGCCATAATAGTCATCGCGCTGGCAGCGTTTCAGGTAATCGTTGAACTGCCGTCGCCCTTGGAATTTGGCGGAAAATTTGCGAAGCACCGGCTCGCTGGCCTTCATCAAGGCCGCGAACTCACGGTAATCCGTCGGCGTCGGTGGCCGCAGGAAAACGCTTTTTCCGTGAAGTTCGGCTTTTGGAATTTGGGTAGATCGGTGGCGCATCAAGGTTTCTTTCCGGTCAACTGCTCGCAAGCTTGCAGATATTTCGCCCGGGTTTTGGCGACGACTGGGTGCCCGAGCGGGAGCGCGGGAGCAGGCGGGGTATTGGCCCAGGCGAACATGGGATTAAATTATTGCGCGGAGGCTGCGGGGCCAAGCAATCGCTTCAGGAGGTCGACGCCACTTTCCTTTCGCCCGTTCCTCCGTCATCAATCCGCTTTACTTGGCTGATCCAACTTCCAACCATTCGTTCATGCCGAA
Organism: Verrucomicrobiota bacterium; assembly: GCA_025350905.1. Classification (GTDB taxonomy): domain Bacteria; phylum Verrucomicrobiota; class Verrucomicrobiia; order Limisphaerales; family JADLHS01; genus JADLHS01. Next base: position 5,230 of record JANXWY010000168.1, read on the forward strand.
TTTTGGACGCGCGCTGATCCTCGCCGGGCTGTGGCTGGGCCGGCTTGGCTTGGCAGCGGCGGCGGGTGCGTCCGCGCCGGCTTATATCGTGGATCCGGCCCCCAGCGGCCTGCCCCAAAGTTCCGTCATCGCCATGGCGCAGACGCGCGATGATTACCTCTGGCTGGGAACGCTCAACGGCCTCGCGCGCTTTGATGGCAACCGGTACGAGGTGTTTACCGAATGGAACACGCCCGGACTGCTGAGCAGCAGGATTGTGCGGCTGCTCGCCGACCGCCAGGGAGGACTGTGGGTGGGCGCGGCTGGAGGCGGCGCGAATTTTATCCGGGACGGGCGCGTGACGCAGCTCGAACTGGGCGACCCCGGCCCCGGCGCGGAGATTGCCAGCATGTGCGAAGACGTCACCGGCGCGGTTTGGTTCTACACCGTGGACGGCCGGCTGGCCCGGGGTCGGAACGGCAGAGTTGAAAATGTGTGGCTCCCGCCCACGGGTTTCAGTATCTCCCGCTCCGTAATATCCGAGGCGGCCGGCCAGATCTGGATCGGCGCGGACACCAACCTGTTTCGCATCGTGTCCGACCTGTCGGCCCCCGCGTTTGCGTTGGCGCTCGCCTCCAACCCGCCGCCAGCCAAACTGGATTTTCTGCTCGCCCGCCGGCAGGGCGGGTTCTGGGAATTTGCCGACGGTCGCATCCTCCAGCGGCAAACCAATCTTGTAGTGCGGGATTTCGGCGCGTATCCGTGGGGCGCGGCCCGCATCATGTCGGCGTTGGAGGATCATGCGGGAAATCTCGTCGTGGGCACCCAGGACGGCGGCGTGTTTCGCTTCGCTTCCGACGGGCAGAGTCACCGCGTGCTGGGCTTGTCCCATGATACAGCGTTATCGTTGCACGAAGATCGCGAAGGCAATCTTTGGGTGGGCACGGACGGCGGCGGACTGAATCGGGTGAAGCAAAATCCCTTCAGCGTCGCGGAGGCGACGCGCGGCTTGGTGGTGCAGTCGGTTTGCGAGGATGCCGGGGGTGGCCTGTGGCTCGGCTTCAACGGCGGCGGCGCCCGCTATTGGAAGGCGGGGGCGTGGCAGGATTACGAGGAGCGCGAAGGTTTGACCGGGGCGGACGGCCGTTCGAAGCCAAATTTTTCCACCGTGCTGGTGGATCGGCAGCAGCGCGTGTGGGTCGGCACGCGCGACGCCGGTCTGTTTCAATTAATCGGGGGACGCTTTCAACCGTCCAGCTATGGCCGCTTGCTTGGGCGAAATGTTTCGGCGCTGCATCAGGATCGCAGTGGTCGCCTCTGGGTGGGCACGGCCACGGGCTTGGCGTGTTGGGACGAACATGAGTGGCGGTGGTTCGATCGGGGCAGCGGGCTGACGGCCGACGACATCACGGCCATTGCGGATGATGCCGAGGGCAGCTTGTGGTTTGGAACGGGGCGCGCGGGCTTGAACCGCTGGCGCGATGGACAGTTCACTTCGTTTACTGGCACGAACGGACCACCGTGCGCGAATATCACCTCGCTCTGCGTGGATCATGACGGTGGCTTGTGGGTGGGTACCGGCAATGGCTTGGGCCGCTGCTTTGCGGGGCGATGGAGTCAGTTCACCACCAAGGATGGCCTGACCGCGGAGAGCATCAACTACCTGATCGAAGACGAGCAGGACAATCTCTGGATCGGATCGAATGCCGGGCTGGTGCGCCTCGCCCGAAAATCCCTGACCCACTCCGCGTTTGACAAAACCGGGTCGATCGCTTGCCGCGCGTACGGTATTGGCGATGGTCTGCCGACGAGTGAGTGCACGCAAGGTTCGCAACCCGCCGCGTGCCGGACGCGCGATGGGCGGCTCTGGTTTCCCACCATCCGCGGTTTGGTGACGGTCAACCCGGCGCAACTGCTGGCCAATACCAACGTGCCGCCCGTAACCATCGAATCAGTGCTGCTGGATGACAAAGAGCAAAACACAAACACCCTGCACGCTAACTGGTCGCGTGACCTCGTCGTGCCCGCCGGCAATGAGCGCTTGGAAATCCATTACACCAGCCTGAGTCTCGGCGCGCCCGAGCGCGCCCGGTTTAAGTACCGGATGGAAGGTCACGAAAAGGAATGGACGGAAACGAGCGGACTCCGCCGCGAGGCGCGCTACCCCAAGCTGCCGGCGGGGCGTTATCATTTCCAAGTCACGGCTGCCAATGAGGACGGGGTTTGGAATCCGAAACCGGCCACAGTCGCGATCCTGGTCCTGCCGCCGTTTTGGCAGGAGTGGTGGTTCCTCACGCTCACGGGCCTGAGTCTGTTGGGTGCGGTGGTCGGCGTGGTGCATTTTATCTCCACGCAAAAGCTCCAGCGGCAGCTCGCGGAGTTGAAGCAACAGGAGGCGCTCGAAAAGGAACGCGCCCGCATCGCGCGCGACCTGCACGATCAACTCGGCGCAAACCTCACGCAGGTGGCGTTGCTCGGCGAGATGGCGGAGACGGACAAACATTTGCCCGCCGAGGTCGAAAGCCACGCGAAACAAATCTCGCAGACGGCCCGCGAAACCTCCCGCGCCCTCGACGAAATCGTCTGGGCGGCCAATCCCTCGAACGACACCCTGGAAGGTCTGATCAATTACGCCTGCAAATACGCGCAGGATTATTTGGAGCTGGCCGGTTTGCGTTACCGGCTGGAAGTTCCGGCCCAGCTACCGGTGCAAACCATCGCCCCCGACCTGCGGCACCATCTGTTTCTGGCTTTCAAGGAAGCGGTCAACAATGTCGTCAAACACGCCCAGGCTTCCGAGGTGAAAATCCGCCTCCGGTTGGCGCCGACGACCTTTACCCTGGAGATCGAGGACAACGGACGCGGGCCCGGCGAAGCAGCCACCAAAACCGGGCGAAATGGGTTGCGCAACATGCGCAAGCGGATGGAAGATGTCGGTGGGGCGTTTGAGCTGACGCCGGGCCCGCAAAACGGCACCTTGATCCGGCTCACGGCGCCGACTGGAAAGCACTGAACGACGCATGCCCATCACCGTTTCCATCGTCGAAGACAACGAGCAATTGCGAGAGACCTTGGCCCGCGTGCTGAACCGGGCGGACGGTTTTGAGTGCGTGGGCCAGCACGCCAGCGCCGAGGCCGCCCTCGCCGGCATTCCCACGGAACGGCCCAGCGCCGTGCTCATGGACATCAACCTGCCGGGCATGAACGGCGTGGAGTGCGTGCGCCAGTTAAAGCAATTGCTGCCCCAAACCCAGGTGGTCATGCTCACCGCCTACGAGGACACGGAAAATATCTTCAGCTCCCTCGCCGCCGGCGCGTCGGGCTATTTGCTCAAGCGCTCCAAGAGCGCCGAAATTCTCGAAGCCTTGCGCGACGTGCAAAACGGCGGGTCCCCCATGTCCACGCACATCGCCCGCAAGGTGGTCCAATCCTTCCAGGCCTCGAACCGGCCCACCGCCGCCGCCGCACCGGCCACTCAACCTACAGAGGAGCTCTCGCCGCGCGAACAGGAAGTGCTCGATCTCCTCAGCCAGGGGTTCATGTACAAGGAAATTTCCGACAAGCTCGGCATCGGCTTCGAGACCGTGCGCACTTACATCCGCCGCATCTACGAAAAGCTCCACGTTCGCACCCGCACAGAGGCGGTGGCCAAGGTCCTGCGCCGCTGAATCGCTTTGGGGGTACTGGGTCGTTCGTGCCGTTTTTGCCTGCCATCTGAGTTAGAGGTCAGAGCCTCCTCACGTCGGCTGCTACTTTCCAAACCGGCCCCAACAAATCCCGCGTGGAGTTGGGCAAGAAACGTCAAGGTTTCCCCCTTGGCACACGTGCCCGCGCTTCTTAGTATTTTGATCGTGAAAGCTGGGCTGGCAAATCTAGCATCCTCGGTGCATCGGACCTTCCCTCCCTCGATTATTTTATGAAAGACTACCAAGCTGCCGATATCCGCAACTTTGCCGTGGTGGGGCATGCTTCTTCCGGCAAAACCATGCTCTGCGAGGCCATGCTTGCTTGCGCCGGCGTCATCAATCGCATGGGCAGCATCGCCGCCGGAACGACCGTGTCGGATTATCACGTCAGCGAACAGCAACGGCAGATTTCCGTGCAGGCGTCGCTGTTGCATTTGGAGTGGCTCAACAAGAAGTTCAACCTCCTGGATTGTCCGGGCTACACGGATTTCATCAGCGAAGGGCTGGGCGCGCTGCGCGTTGGGGACTTCGCGCTGGTCGTCGTCAATGCGGCTCAGGGCGTGGGCGTCGGCACGGATGCGGTCTGGAAATACGCGACGGAAGATGGCATCCCCAAAATGATCGTCCTGAATGGTTTCGACAAGGAGGACACGGACTTTGAGCGATTGTTGAACGAACTGCGAGAACATTTCGGCACTCGGGTATTTCCGTTGAGTCTGCCCGTGGATCCGGGGCCGGGCTTCCATCAATTGCTGGATGTGATTCGCAGCGAGGTCATCACTTATGCCGGCGACCAGAGCGGCAAGTTCACCGAGGCCCCGGCGGCGGGCGCGCTGGCGGAGCGCGTCACGGCGATGCACAAGCAACTGATCGAATACATCGCCGAGGCGGACGATTCGCTGATGGAAAAGTGGATGGAGAAAGGCACGCTGACGGAGGCGGAATTGCGGGCGGGGTTGCATGCGGCCGTGCAAAAACAATCCTTTGTGCCGGTGTTTTGCACCGCGGCGACGAACAACATCGGCGTCGCGCGGCTGTTGGACATGATTGCGAAATACGGCTCATCGCCGGTGGATCGCAAGACGGTGGCGGCGCAGGATGCCGAGGGCCGGGAATGCGGGGTGACGCTTACGGGCGCCGAGACGGTGTGCTACGTGTTCAAGACGATGAGTGAGGCGCAATTCGGCGAGCTGTCCTTCTTCCGCATTTATTCCGGCCAGGTCAAGTCCGGCAGCGAACTGTACAACAGCGACCGGCGCACCACCGAAAAGATCGGACAGCTTTATTTGCTCAACGGCAAAGCGCGCGAGGTGGCGCCGGCGTTGAACGCGGGCGACATCGGGGCGGTGGTGAAACTTAAGGACACGCATACGGGCAATACGCTGTGCAGTGCCAAACATCCCGTGGCGCTGCCCAAGGTCGTTTATCCCAAACCCAACATTCACGCGGCGCTCAAGAGCGTGGTGAAAGGCGAGGAGGACAAAATCGCGTCCGGCCTGGCCGCCTTGCACCACGAAGACCCGACGTTTCTCCATCACGTGGACTCGGAATTGCACCAGACCATTCTGTCCGCCCAAGGCGAGCTGCATCTTGAGGTGATCGCCGACCGCTTGCGCCGCCGCTTCGGGGTGCATGTGGAATTGCACGAGCCGCGGGTGCGTTATCGCGAAACGATCCGGACGAAGGGCGATGCGAAACATCGGCACAAGAAGCAGACCGGGGGCTCGGGTCAATTTGCCGAAGTCTGGATGCGCATTGAACCCAAGCCGCGCGACACCGGCGTGGAGTTCATCCAATCGCTCGTCGGCCAGAACGTGGACCGCTCTTTCGTGCCGTCGGTGGAAAAAGGGGTGAACAAGGCCTGTGAAGAAGGCATCCTGGCCGGTTACCGGGTCGTGGATGTGCAGGTTGATTTTTACGACGGCAAGATGCACCCGGTGGACTCGAAGGATATTGCGTTCCAGATCGCCGGTTATTTCGCGTTCAAGGAATCTTTTACCGCGGCCCGGCCGTGTCTGCTCGAACCTATTCATGCCGTCGAGATTCGCATCCCGGAAGATTGCATGGGCAAGGTGATGGGCGACTTGTCGAGCCGACGCGGGAAAATTCAGGGGATGGATGTGGATGGCAGCTTCCAAGTCATCAAGGCGCACGCGCCGGCGAAGGAGCTGTATCGCTATTCCAGTACGCTGCGTTCGCTGACCGGCGGCCGCGGGGTTCACACCGAAGAATTCAGCCACTACGAAGAAATGCCGCGCGACGCTGAGGCAAAAATCGTGGAGGAATACAAGAAGCACCGCGCCGAACCGAATCACCACGAGTAGCCGGGGCAGCCGACGCCAGCCGCGAGGCCGTCGTCACGACTCGGGCGAGTTGGCTATGGAACGCGATCCGAGCCCGGCGAAGCACCATGAGGGGCCGCTGATGGTCGTAACGAGTCGCTTGAGCGCGTCGGCTCCAGAGATTCTCGCCGGCGCCTTGCAGGATTATGGCCGCGCCGAGATCGTTAGCGATCCGGCGACTTTTGGCGAAGGTCCGGCGCAATCAGTGTCACCGCAGGCTCGAGTGATACGGAACGCCGGTCTGACGGTCGCGGGGATGGATGGATATGGGGACAGGCGCGATGCCTTTGCTCCGCGATTGGTCGAGCCCGCCCCGGCATTTCCAGTCGCGCCCATTTTTTGGCTTCCGTCGGACATTCTCGAGCTGGCCGGGGGCAGCCGTCTGTATGAGCCAGGTTCGCCCGTCGCGGCGTGAAGGGAAAGCATGCCCAGACGGTGACTCCATGTGAAAAGTTGCACGCCGGCCTTCGCCGGCGTGCAAGTCGAGGTTGGAGCAGGTTATTGCGTCGCGTGATAGAAATAGTACTCCGCGATATAAGGTATGACTACTTCCTGGCCGGGCGTGGTGCCGGGCGTGGTCGGCGCCAAACCCCCCAGCGTATCGAGCCGTTGGATGTAAGTGGTGGCAGTAAACGCGCCGTTGCCGGTGGTGCTCGCCGCCCGCAACAACAGCCAGGGGATTGCATCGGGATTGACCGTAACGGCGCTCACGCGGGCCCCGACAACTTTGCTGCCATCGTTGGCCTGCCAGGTCGGGCCCGCGAAGTGAATGCCCACCACGTCGTCACGTTCGTCCTCGTGGGCCGCGAACAGCACGGCATGCGGGGCTTTGAAAACCCAACTGGCCAGCGCCGCATTGGTCGGGTTAACGGTCCAAATGTAGATTTGACTTCCCACGCCCGTGGCATGGGACGCCAGTTCGTTGCCGGCGGGAACTTCCAGACCCGCCGGGACCTGCGGGGGACGGAGGTGGTAGTGCTCGCGGTGACGCCATCCTTGTCCTTGAGCAACGGCCGCGCATAGGACGACGGCCAGGAGCGGCGCCGTGATCCGGGCGGCGGAGGTTACGAACGAACCAGTGGTTCGGCATTTCAGATTTTTCATGAGGTTAACTTTCGGTTTCAGGCGCAGGGCCTGAGGTTTTGGTTATTGTTTGCAGAAGCTTCGTTCAGTCGAACGCCTTCCACCCTCTTTCAGACCGGAAACCTGCCGGACGTAACAAGAAAACTGAGCCGACCAACTTCGAGTTAGGGGCGAAGCGCTCGCGGCTTTGGCGGCAGCAATCGGCCGCACCGATAGGAAATCTCGGGGCGCTGCAGTAGTCGGAATAGCTCCATCGCACACATGCCCACCAAAGGCGGGTCGGCACCGAGTAGGCTCGGACGCAAAACCAAGGCGGAACCACGAGCGGTTCGAAAGTTCCCAGCCAGCGGAGATTGAGCGAAGTGTTGAGCCTTCAGAGCAAGGCGACGAGCGCGGTGACAAAGTGGCGATGCTGTTGCTGGTGCGTGGAGCGGGCGAGGATTGGCTTCCTTGTGTTTACTACTCGATAGTCTCCGTTGGGCGATCCGCATCGTTGAGACTCATGGCGTGATACACGGTCAAGGTGCCGCGGTCGGTGACGACGGCGAGATGATTGCCATCCGGCGAGAAGGTGACCAGCCGCACATGGGCGTCGCACTTGAAGCTCGCCACTTCCTCATGGCTGAGCACGCTCCAGAGTTTGACCGTGTTATCTTCGCTGCCACTCGCCAGCGTTATCCCATCGGGCGCGAAAGCCAAAGTCCGAATGACGGACTCGTGATAGGGAACCGTGGCGACTGCAGTCGCCAGCTCCGCTGCGTTCCAGAACCGGATGGCGTTGGCGCTGCAGCCCGAAGCGATCAGTTTGCCATCCGCCGACATCGCCAGCGCACAAACGCTCCCACGGTGTTCGAAGCTGGAGTCGAGCTTTGTCCGTGACGGAACATCCCAAACCGCCACCGACTTGTCGCGCCCACCGCTGACCAGTTTGTCACCCCCGGGTGAGAACACGAGTGAGGCCACCCCGCCGGGGTGTGCGTTAGCAATCGTGACAAACCGCCCAGTGGCGAGATCCCAGAACTGAATGTCGCCGCTGTTAAGGCCAAGCGCTACCGTTTGGCGGTCGGGGGAAAGAACCGCACAGGCAACCTGGCCTTCAATATCGCCGCGATAAGTGGGTAGCGGCGTGGTCGCCGAGGTCGCCCAATCGCGCCAGGCGGGAATGCCCGCCTGCGTCGAAACCAGCAAGCGCTTTCCATCTTGGGAGAAGGCGACGACGTAACTGAGCCCAGGCAAGACCGCTCGTTCCTCCTTCGTCGCCACCTCCCAGACCCTGACCATTCGATCCTTGCAGCCGGCGGCCATCAGTTTGCTGTCGGGTGAGAAGGCAAAATTGCCCCACAAATCTGAAAGCAAATTGGTGCTGGTCGGCGGCGTTCTGGCGGTCGCTACTTCCCAAATCTTGACCGTGGTGTTACGGCTGCCCGCCGCCAGTCGGCTACCATCCGGGGAAAAAGCCAGCGACCAAACCGCGCCGGATTGCCCACGAAACGTGCGCAGCTTCTGCGTATGGGTCACCAAGTCCCACAACCCGATGGTTTCGTCCGCACCCCCGCTCGCCAGTGTTTGTCCGTCATTGGAAAAGGCCAGCGAGAGTACGGGCTGCGTGTGCAATTTAAAGGTGACCGCGGACATCGTCGCAAGTCGCCACAGCCAGACCACCCCTTCACCGTCGCCCACGGCCAGCGTCTGGCCGTCGGGCGAAAATTGCAGGGACCGGATTTGCCGGTTCATGGAAAGAAAACCACGCGGCTTGCCCGATTGAGTTTCCCATAGCTGAATTCCACGATCGAGCCGCAGCGGGTTTTCCCTCTGTTCGACCACCGCCAGCAAGTTGCCTTCGGGCGCAAGGGCGATACCACTGTCCCAACCATAGTCCAAGCGGCGACGCAGGATCCCCGGCACCTGGAACCGCAATTGGCCGGGCGCGAGGTCCTGCACCAGGAGTTGGCTGTTTTCGTCAAACGTCACTACCGTGTGCCCATTCGACGCCACGGCCAGGAGTTCGCCGGCGTTGGTGAGACTGTTCTCCCCTGCCCCCGATCCCAACTGATACTGTGTGATCGTTCCATCGCGCCGACCGACGATGTAATCTGTGCCGCCCGCCGCAAAGCCTCCGAGCGCGGCGGCATTGGTAATGACGAGGATAGGTTTTCGGGGTGAAGCCAGGTTCCAAACCCGCACCGTGTCGTCCCAGGCAAAGGTTGCCAGCCAGTTGCCGTCCGGGGAGAACGTCATGCTGCCGACGACTTGATTGTGATACGGCAGGGCAAATTTATAGTCTCCGCGGCCAAGCCACCAGAGATGTCGCCACTCAAAGCCACGTAAATCCTTTTCGCCCGCCTTTGGCCGCTGCTGCTTAATCAGGGAGAGTGCCCGAATCCAGTTACCATCATCCCAAGCGCGCGAAGCCAGATTCATTTCATTCGCATATTGCAAGGATCGGTTCGCTTCGGCGTCGGCGCGGACCTGTTCAGTTTTCACATCCGCCAGCCGCCGGAAGTGTTCCGCCCTCTGCCATTCGAACGTCACGCCGCCGAACCCTAATCCAAAGGCGATCAGGAGACCGCCCAGCAAACTGGCGGTTGCAGGTTCGCGCCGGCACCAGCGCCACAGTCGGTCGACGCGATTCAGCGGTCGGGCGGCAATGGGCTCGCCGCGCGAAAAACGGGCCAGCTCATCGGCCAACGCCGGCGCGGACGGATAACGCCGGCGCGGTTCTTTCTCCAGACACTTCAGACAAATCGTCTCCAAGTCTGGCGGCACGCTCGGATTCAACCTTCGCGGCGCCACGGGTTCGTTGTTCAGCACTTGGCGCAACGTGCCTTCCAGGGTCTCTGCCAGAAACGGCGGGCGGCCCGTGAGCAGATGATGAAGGATCGCGCCCAGGGAATAGACATCGCTGGGCGGACCGGGCGGGCCGCGCTGGGGATCCGCCTGCTCGGGCGGCATGTAGTTGGGCGACCCCAGCACCTGCCCGGTCGGCGTCAATTCGGAATCGGTGGTGAGTTGTTTGGCCAGCCCAAAATCGGTGAGCCGGGGCCGGTCGAATTCATCGAGCAATACGTTCGACGGTTTGAGGTCGCGGTGCAGGATGCCATGCTGATGGGCATAGTGCACGGCCTCGGCCACGGTCTCGATGTAGTCCGCCGCGCGCCGAGCCGGCAAGGGATGCTCGCGCACCAGTTCGGCCAGGTTCTGGCCGGCCACATAATCCATCGAGAAATAATGCTGGCCGTCGTGCGCGCCGACTTCGTGCAGCGCAACAATGTTGGGGTGCTGCAGACTGGCCACCGCTTGCGCCTCGGTTTGAAACCGCCTCACAAATTCGTCGCTCGAAAACTTTCCGAACAGCAGCATTTTCAAGGCGACAATCCGGTTCAGGCTCACCTGCCGCGCCCGATACACCACCCCCATCCCGCCACGCGCGATTTCTTCCAGCAATTCATAGTCGCCGAAGTAGCGGAGGCGCGAATGTGGAGGCGGGGGAGGGTTGCTTGTGGCTGGCGAAGCCGTCCTTTCGAGGCCAGACAAATCCGAAGCGTCACCCGGGAGCAAACTCAACGCCATTCCGGCCAGGCAGCGCGGGCAAAGTTCTTGCGGCGCGTTGGCCGGCAGCTCGGCCCCGCATTCCTCACATATTGGTTTGGTTGGCATGATCGCCAAGGCGTAGGATGGCGGCATTCAGACTGAATCAACGCAAAAAGCAATGGCCAATCGTGTGGCCGCCAACCGGCGGACCGCGGCGCGATTCGTTCGCGACGGTTGCTCCAGGGTCGAGACCGATTCGCCCGACGACATCCTTTCGGTTCTTTCCAGACCGAAACTCGGCGAAACGTAACGGGAAATCGAGTTCGGTTTCATCACGCGCCGCACGCGTGGAATTTATCCGCTTGGACAGCCACCGCCTCGAGCGGGCGTGCCTGACGATGGAGCCGCATTTACTGACGATAACCGCAAGACTGGTTGCGGTGGATTCGCCTGCTAATCGTCTGGGAAAGGACCACACCATTCATTCCCGCTGCGGCAATAACCGGGCAAGGGCTAATGCCTTTCGGAAATTCATAATAGGTCAAACAAAGGCGAAGCGCAGCGGGCCGTCAAAGGATTCGTTTTTGAGCAAGCGTGGCCAACTACTCACCGGTTGCCGCACGGCGCGAGGACAAGAGCGGGCGCGGCGCGGTCGACTCAGGCAGCGCCGAGCTTGCTCATAGAAGCGCTCTGTCAATTGGGCCTTCTGATCCGCACTCAACAAGTCAGCTCCCAAGGCGAACACCAGCCACAACGGACGCATCAACTCCAACGTCTTGATGAAACTGACCCGCAAGACGGGCACTTGACCCGCCGCCGCCCGCGCTCGTTCCTTGGCCAGCAGCGCACTGGCCAGCACCATCGCGGCGATCTCCTGCGCCGCCGTCATCACCGTGTGGCTCTGCAACAAAGCCCCCTTGCGCAACGGCCGCTTCAACTCCCGATAATACAATTCATGCTCCCACCGCTGGGCATACAGTTCAGCCCGTTCCTCCGCTGGCGCCGTTTTGGGATCCAGCAAGCTGGTCCACAATCGCAATTCCTGGGTCTTAAAACCCCGGCGGCTGACCCGCACCCGGATTTCGCGCAACTCCAGCCATTGTAGAATCACGCGCGGCTTTCCTTTCGCTCGCACCGGTACGCGGATCAGCCGGCTGTCGTCCTTGTAGCGCCGCACCGGGCGCGCCTTGATGTTGGTACGGGCGCGAATCAGAAAATGACTGCCCACGCGCCGACCAGCTTCCAACGCCTCCACGGCAAAGGCCGCGCACCCGTGCAAGCGATCCGCCAACAGCAACGCCTTTTTGGGCAACTGCGCCAACAAACTCCGCGCCAGTTCCCATTCCGACTGCCCTCGGTGGCCGATGGCCGCAGCCAGGGGATTGTGCCAACCGACTTCCAACAACACGCCCGTCACGATTTTGGCGAAGGCCGCACGACCCCGCCGGCTTTTGGCTTTGCGCATCGACGCATTATTCTGCGGCGTGTTGCTCAGACTCCATTGCGTACCGTCCAGCGCCACCAGTCGCCAGCCGCGCCAGAAACTCTTCGCGTGGCGGCGCACTTGGGCCAGCGGCCGCAGCCCTCGTTGCATCAATTCGGCAAAAACCTGCCAGGGCAGACGGGCGCGGCGATCCGAGCAGGCGCTGTCGCAGAGCGCATCCTCAAAGAGGATCGCGAAGTGTTCACCTAAGGTGCCGGCGGGGTGCATGAAATGAAAAACCAGCGCCGACCACAGAGCCAAGAGCGGCACGCGCGCCGGTCGTCCCCGACGCTTGGGAATCGTTGGTAGCGCCGTGCCTTCGAATAATTGCTGGAAGGCAGCCACAAAGCCAAACACTTCTTGGCTCGGCGCTGCTGATCGAGCCGATTTGGATCTTAGAGACGACCCCGAGGGGCGAGTCCGCGGCGAACGCTGAGAATGTTTTCGCATTCCCAGTGTAAGTAATTAAGTACCAAAAAAGTACAAGGCCAAAATGGCACACCTCAGAATTTCCGAAAGGCATTAGGGCAAGGGCTTGGAATACAGGTTGAAGTCGCTGCAATCTGGAGTCAGCCAGCCGAGCGACCATGCGCCGTTTGGGTTCTGCGAACCGAGAAATCTGCTGTGAGGTCGAATACAACTTGCGCCGCTGCCCATCGGACGAGCGCGACTCAAGCGTGGGGGCAGCCGCTCCGGCTTGGCGGCTTGCCATTGTTCCGACTGGGCAGTTCCGGTTGGGTGCCGGACCTGGCCATTGATTATCGGCTCTCCCGCCGGTGGATTCTGCGGCCCGGTTCGGCCATGTGCTGCTCAAGGCATTCGTTGCAGTCGGAAAAAGGCGTTTGGTGGGTCAATCGGCAGTCGCAAAACATAAAGGGCGGCGTTGGTCGCCGGACCGTTGGTCACGGCGTGCCACGAACCCGGGAACAGGGAACTGGAAGTGAACAGCCGCCAGGCTGGATCCGCCGGCCATCGCAATTCGAAATTGCCATCGACAATGCGAACGTCCAGTTTGGGCCATGCTTGGAGGAGGCCAATGTCGTCCAGGTAAAAATCATTCGGGAACCGGCTCGTGTTTGCGTTGATGATTTCAAAGGTGTAGTTGCCGCCCGCTGAGGACGTCCACGGCTGCTCCCAGAGCACCCAGGAACCGGGGGCGTCGGGAAGCACAAACGAGGGTCCCGCCGGGACCCCATTTACCAGAAGCAGCAGATTTGCCGGGCCGCCCGCGACGGCGGTGCCCACCCACGCCTGGAAGCGATAGGCGGTGTTGGAAGCAATGGCGCTGGTCTGGCGCCAAACCGCCGGATTGGTCGCCGTGGCTCCATTCACCACGAGCATCTTGCCTGTGCCGGTCGTATGGTCGCCAAAGTTGGCGAATTCTTGATTCCAATTCTGCGGATCACTTCGCACGGTAAACTGACCCTCGGCTGAGTTCGCATCGGCAAATTGGTAATCCGAAGCAAACCCGAGGTTGCCCGCCTCGAAATCGGCATTGGTAAAGATTTGACTGCGGACCGGGCACGGACCCGCGCCGACGACTACCAGTAGAGTCCCCAAAATTATCATTTTCATGAGGTGGTCACGGTTTTTGGCTCGACAGTTCCACATGTTTCAGACCAAATCCTGGCGAATCGTAACAGGTATTGAAGCTTTGATTCACTCTCTTGATTCAGGTTTGGCGTGGAATCCGCGGGGCCGGTTGCGGTGTTGCCACCTGCGAAGAACACCTGACGTAACTGGCTTCTGGGCGAGGATCCCAACTGAATTCCAGTGAGTAGGTTCAAAGCCCGGGGATTGGCAAGCTTGCGAGGTGGAATTCTCGGTGAGCACTCGAGCCAGGCTTGCGAATGTGGACTGGGAGCAGGTGTCATTGAGTGGGTGCGTTGGAAAGATGGTCCGCCTTGGTTTACCGAGATGGCCGCATCATTTCCAGGGCGTAATTTCTCCTTTCGGTACTCCGAGTTGTTCAGCGACGAGATCAACCCATTGGACGAGGCTCGCAGACTCGGTTGGGACTTGCGCGAAGCGGGCGTGCAGGCCGACGAGACCCGCGGTTTCGATCAGACGTTTCTCGTTGCACACCCACTGGCCGCGTTCGCACAGAATTGCATGGGCCTCCTCCATGACTGCCGCGGCCGCCTGCCCGGTCGCCCCTGCGAGGTTGCCACGCCGTGCGTGCATGCGAGCGTAGTCGAGGCTGAAGGAACGGCAAAAGCACCATGTCGGCGGCGCGGAAGCGACGAGCTTCGGCGGGAACGGCGCTGCCGGGATGTCCCCGCGGAGCACCCGGCACGAAGCGAGTTCCGCGGTGAGGCTGTACGTCGGGATCCCGGCCAGATACCCGAGCAGGGCGTCCCGCTCGAACTCGCCGTTTTCGGCGCGTCGGGTCCAATGCTCGACCACGTCGAGATCGCGCAAAATCACATCAACCTTTTCGCCTCCGCAACGGAGCCAGGCGCCACCGTTCATTATGCGCCCCCACGAGCCCGGAGGGAACACGGTGCCGCGCGCAGCGAGAGCGGTTAGATTGACCGTTCCGCGATAATAGAGACCGAGATCCCAATCGCTAGCTGCGTCGTTGGAACCTAGCGCACGCGAGCCGCCCAGAACGACGGCGACCGCGCCCGGCATCGCGGCCAGCACGTCCACTATTTCGGCGACAGGTTGCGGCAGATCATTCATGGTTCAACTCGGAGTGCGTCACCTGGTATTTTGGAAGAAGTAGGGCCGGCGAACGGTGCCTTTTCCCGGATGCGCGTTGGGCGTGCCTTCGGCAAAGCCGAACGTTGCCATCCGACATTCTGAGTCCGTCCCTGCGCGCCGTCCATGAAGTCTTCGCTGTTCGTTGTTGAATTCTGCCTGGGCTTCATGCAACGACCTCGAGTATTTCCCGATCATCCCGGAGTATGGCCATCGCCACCACATCCTCGAACACGCCCCACGTGCGCATCCGCTGCCGCAGCAGGCCGTCGCGCGGTATTCCGGCCTTGGCCCGCGCTGCGGGCGACAGGATGACGGTTATTTTCATAGCTCGTACGAAGACGAACGGTTTTGCTTTGCGTGATCACACCCTGTTCAAACCGAAACTGCGGCAGAAGTAACAACGAGACTTCTTTCACAACCGGCTTTTTGCCGCGGCTTTACGCCACGATCTGGGCTGCGAAAACAAACGCGGTGCGGTGTTCGATTCACCGTCCGATTCGTTGGTGAGAACTTTGATTCGGATCGCGGCCAACGCCTTCACATGGTGATGTCCATACTCTCAGTTTCCACTTCTCGGAGATCGGAGCATGATTCCTGAACTCCGAGTGCATTGTCATCATCGCCTGGGCCCAATCCACGGCGGCCAGTTGGGATCACTTTCCAATCGGGCAAGGAAGGCTTTGCTCCAATCGTAGTCAAACGACATATAAACACCCAGGGCAACCGTCTGGCGAAAATGCTCGCGAGCGGCGGCGCGGTCACCTTCGGCCAACCGGGTCAGCCCGATGCGAAAATGGGCTTCGGACTGGTTCCATCGGGATGGGCCCGGCTGTTTCAACAAATCGTCTGCGCTTAAGCGGTCGCAATGGTAATCAAGCAATCGACGATACCACCCATTGCGCGCGGGGGGGAGAAGGGCGGCTCGTTTGCTCAGTTGTAGAGAGGCTTGCACCGCTTCGTCTTTTCGGCCCAACAGACGAAGTGTCGTTTCGCAAATCATCCCATCCAAGGGCGACGGATTTCGTTG
>JANXWY010000451.1 GCA_025350905.1 Verrucomicrobiota bacterium
GGCTTTAATGAAGAAGCCGTGGCGGACATTATTGAGAATGCGCTCAAGCTGCTCGTGGACGTGGAGGACACGGGCGATGTGCGCGTGATCCAGACGGCGGTGCGCGAGCTGCGTTACGCCTACCGGCTTTTCGCGCCTTACGCCGACAAGCGCAAGGTGACCATTTTTGGTTCGGCCCGAACACTGCCGAACAAACTGGAATATCAACAGGCCGTGGAGTTCGGGCGCAAGATCGTCCAGGCGGGCTTCATGGTTATCACGGGTGCCGGCCCGGGCATCATGCACGCCGGACACGAAGGCGCGGGTCCGGAAAACAGTTTCGGGGCGAACATCCGTCTGCCTTGGGAGCAGGGCGCAAATCCGGTCATTGCGCAGGACAAGAAGCTCGTCACCTTCAAATACTTTTTCACACGCAAGCTGACCTTCATCCGCCATTCGGATGCGATCGTGCTTTTCCCCGGCGGCTTCGGCACGATGGACGAGGGTTACGAAGCGATCACGCTCATGCAAACCGGGAAGAGCCAGCTCATGCCGCTGGTGCTCGTGGACAAGCCGGGCGGGACGTATTGGAAAACCTGGGACAAGAACATCCGGGAACACTTGCTGCGCGATGCGCTCGTCTCGCCGGATGATCTTAATCTATATCGCATCACCGACAGCGCGGACGAGGCGGTGAAGATCGTCACGCGATTCTATCGCAACTTCCACTCGACGCGCTTCGTGAAAGACCTTTTTATCATCCGGCTCAAGCACGCGCCGACGGATACCGCCATCGAGGCATTGAACGAGGACTTCGCCGACATCATAGTCGGCCCGCCGATCAAGCGCATTGACCCGACGCCCGAGGAGCGGGAGGACAAGGAATGCCTCGAGCTTCAGCGGATCGCTTTTGGCTTCAACCGCCGCGAATATGGTCGTCTGCGGGAACTGGTCGACGTGCTCAACAGCCTTTGAAAAACAGCCAGGCGAATCAATGGAGCGGATCGCGAGGTCGCCTTCTTGCGCTCGTGTTTGCCGTGATTTTCAACCTCTCTTTCGAGGGCTGGGCGGCGGAGCCGCTCCGTGCACTCATGGTCTGCGGCGGCTGCTGTCACGACTACGACGCCCAAAAGAAAATCCTCAGTGAAGGCATCAGCGCCCGCGCCAATGTGACCTGGACGATTATTCACGAGGGCAACGATCGAACGCATTACGTCAGCCTCTACACCAACGCCAACTGGGCCAAAGGCTACGATGTGGTGCTGCACAACGAATGCTTTGGCCTAGCCACGAACGTGGCTTTCGTGGAGGGAATCGTGCGCGCCCATAGCCACGGCGGCGTGCCGGCGGTGATGCTGCATTGCTCGACGCACAGCTACCGCTTCTCCACTTCGGACGAGTGGCGGAAGCTGCTCGGCGTCAGCTCGTATCAGCACGGCGCGAAGCACACCTTTGAAATCTTCAACCTCAAGCCCGAGCATCCGGTGATGAAAGGCTTCCCCGAGAAGTGGCAGGATTCCCCGGACGAACTCTATCAGATCAAGCGAACGTGGCCCGACTGCGTGCCGCTGGGCAAGGGCCTCAGCTCGAAGGAAGCCGGGCAGACGGTCATCTGGCTGAACACTTACGGCAAAGCCCGCGTGTTTGGCACGACCCTCGGCCACGCCAACGAAACCATGCAGAGCGAGGTTTATCTCGATCTCGTCACGCGCGGCCTGCTCTGGGCGTGCGACAAGCTGGACGCGGAGGGCAAGCCCAAGGCAGGTTACGGGAAATAATCGGAGCGCCTATCACCGCCCCCGCGCGTTGACCTTCGCAGGCTGGCTTGAGCCGAGGCGGGGCCGGGCGCTCCGCTACTTCTTCCCCTTCGCGTCGAGGTTGGCCTTCATCTGCTCCTCGGTGACGTGCGACTCGACGCCGTTCTTGGGGACGCCGGCTTTGGCAGCCCAGCGGATGGCGTTGAGCACAAGCTTCCGGAAATCGTCATTGGCCCAGTTGCGATGGAAATGCGAGCCGGTGAAGCCGAAGCCGCGCCCGCCATCCGGGCGCGTCGCTGCCCAGGCAACATGCTGCGTTTCTCCGTTCTTGACCACCTCGCGCACGGCGGGATTGCCGCTGTGCGTTCCGTCCGTTCGGTCCATGGTGCTTGCCGGCGGGACGGCGCTGAGGATGGGTTTGACGCCTTGCATCCCGTCGCGGAAGCGCATGTGGAAATACCATTCGTCCTGGATTTTGAACGGGTTCACACCTTTGGTGATCGGGTGCTTGGGGAATTCCTTGAAGTCTGCGGACCAGTGCGGATTGACCGACCAGTTGATTTCAAACGCGCCGCCGATCCAATCGAGAAATTCTGTCTCGCCTTTTTCTTTGGTCGGCTCGACCGCGTA
>JANXWY010000065.1 GCA_025350905.1 Verrucomicrobiota bacterium
GGTTTGCACAGCAACTGAGTTTGTTGCTGCGGGAATTTCAACGTCACCGGCTTTCGCCCGCGCGGCTCGCCAAGCTCGCCGCCGGACGGGACAATCCACCGCTGCTCCGCGCCAAACTACACGACCTCGCGCTCCTGCTCCGTGCTTATGGCGACTTTCTCCAAGCCCAGCAGCTCCAGGACGCCAATCATCTGCTCGATGTGGCCGCCGACGCGCTCCGCCTGCCGTCGTCCGCCCTCCGCCTTTCCGCCCTCTGGCTGGATGGCTTCGCGGAGATGACCCCGCAGGAGTTGGATCTTCTCGCTGCACTGATGCCGTTTTGCGAGCGCGCGACGCTCGCGTTTTGCCTGGAACGCGAGCCGCAAGCCGAAATCTCCTGGCTCTCGCCCTGGTCGGTGGTGGCCCAGACTTTTCGGCATTGTCACGCCCGACTGGCGAGCGTCGCGGGCGGCCAGGTCACCGTGGAAACGCTCACTAACCGGCCGGGCGCCGGGCGCTTCGCCGCAAACCAAATGTTGGCGACGCTGGCCGCTCACTGGTCGCAACCGGCCGGCGTTGCATTAACCCCTGACTGGAGTCCAAGGACGGAATATATCGATGGCGCCAAAGCCGACGCAACGGATCCCGTCCGTGTGAAAGACGCCGAAGCAGCCGACGAGCCCCAGCGAAGCCTCGACCTCGAGCTCGGACCCGACGGAAGCCAGAGCGCGGGCCGCCTGCCTTCCTCCATCCGCCTTGCCCTCTGTGCGAACCCCGAGAGCGAGGCCGTGCTGGCCGCGCGCGAAATCTGGCGACACGTGCGCGCGGGCGGAAGCTATCGCGAGTGCGGGGTCATGGTTCGACGGCTCGAGCCTTATCAGGCCACGATCGCCCGGGTGCTTCGTCGGTACGAAATTCCGTTCTTCATGGATCGGCGGGAGGCGATGGCGCACCACCCGCTAACGGAGCTCACCCGGTTCGCATTTCGTACCGTGACGTTTGGCTGGCGCCATGACGACTGGTTTGGCGCGCTCAAAAGCGGTTTGGTTTCCGCGCGTGCGGAGCTGATCGACGAGCTGGAAAATGAAGCGCTGGCCCGCGGCTGGGAAGGCAAGGTCTGGCGCGAGCCACTGAGCCTCCGCCAGGAAGGCGACCGCGGGCAGCGATTGGAAGCTCTGCGCGGCAAACTCGTTGCGCCGTTCATCGCTTTCACGGCCGTGTTGGCCGAAAATTCCTTCGCCCCAACCGGCAACCATGTCGCGGCGGCGGTACGCGAATTGTGGCAGGAGTTGAAAGTCGATGAGACCTTGGCGCACTGGAGTCAGCCGCTCACGGACGAATCGGCCACCACTTCGAGTCGCAGCGTTGGCCGGGTGGCGTTTCACTCCGCCGTGCTGGAACAGATGCACGACTGGCTCGACAATGTGGAACGGGCCTTCGCTGCAGAACCGCTGCCGTTGCGCGACTGGCTGCCGATTCTCGAAGCCGGCCTGGCCAACCTCACGGTCGGAGTCGTGCCGCCGGCGCTGGATGAGGTCCTGATTGGCGCCGTCGACCGCTCCCGCAATCCCGAGCTCAAACTCGCGTTAGTGCTCGGTTTGAATGAAGGCGTCTTCCCCGCGCCGCCGGCGCCGGCAACACTGTTGACGGACCCCGAGCGCACTGACCTGGAAGCTCAGGGCCTCTATCTGGGTCCAACGCGTTACCAACGGCTTGGCCACGAACGCTATCTCGGCTACATCGCCTGCACGCGCGCCAGCGAGCGACTCGTGATGACGTGTGCCGCCCAAGATACCAAAGGTCAGTCGCTCAATCCTTCGCCATTTCTGGACCACGTCCAACGCCTCACCGCCGTCACGAAGGAAACTTTCCCCGAGGTGGGCGCTTGGTGGGAAAGCGAACATTTCAGCGAACTGGAGGCGCCGGCACTGCGCAGCCAAAATGGCGAATGCGAACGGACGCCGGCCGCAGCGTGGTGCGAAATCTCGGCGCTGCGCCCGGTATTGCAAAAATGGCGGCAAGTTCAGCTCGCCGAGGCCATTGACCCACTTTTGCCGGACGTCGTGGAGAAAATCTTTGGGCGCGAACTGAACTCCTCCGTCAGCGGGCTGGAAGACTTCGCGGCGTGTCCGTTCAAATTCTTTGCCGCGCGGGGGCTGCGGCTGCAGGAGCGCAAGGAATTCCAGTTCGACGACCGCGACAAGGGCAGTTTTCAGCATGACGCGTTGGAGGAGTTCCACCGGCGAATCATGGCTTCGGGGCGGCAATGGCGCGAGCTCACGCCCACCGAAGCCGGCAGATTGATCGCCGACATTGGGCGCGAGCTGCTGCCCCAATTCGGCAACGGAAAGTTTCAAGCCGGCGGCGCCGCGCGGTTTGCGGGAGATTATTTGATCGCGCGCTTGCGCCGGCTCGTCACCGCGCTCGTCGCGTGGATGCCGCAATATGAGTTTGATCCCAGCCTGAGCGAAATCGCCTTCGATGATGAACCGGACGCGCTGCCGGCTTGGCGCCTGGAACTAGGCGGCGACCACTGCCTAATTTTGCGCGGCCGGATCGATCGTGTGGACTTGTGCCGGCGCGCGGACCACCCGACCCTCGCCGTGGTGATGGATTACAAATCGCGGGTGCGAAAGCTCGACGCAACCAAGCTTTATCACGGACTGGAGTTGCAATTGCTGTCCTATCTCGGCGTGTTGAAACACCTGCCAGGGCTGGAAAGTCGCTTCGGCGTTAAGCAACTTATCCCCGCCGGCGTGTTTTACATTCCGCTCAACGGAGGGGGCGGCACTGCCGAAAAGACCCGGGCCGGCGTGCTGGCCGGTCGCGACGAGAATCAACTTGGGGCATATCAGCACAGCGGTAGATTTCTCGCCGACGAACTGGCGCATTTCGACAATCGCAACCAAGCGAATGGCGACCAGTTCAAGTATGCGAAGAACAAAGGGGGCGACCTCGCCAAACGCGGCAATGAAGCCTTGCCCGCCGCGGAATTCGAGGCCTTGCGGGAAAAAGTTGAAGGTCACTTGCGGGATTACGGCCGCCGAATCTTTGCCGGGGAAGTGGCGGTGACGCCGTTCCGGATTGGGACGAACACCGCATGTGACTACTGCGATTTTCGACCCGTGTGCCGATTTGATCCGTGGACGCAACCTTTCCGCGATTTGCGGTCACCGCCCAAGCCGGCCACCGATCTGGCATCAAAGCAACCGCAGAGGAAGTCCCCGTGAGCCAGCTCACACCGCAACAGGCCAGGGCGGTCAACGGACGCGGCAATTTGCTCGTGGTCGCCGGCGCGGGTACGGGCAAGACCCACACGCTCATTGCCCGTTGCCTGCGACTGATCGTCGCGGAACGCACGTCGTTGGAAAACCTTCTCCTGGTAACCTTCACCGAGGCGGCGGCGGCCGAGATGCGCGCCCGACTGCGGAAAGAACTGCAACTCCACCACGCGCTCCAGCCCGACGACGAACATCTCGCGCAGCAGCTGGCCCTGCTCGACACCGCGCGCATCAGCACGCTACATGGTTTTTGCCTGCAGCTCGCGCGCGAACATTTCCACGAACTCGGCCTCGACCCGCAGTTCGGGGTGCTGGACGAACCGCAAACGCGTCCGCTCCAGCGCGAAGCCCTGGATGAGTTGCTGGAACGACATTACACCGGCACGAGCGGAACCGCGCTCGCGGTGCAGGCGCTGATTCGCTCGCTGGGGCGCGGCATGGACAAACGCGTGCGTCAACTAATTCTTAAAGTGCACGCCTACGCGCAATCGCTGCCGGAACCGATCCACTGGCTGGACGCGCAACAACCGCGGTTTGAATCCCAAGTGCCGGACGAATGGCGGGCGTTGTTCGTGCACGCCGTCGCGACCTGGCGCGACGAATGGCAAACGGCCGTGGCCAAAGTGGCCGGCGAGACACCCGCACTAAGGCTGTCGTTGGCCGCACTGCAAAAACTCGGCAGTCCGCCAACGCTGGCGCAGTGCGCCCAGGTGTTTCCGGCGTTGGCCGCGGCGGATGTGGATCAGAACTGGCCCCGCGGCTCGAAGGGAAAATTCCGGGCTCCGCTCATCGCATTTTTTGTGGACGCGGAGTTTCTCGGCGCCCTGGCGCCGCACGGCGACGTCGACCCGCTCGCACAGGATTGGGAGTGGGCGCGAGCGCAAATGCTGGCGCTGCTCGGACTGGCGCGCGAGTTCACGACGGCATTTGCCGCCAAGAAGCGGGAATTGGGCGGGGTGGATTTCCCGGACTTGGAGCAAAGCGCATTGCGACTCCTGCGCGATCCGGCCATCGCGACCGAATGGCAATCGCGGCTGGCCCATGTCTTTGTGGATGAGTACCAGGACATCAACGCGGCGCAGGACGCGATCCTGGCGGCGTTGAGCCGCGACGGTGCGGCGGCAAACCGATTTCTAGTCGGCGACGTGAAGCAGAGCATTTATCGCTTCCGCCTGGCGAACCCGCACATTTTTGGCGGTTATTCCGAAAGCTGGTCAAAACCCAAGGCGGACGGAACTCGGATTCCGCTCACCGAAAATTTCCGGAGCCGGGAGGCGCTGTTAAAGTTTGTGAATCCCTTGTTCCGCGCCTTGATGCGCACGGAAATTGGCGGCGTCGAATATGAGCCGTTGGAATTTGGCGCGCCGGAAAACCGTGCGGAGTTGGCCGCGGACAACCTCCCGGTGCCGGGCGTGGAGCTTCACCTGATTGCCCAGCCCGAGGTGGCGACTCCCGCCGAGGAGGCGGACTCCAGTGCGGCGGCGAAAGAAATAAACGAGGCGTTGGATTTGCTGGCGGTCGAACGCGAGGCGCGGCTGGTGGCGCGTCGACTGCGCACGTTGCATGATGCCGGCCAGACCGTCTGGGACCGGGAGGGCTTTCGCCCCTTGCAATGGAGCGATATCGCGGTGTTGTTGCGATCGCCGGCGGGGCGCGCGGAGGCCTATGCCAAGGAATTCAGCCGGGCGGGCGTACCATTGAGCGCTGCGCGCGATGGATTTTTCGCCAGCCTCGAGGTGAGTGACTTGTTGAATCTGCTCAAGCTGCTCGACAATCCATTGCAGGATGTACCATTGCTCGCGGTGTTGCGATCGCCCTTGGTCGGCCTGTCGCTGGCCGAGCTGGCGGCCGTACGGAGCGCCAGCCGACTCAAGCCTTTTTGGACGGCGCTCCAACAATTTACCAATGGCAAAACGCCAAGCGTAATCGGAGAAAAAGTCGCACTTTTTCTCCACCAGTATGCGCGCTGGCGGGAATTGGTGCGGCAAACTTCCTTGTCTCAATGCCTGGAAACCGCACTCGCCGAGACGCATTACGAGGCGCTGCTGCTGGCCGGCGCGCGCGGCCCGGAGCGCGCAGCCAACGTCCGCCGGCTGCTCGACCTGGCGCGCCAGTTTGATCCGTATCAACGCCAGGGCCTGTATCGCTTTTTACGATTTGTCCGCTTACAGGAAGTGGAGGACCTGGACTTGCAACCCGCGGCGCCGCCCGCCGAGAACGCCGTGCGCCTCCTCAGTGTTCACAAGAGCAAGGGGCTGGAGTTTCCCATCGTGGTATTGGCGGGGATGGGGACCCAATTCAATGAGCAGGGCTTGAACGAGGCCGTATTGCTGGACGAGTCGATGGGCCTCTGTCCGAAGATCACCCCGCCGGGAGCAGAGCAAAGTTATCCCGGTCTGACCCATTGGCTGGCTCGGCGGCAGGAGCGCCGGGAATTGCGCGGCGAAGAACTCCGCCTGCTCTACGTGGCGCTCACGCGCGCCCGCGACCAATTAATTCTCGTGGGCACAACCAAACAGCCAGCGGATGCCGTCCGGTGGGCCAGGGCACCGGATGCGCGGTTGAGCACCGCCAACGTGGCGGCCGCACGAAGCCATCTCGACTGGTTGCTAATGTGGCTGCCGCAAGCGACGGGCCCGACCGACTGGACCCATGCAGCGCACGGCGGAAATAATTTGCTGCGCTGGCAAATCTACGCACCGGACGATACCGCTTTCGAGAGCGAGGTCGAGCGTACGGCGAACAGCGGTACCGACGCCCCCGACACCCGAGCATTGCCGCCCAACGCGCTGGGAGCTTTGCAGTCCCGCCTGGACTGGGAATATCCGTTTCCGGCCGCGACTACGGAAGCGGCGAAAACTTCCGTCACCGCACTGCGGCGACGAAACATGGAAGCAGAGGTGCTGGAATCCAAAGTGTGGAATCTCGTGGCTGGGCGGTCGGCGCCTGAGTTATTGGCCCGCGGCCGGCGGACGCAGCGAGGAAAACTTTCCGCGGCGGCGGCGGGCGTGGCGCACCACACGTTTCTGGAACACGTCCGGTTCCAACGAACGGGCAGTGAAGCGGAGTTGCGGGTGGACGCGGAACGGTTGCGAACGGCGGGGTTGATTTCGGCGGAACAATTGGCCGTGCTGGATTTCGGGGCGCTGGCGAGTTTCTGGCGATCGGAGTTGGGGCGGAAGATTTGCCAGCAAGCGGAACACGTGAAGCGGGAACTGGCATTCACGGCCCGGTTTGGGGTTCAGGAGTTGCGGTCGCTCCTGGGTGGCGCCGAGTTGGAGCCCGCCGGCGCGCTGGCAGCGGATGAGTTCGTCGTCGTGCAAGGCGTGGCCGATTTGGTGGTGCGGTTGCCGGAGGAAATCTGGATCGTGGATTTCAAAACGGATGCGGTCAAGCCCACCGAGTTGACCGCCAAGGTAAAACACTACGAGCCGCAGTTGAAGTTGTATGCGCTGGCGCTGGCGCGGATCTACTGCAAGCCGGTGACGGAATGTCACCTCCATTTCCTGGCCGCAGCCACCACCGTCCGCATCGCCCCTCCGACCGCGACTACACCGGCGTAGGATCCAGCGGCAACTGGCTCTGATCCACTGCGTCGGCGATCGCTGGTGTCGCCGCCGTTTCCGCCAGCAAGCCCTCGCTCTCGATGCGCACCACGACCGGCCGAATTATTTTGCCCTGGAAGGTAAAGCCGAGAGCCATCACTTCGGCGACAACGCCGTTGGTCGTGGGCGGAGTGCCTTCCACTAACTGATGTCGTTGGGCGTCGAACGCGTCGCCGGGCGCCGCCACCATCGGCACGAGACCGACGCGCCGGGCCGCGTCGCGGCAGGCATTTTGGAACTGACCCAGTTGGGCAATGACTCGCTCCTGGCCGGAATGGGCGGCGGCGCGGTTCAGGGCGAAGACATGGTCGAAGATGTAAACGAGGACATTGAGCCAGTCGTTTTCGGCACGGCGGAGTTTTTCCACTTCGAGCCGAAGCGTCGCCTTTTCGCCGTCGTTCGCCTTTTGCATAAACGCGGAGAAGTCGCGGACTTCCACAGCCATGCGATCGGTGAGGTCCCGTGCGAGGCCGGCCGTTCGGTCCGCCTGGGCCTGGGCCGTTTGCAGATTGTCGTTGGCACTGGTGATCTGTGCGACGAAACCTTCGAGGTCTTGAATTTTTTCCGTGGCGGAGCACAGCGAGCTGGTTTCAATGAGCTTGATGAGGGCGCCGTATTTGATCACCGCGCGATATTCGAGCAGGTAGGGCAGAATCCCGAGCAACGCGCCGAGGGCGACGCAGATCGCGACGGTGACGATTTGATCAAACGGCAGCGGCAGCCGGCCCTGCCAGTTGACGAAGCACGCCAGGCCCAGCATGAGCGCATCGGCGAGAAAGAATGGCCACTTGGGGACTTTGAGCGACTTGAGTTCCGGTGCATCTTGCATCGCCGGACCCTAAACAAATCTCGCGCGCGATTCAAGCAATCGCCGAGGGCGCACTCTGACACCACCTCCTACAAAATTCGTTCCACCCAACCCCTCACCCAACCTTCGGCCACCCTTGAACCGCCCGCCCGTAGCGCAGGTTGGCAACCTGCTGTATCGCCGACTGGTAGTCGGCTTGGCAGTCGTACCCTCGCGTCGCTGCGGATTGCCAATCCGCGACACCGCAGACTGCCAGTCTGCGCTACGGTTCCGGTGCGCCAATCGCGGCTTGTCGCGGGCCGTGGAATTTCTCCCCATCAGATCGGGAGAGAGTCCATTAGCCGTCCGGGATCACGAATTGTATCGCTGAACTGGACCCTCCTCTCCTTCCGAAGGAGAGGAGCGGGTCTCCGCAGGTCGGGCGAGACGAGGTTCATTTGTAGGCACGGAGCGAGGGGAACAGTTCGATCCCGGGACCCCGATTCAATTCGAGAGCAATGTGCGGATGAGCCCAACTTGATCTGCAAGGGGGCGGCTTGACACTGCCCCGCTCGACATTTGCTTGCGGAGCGCCGATCTCCGATCCGGCGCGTTGCTGGGCGATCCACAATACCGCCGGGTCGGAGACCGGCGCTTCGGGGGCAGTGTCAGGATGCGCCCCATCTGCAAGTGCCACCGGGAAAACTCTTGCACGGCCCGAACGGGTCAACTAAAGTTTTTGCCGCGCTCTGCGACCGCGCGCGATTTTCCGGCCTCGGCCTTGATCCCGACGGGAGTGAAACATCGGCGGCCAAGCATTTGTGGGTTGGTAGCTCAGTTGGTAGAGCAGTGCCCTTTTAAGGCATTGGTCCGGGGTTCGAGTCCCCGCCAACCCACCACTTGCGCCAGCAGCCCAAAGCCCATAGCACCCCCAACCCGGCCGCCGCGCCCGTCGCATCGATCAATACATCCCAACCGGAGGCCTGGCGCTCGGGGACGAACCACTGGTGAAATTCATCGCTCGCGGCGTAAAGCACCACGAGCAGCCACGCGTTCCGCGCCATGGACCAGGACCACGCCCGCGCCGTCGGGGTCAAGCTCCCGCGCAGCGCCCGCCAGATCAGCAGCGCCAGAATTGCAAACTCGGTCACGTGGGCGCACTTGCGGACCAACAACACGATCAACCCCACGGTATCAGTCGACAGGTCCGGAAACAGCCAACGCAAAAACGGTTCAATGAGGCGCGAAGAATGTTGGGCTGACTTCCGGTCACCCGAAGCGGAAAAAATAACCACCATCCAACCCAGTACCGGAAACCAGTATTTTGCCCAGTCGCGCAAATTCAGCATGGCCCATAGCAAGCCGGGTTGTGCGCGGACGCGCAATGCAAAAACCTCGCGCCGCGCGGCGGCGGGCCGGCCGCGTCATTTCGAGATTGCATCCGGAGGCGACCGGCGCAGACTTAAGGCGATGTTAAAACTCGGCGTCAATATTGACCACGTCGCCACGTTGCGGGAGGCTCGCTATCGCGGACTCACCCACGGGGAACCGTCGCCGACGGAAGCGGCGCGCCGGTGTGAAGTCGCCGGCGCGCACGGCATCACCGCCCACTTGCGCGAAGATCGGCGACACATTCAGGATCGCGATCTCTGGCAGTTACGCGCCGCCGTCCAGACCCGGCTCAATTTCGAAATGGCCAACACGCCGGAGATCGTCGCCTTCGCGCTGAAACTAAAACCCGAAATCGTCTGCCTGGTGCCCGAGCGGCGGCAGGAAGTAACCACGGAAGGCGGCCTCGATGTGGTCGCCAATGAACAAGCGCTCACCGAGACGCGCAAGCGAATGAACGACGCCGGGATCGACGTCAGCCTCTTTATCAACGCCATTCCCACCCAGATTCAAGCGGCGGCGTTCGTGGGCGCGCAATTCATCGAGTTGCACACGGGCCGCTACGCCGAGTATTTCGCGGATGAATCGGAATGCGAGGCGGAATTGCAGCGCTTGATTTCCGGCGCGCAGCAGGCGCACGCGCTCGGGTTGCGCGTGAATGCCGGCCACGGCTTAAACTATGAGAACCTGCGCCGGCTCCACCGCGTGCCGCATCTAGTCGAACTCAATATCGGCCACAGCATCATCAGCCGCGCCCTCACGACCGGGCTCAGCACCGCCGTCAAGGACATGCTGCAGTTAATGAGCGGTTATCCGGGTGTAAGCGCGTAACGGCCCCGGACTTCTCCGGGCCCGCTGCCCATTTCGCCGGCCAACCTTCCGCAATCGCCGCTCGCCGCACCTATTTGCCCGAGCGCTTATTTAATGGTTGCCGGCGCCGATTCAAACAAGTCCGGCGCGCGCGGCACCGACGACCACGAAAGTCCAATTAGACCGCCGGCCGGTCCAATAGTGCGACCCGAAATCTTCAGTTCCGGTGGGCGCATTCTAATTTTACGTCGCGACGTTCCCATTTTACAACCCGCGCGAGGCACCGGCGGCGGCGGCGTTCCAAGAGTACGGCAGCTCGTTCCAATAGTACGACCGGAGGAATTTATTTCCGACGTCAGCGTTCCAAGAATACCGCTCGCCAACCCAGAAGGCGGACAGCAACGCGGTCCCACAGCCGTCAAGGTTTGAACTAGGGACAGATTGCCTTATCCGGCCGCGCCAACGGAGCGCTGAAAATCTTGGGGCGATGTCTTGTGCCAAAAGCCAGGCGCGCCGCCTTTAGACCCATCATTTGCCGGACCGCTAACTAAGACGGCGACTTGAAGTTGTCGAATTCGACTTGGCTGGCCGGCGGTGGTTGGCGCGTTAACGCGACGGGGTTGGAGCTTGCGCCCGGCTCGCCCGAATGGGAAGTTTGCAACGCTTGATCATGCGAAGAATGGGAACGATCATCTTCTTGGGGCTGAGTTGCGGGGGGCTGCTCCTCGCCCAGCGCCCTGGGCGCGGCGGCAACCGAGGCGGGGATTGGGGCGAGGGCGGCTGGATCGGCGAAGACGTGCGCACGCCGCGGGAGGTGCCATCGCATAGCACCGGCACCCCGGATTGGACGAACGCCCCCGGGTTTGAGAAGGATGTTTTCACCTTCGTTCGCATCCGGCGGCAACGCGCGCCTGGTAGCCGGGGTGGCTCCTGGAGCACGGACACGCCGGACAGCGACCTCAATCTCTCCTATCGGCTGCAACAACTGACCTCGCTGAAGGTGGACCCGAACGGGCGGTTTCTCCGGCTGACCGACCAGGAACTCTTTGATTATCCCTTCATCTACATGGTCGAACCGGGCAGCCTCCTGTTGGATGAGGAAGAAGTGGCGGTGCTGGGAAAATATCTCCGGAACGGCGGTTTCCTGTGGCTCGACGATTTCTGGGGCGAACGCGAATGGGCAGATATGGCCGAAGTTCTGAAACGGGTTTTGCCCGAGTGCAGCTTCGTCGAAGTGCCCTTGAGCGATCCGCTTTACCATTGCGTTTTCGATATCCAATCCAAGGGCCAGGTGCCCAACGTCGGCCTCGGTATCCAAAGCGAATTTGATCCGGAACATCGCACTTGGGAACGCTCGGATGCCCGCGAAGTGCATCATCGGGGCCTCTACGATGCCAAGGGCCGCCTCATGGTGTTGGCGACCCACAACACGGATAACGGCGACGGTTGGGAGCGCGAGGGGGAAAGCGACTATTTTTTCCACAAGTTTTCCGAGAACATCTCCTACCCGCTCGCGATCAATGTCATCTTTTACGTAATGACGCACTGACCGCCCGCGATCCAGGCCGCCCGGAAAGGTAAGGGGTCAGAAAGGGGTCACGACAATTCACAATAAGCGTTGAAGAAAGCAAGCCCGCAGGCAAGCGCTCAGTTCTGACAGTTCACCACGCGCTGTCTTTTTCTCGGGATGGCCGTGCGCAATCGAATCAGCTACATGGTGGACGCGGCGGGGACCACGCTTTACCGTTACGCCAGCGGCGGGCAGTTGTGAC
Source organism: Verrucomicrobiota bacterium (assembly GCA_025350905.1). GTDB lineage: Bacteria > Verrucomicrobiota > Verrucomicrobiia > Limisphaerales > JADLHS01 > JADLHS01. The sequence goes on from JANXWY010000065.1 coordinate 11,624, forward strand.
TGACAGCAACCAGCATGAATCTAAATTGCCAATTGGCGGGACTGACCCGGACTGACCCCTTCATGACCCCTTCACGGTGCGTGAGCTGGCGAAGCAAGTTGTGGTTCGGGCGCAGAGGAACCAGTCGCTCTTGCGGATGCGCTGAAGATGCTACAAATGCGATCGAACGCTTATTCCAGCGCCCCGCAAAGCTCCATTCGTTAGGCCGATTTCCTCGTGCGGATGGGCGCGTGGCATTGTCAAAGCACATATGACATCAACAAATCGCGGAATCCGGAATGAAGTGATTGCGACAGGAGTTCCGGTTGCCCTAGTCACTTGTTCCTCGTTGTGGCTGGCCTCTGCCTGCGAATACTACGCGACAAGTGGCCTTCGGCTCGATTGGTCAGCGACGCCTTTGCCCTGGACTTTGGCAGCGGCGGTTACTCCGGCAATTTGTTTTGGCGGCTGCATCATCTTGCTTGATTGGCGTCGGCGGCGAGAGCCTACTCTGATTGAGCTGTGGGCATTGGGTGCGGCATTCCTTCCAGTGACCCTGGGAAGCCTGTTGTCAGTATGGATAGTCAGAGTGCTATTTTCCATGGCCAGTGCATGAATCGGCCTAACCTTGAAGGGTGTGTTGCTGCGAAGCGAAGCGGAGCGTCATTCCAATCCGAAATTGACGGGCATTGGTGCTCGGCCTAGGCTCGGCCCATGACTCAGCCGCCCATGCCTCCCAGCCGCCACAGGCTGATCTTGCCATTTGAATATCATCTCAAACGGCAGGATATGCAGACCGGCATAATTCCTTGTTGGGCGGATTGAATTGTTATGACCTTCGAGACCTTCAAATCAAACGTCAGAGGTTATTGGCGATCAGAATTAGTGCGCGGATCCCTCTTCATGTGCCTGCTCTTCAGCATAGCTTTCCCCGTATTGTTTGTTAGCTCGCGCATAGACCAAGTAGGTTTCGATACCGTTTCTGTGACTGTCATTGCCGTCTCAATCACTGTGATTGCGAGCCTTATGTTCTATGTACTCGTGCCGAGGCGCCGGAAACAATTGCTGCAGTTGCAGGGAGGATGCCCTGCCTGTGGCAGGTTGTTGCTTGGGAAGCGTTCGGGCGCTGTTAGCCACAGGGCTGTGTCCGGACTGTGGAAGTCAGGTTTTACATTGATAACACCGCCCAACAGCCGCCAGAGCCAATTCGAGCCAGCGCTCGGCGCCGGGGACCTCTTGGCTCATCTGAAACGTTAGGCGACAGAGTATGCGACGCATTCTCATCATTTCCGGCGTGCTCGTTGCAATTGTTGGTGTCGTCTCTATCGCGTCGTTTCTGGTTCGCGAAGCGATTTTCTTTTTCGACCCCAACGCTGAGGTTGCCGCGATCCGGAGTCGTCTCGCCGAGATACCAGGCGTCAGAGTCACATACATTTCAGACCTCACCAAGCAGGCTTCACAGTGCATCACAGCTTACGTCAAGGTGGACAGAAAAGGAGAGATTGGTTTCAATGGACTTAGCGCGAGTTCTTACGGCCATTCCGCGCATATTCGTCTACACGGTATCGGACCTTATGGCTTCCGAACGCGTGAGTTGGTGAAAGGACAAGAGGGGTATGGCTACGATATTGACATCGGCACAGCGTCGCCGATTCCCGCAGCGAGAAAGCTCGGGATTGCGAGCGTCCAGTCGGCAGTTGGACACTATGACGAGTTGCTCGCCCTTGTTGCGCAGTGGCCGGTTGTCACAAACGATTGGCCTCGTAATTGGCCCACCAAAGCGGGCGAGTGGTCGAAAACTTCAGATGAGGAGATTCATTTTGCACACTTACCGAAAGGAGATTACTACTTTTGCTTGAAGCGGCAGGGAGAGGGTGACGGACAAATGTGGCCGCCTGATTATCCGAAAGCGTCCAAATGAAACACAAATCGCCTACCGGCGGATGGAGCGGACGGGACCAAAACTGCCGTTGCAATTTGCGCAAACTTACCCGCCGCTCATCTTTGTCGTTGATATGGCGTGTATGAAACCTTGCACTTACTGTGGGCGAGAAAACGAAGGTGCCGCAGTTCATTGCATAGAATGTGGCACGAACCTCCAAGTTTCCCCCTCCGATTCCTTGGGTCCGGTCAGCATTCGCCACCGCTTCGCAGAACTCGTCGCACGCATGACCAAGAACCAGAAACGCGCAATAGTCTGGCTTGGAGTTTTGTTAACCGCAGTCGTTATTTACATCGCTCCGGGATATTTGCACCGTCCTCGAATGAGTTTGCTTGAAGTCAGCCAGATTGCCAACGCGGCCGCCGAAGCCGAAGGATTTCGCTTGAGGGAATACAGGAATCCTGATGCTAAATTCGAGTTCCAAGAGCGGAACCGCACATGGACACTAATATATAACTTGAAGCTACCAACTCCGTGGGGGCCTCCACTTCCGAGACCTCAGAGTGCGCATGGCGCTCCTCGTCACTTCATTGTCATGGTCAATGACAAAACGAAACGTACGCAGGTCGAGATTCTTCAAGCTGTTGGAGAGGGCGAGCCAGTCGAGCTCCCACCAGGAGTCAAGATCTTGGGATACGTCACCAATCAAGGGTGGAGTGATCCAAACACTCAAAGTGAGTAAAAGAGAAAACAACCAGCAGTCAAAAAACTGGATGCATCGAACCCCGCGATGACGCTTCGTTTCATAGTGGGCGCCGGTGGCGTCGTTGATCCAGAGCATTAGCCGTCATGCGTGCGCGCCTTTTCATTCTAGCCTTGTCGATGACGCCACTCATCGCTCGGGCAAATCCGGTGCAGATAGACGGCCAGTCATTGATTGCCTTTGGGATCGTTGCATTCTGGGCATTGGTGGTGGAGTCTGGCACTGTCACGTTAGCGATGGTTTCTACCGGGGCCTTGGTGGTGCCCGCGTTCATTACCCTCACGCTCGCAAATGTGGCGCTGTTTCTGTTCGCCTTTCTTCCGCTCACGGGGCGCGTGTCCCTCTGGTTTCTTGAGCCGAGTGTTGTCCTTGCCGATGCAGTGCTCATCAAGTTGGTGGCGTCAGCCCCGTTTCTTCAGGGATGTGGATTTCTCGGCGTGAGTTGGCGGCGCGCTTTGATGGCGTCGTTTCTTGGAAACACCGCATCCTTCTTTGTTGGGGTGCTTGCCAGTGGTGCGCCTTGGATTGTGCATGAGGCTGGAGGAAGTCTCGAATGACGGCTAACATTAAAGGGTGTATTGCTGCGGAGCGAAGCGGAGCCAGGTGCGTTGGGCATGGTGATGAGCTAGAGGGTGAAAGACCCTTGTGGGGCCTTCGGAAGGCAACCACGAGTCAAAGGCAACTGCATGAGTCGCGAGGCCGTGTGGGGAGGAAGCCGGATGACGAAACGGAGTCCTGAACGAAAGTGAAGCCTCGTAAGGCAGGTCGGGCGGGTGAGTGTGCCTGAGAACATGATACCCAGTTTTCCGAGCAGCCCGACACGTAGTGAGGACAGGATGACGCGAAAGTTCATCACCTTACCCCAAGAGATCTCTGCCGATCCTTGGTGACAAGGTAACGCTGACTGAAGGCAACGACAGCGGCGTGAAGTTGGCAGAGAAGTCGGATGGTCTCGTAGTAGCGACGAAGCGGCTAATCACCGTGGAGCCAAGGGGACCATGAAGATGAGAACATGAAACACGAACAACTGAACTGGGTGTTCGCCGAAGCCCCACAAGGGAGCGGCGACAAGGAGAGGCCCGATTTATGGGTGTCGCCTTCGTCGCGGCTGCATAAAGTCCAGGTCAAGGAGTTCGAGCGTTTCGTGACCGGAGCGACTGACGCAAGTCAGTTGATGGAAGCAGCGGCCTCGGAGTTCAACCTCTGGGTGTCGTTGTATAAAGTGGTTCAGAACAAGGGAGCGCCCGGCGTGGACGGTGTGAGCGTGGAAACGGTTTTAGCGCAGAGCAAAGAACTGTTGCCGCGATTGCGCCGCCAACTGCTGGAGGGAAGATACCGTCCCGGCGACATCCGGCGGGTTTGGATACCCAAGCCCGGCGGTGGCGAGCGAGGATTGGGGATTCCCAAGGTGATAGACCGGTGGGTGCAACAAGCGGTTCTGCAAGTGCTGGAACCGATCTTCGAGCCGACCTTTCACGACAGCAGCCACGGTTTCCGCCGTGGACGCGGGGCGCAGACCGCGATAGCGCAAGCGCGCAAACATCTGGCAAGCGGCCACGCAACCATTGTGGACATTGATCTGGCAAAGTTCTTCGACCGGGTCAATCACCAGCGGTTGCTGGCACGTCTGGCCCAACGGGTGAAGGACAAGCGTGTCCTTGAACTCATTGGCCGGATGCTCAAAGCCAGAGTGGTGCTGCCGGAGGGAACGCGCGTGAACACCGAAGAGGGGACGCCGCAAGGCGGGCCGCTCTCGCCGTTGCTATCGAACATTGTTCTGGACGAACTGGATTGGGAGTTGCACCGGCGGGGGCTGCGGTTTGTGCGGTATGCTGACGATGCCAACCTCTTTGTGGGCAGTCGGAGTGCCGGCCAACGGGTGATGACCAGCGTGCAACGCTTTCTCGAAAAGCGGCTGCGGCTGTTCATCAACCCGGAAAAGAGCGCGGTCAGGCGACCGCAGGAAGTTCACTTCCTTGGGTTCCGGTTTTGCCGGAACAAGGAGGAGCAGTGGACGATCCATCTCTCGCATAAGACGGTGGAGCGAGTGGAAACCCGGTTGAAGGAGATGACTCCGCGCAACTGGGGGCAATCGCTGCTGGCCTGTATCGCGGAACTCAATCGCTACATCAAGGGTTGGGTGGCCTACTACCGGCAGTGCAGCGAGGAAGCGGTGCGCAACTGGAAGAAGATGGACGCGCATGTCCGGCGACGGCTGCGCGCCATCGTGATCCGCCAGAAGAAACGCCCGCGCCACCTCTACCGCCATCTGCTCAGTCGGGACGTGTCTGCCCGTAAGGCGGCCATGACCGCGTGGAGCAGTCGCGGGGTTTGGCATCGCAGTGCCCGTTCAGGAATGCACCTTGGGTATCGTATTGACTGGTTCACGGAACATCTGGTTTCGCTGACCACCGAATGGTATCGACACAACCTCCCCAAACTAATCCAACCGGTCATGGAGCCGCAGCTTGCGCTGTTTGGTTCCGAGATAACATCCAAAGAGCCGGATGCGTGACACGCCAGTCCGGTTCTGAGAGAGGGGCGGTCGTGCAAACGACCGTCCCTACTCGACCATTCCCGGGTTGAACGAATCCGCGGCCCAAGTTCAGGAGGTCTCCCTACGCGGCTTCGGCTTTTTCGGCAGGACGGTCTTTGCGCTTTGTTTTTCCGACCCCACTCCGACCCGCTCTCCGTCTGACGCTTTCCGGAGGGATTGGCAGCCAAGTCCCGGGCGGGCCGCTTGCCTTTGGCCGTCGGCAGGACCGAAACGCTTCGCCCTGCCTGTCGCCCGACTGGTTTCGTTGACCCACACTTCCTGGCCAGACAAAGTCCGTCGCCTCGCGCTGGGGATCGCGTTTGGCTCGGCTCCAGTTGGGCGGGACGCAACGGATCATGGCGGTCGGTTTGGAAAAAGCATCCGCTGGCCGGCTGACCACGCGCCCACCAAGCGCATCGCCTTCTGGCAGCGCGGACATTTTGGCGGCGGAACGGGCGGCGGTGGAACCCGCAGCGGGGCGGACCCGCTCCTGCCGGCCGGCGGCACGGGCGTGGCGGGCCCGCAGCTCACGTCCACCGTGGCGGTCACGCCGGGTTCGGACTGGAGCGGATAGGGCAACGGAGGGCGGTTCCGGTTTTGCGGCTCGACAGCTTTTGGGTCACGGAGTATGTAGGCCTTCATGGTGTTTGCTCTTCGGTCATTCCGGGTTGTCTGGGTCGCAAGTCCCACCACTTGTGGCTCGGCGGCCCGACTCACGTCGGGTCGCAACCCACGCTCATCCCGGAGAGCAGACACCGCTCTCGCCCACAGCGAAAGCCATACTGACTAGGCCCCTTGCCCCAATTCGCCATGGGTATCTTTCGCCAACTTGCCCGAAAAATTCACGGTCCTCGCTGCCATCTTAATGCGAACGAGAAAGACTGGGTGGAGCGTCGCATGGTTTGGTTAAGAGAGCAGTTTGGCGCTGAACCCATTCGGCGTGCCCCATTAGATCCGACCTCACAGTTGCTGCCTAAGAAATGGGATGGCACTTACGAGGCGGGAGCAGATCTTTTCCAGCGTTTATGCGGATTCATGCAAGTGGACCCGACGCGACTGCACCTGCGGTTTTACTCAAAGTCCGAATCGCATGAGGTAGATTCAGCCTACGCTGGCGAGTCGCACAGTTCAGGCCCCGCAGGCTTATATTATGATCCCAAGGACCGTCAGAAGTTAGTCATTGCCCTTGAGCAATCCGCACTCGCTCAACCTGCGTCGTTAGCCGCGACCATTTGCCACGAGTTGGGACATGTGCATCTGCTGGCGGACAAGCGCATTGAGCGGGAAGAAGAGGATTGCGAGCCGTTGACGGACCTCCTCACAGTTTACTTTGGTGCGGGCATTTTAACGGCCAATTCTGCCTTTCAGTTCAGCCAGTGGCAGGAGGGCAGGATGCAGGGATGGAACGTGAGCAGACAAGGCTACCTATCGGAGGCTCTATTTGGTTTCTCGCTCGCCTGTTTCTCCTGGTATCGTGGCGACGCTGAAGCTATTTGGGGGAAGCATCTCCGCCAAAACATTGCATACTATTTCGATGACTCGATGCACTTTCTTTCCAGCACTCGTGATACTACTATTCCATTTGGCGGAGCCTAACCCCCAAAGGATTGGAAGGGACTGAGGCGCGGAGTTGCGGTCGCCTTGTTTGAGCGTGTGATCGCGCCGAACGTCCTTTCCATCCGTGGTTGAACCCGCCCCGAAAACGCCTGCGGCGCACGGGGCAAGCCCGGGAAAGTATCTGAAGGCGTTCCTCCGCTCCTTGCCTTTTGCTTTTCGTTTTGGGCCCGGACGCCAGCCGCGCCGCGGGCATTCCCCGCCACTATTTTCGCGCTGTCGCTCGGCGCCAGCGACACGGCGCTGCTGTCGTTATGCACGTCCAACCCGACATAGAGGACGCGCGGCCCCAAGGCCGGCGGCACGGGGGTAGCGGGCCCGCAGCTCACGTCCCCCGTGGCGGTGAGGGCGGGAGCGGCCGGGGGCGACGGAGGCAACGGCGGGCGTGGCCGGTTTTGCGGCTCGACAGTGTTTGGGGTGCGGAGTATGTAGGTCTTCATGGTGTTTGCTCTGCGGTCATTACGGGTTGTCTGGGGCGCAAGTCCCACCACTTGTGGCTCGCCCCGTGAGATCACCGACAGCGCTACGGTGGGCTGGTGTGGAATTATCTCACGGGGCGAGGCCCCGCTGACACGGTGCAACCCACGCTCATCTCGGAGCGCAGACACCGCTCTCGCCCACAGCGAAAGCCCTACTGACTAGGCATCATGCGCACACTCCACACCATTCGTCTCGTTACACTTTTGTTGGTTTTGGGGTTCATTCCGGCGTGTCGCACCACGTCACTAAACAAACAAGAGGCTCCCGATTGGTATGCGAGATACCATTCGATGGTGCGGTGGGTTGGTTATCAGGGTTCGGACCAGCAGTTCCATCACTACATCGCTCGCGTCATGGACGATTGGAATTTTATCCAGATACGGAAGGACGAGTTGACGGTGGCCGTTGAGCGTCCTTATTCCACCGCATCGAGTGCGCCGCTCTACCACTATCTCGTTGACCCGAGTCGAGAGTACAGAAAGGTCGAACAATGATGCCTACCAGTCACTGCAGCGAACGGCGGCATCGCATCACTCTTGCAGTCGGCGCGTCCCGTGGCCGCCGTCGCTGAGTTTGGTTCGTTGGCCACTGCGCACGCCATGACACTCTCGAAAGCACAACGATACGAACGTCTCTCGAAACGCGCCGGTATCGCGGCGAGCATTTGTCTCATCCTTTGGTTGCTTTCCATGTTTGGGGCTGCCGTCTTGCCGTCATCTGAGGAGCATCCAAATCATTGGATCGGCGTCGCGTGCGGCCTCACGTTTCTGGCGACGGTCGCGGGCGGTGTTACATGCTTGGCGGCAGCAATCTTGAGCCGCTATCAATCGAAAGAAACCAGACCATGACGCCGCCGCCTCCTGATGAGCTGTCGCGCAATCCGTTGGAGGCTGGTGCCCGGTTCCAGCTTATCTTGTCATTGCTCCGCCCCAAGGGTGGGTGGAGGGTTAATCGCCAAAGGATGGAAAGGACCGGAGCGGAGCGGAGCGTCCCTTCCATCCGGGGTTGGACCCGCCCCGTGCGATCGGCTCGGTTTCGAATCGGGAGTCACGCGGGCGGGGTTGGTGATCCGGAACGTTTGCTGTTACGATGCATACAATGAAACTCACGATGGCAGCCCTGTTCGGTCTCGGCGTGGTTGGCGCTCTCGGCCCAAGGATCTCGGCCCAGACGGCGGTGACGATCAGTCGTGGATTTTAGATGGGGAAGGTCGAGGTCACCCAAGACGAGTATTTACAGGTGACACACGCCAACCCCAGTTATTTCACCGGAGATTACAACCGTCCGGTCGAGCAGGTGAATTGGTTTGAGGCAACGAATTACTGCGCCCTGCTCACGGAGCGGGAACGGACGGCCGGGCGGATTGCGATGAACAGCCTGTATCGCTTGCCCACGGAGGCGGAATGGGAGTATGCCGGCCGCGCTTGGACCGCCGATCGGCAATTCAGTCATGGCGACGATCTGAGCTACACGAACCTGGAAAATTTTGCGTGGTATCAGACCAACAGCAGTTCCACGACGCATGCGGTGGGACAAAAATGGCCCAATCCCTGGGGCTTGTATGACATGTACGGGAATGTTTTGGAATGGTGTCAGGACTTGTGGACGGATCATCTTCCGGGCGGCAGGCAGACGGATCCGGAGGGGCCCAGTTCGAGTCCGGGTGGGATCCGCGTGTTCCGGGGCGGCGCCTGGAGTTCCGGCGCGGCGTTCTGCCGCTCGGGCATGCGGAACCGCTACACTCCAAGCAGCAGATTTTTCGACCTTGGTTTCCGCGTGGTGTTGGTCTCCGGACGGCCCTAATCAAGCCGGCGCCATTCTCAGAAGTTATTTCCGCTGCAGGTCCGGAACTGCTTGAAGCAATCCGCGCTGCGCGCTGCGCGCTGCGTGCGCGGCTTGGCTTGGCGGTGTTGAATTCGAGAACGGTTTCGCGGCGGGCGACAGGGCGCGCGCCCGGCGACCAAGGCTATTGGGCGCCGTTCTCGACCTTCAGTGGTTGCAGCTGCAATTTCTCCGGGTCAATCACCGCGTGCTTGATGCGCTGGCGCTTCCAGGTGTAGGTGAGGTGGACGAGGCCATCGCGCGTTTGGATGATGGCGGGATAGCTGAACTCCTTGCCCGGCTCATTCTCCAGGATCAGTGCCGCGGACCAAACTTTCCCGTCGGACGAAGCGGCGAGGGCGAGCGGGGAGCGGCCTTTGGTCACCGGATTGTAGATGAGCAGATGGCGGCCATCTTTCAATGTCACGGCATCCGTGCCGGCGTTGGGATTCGGCAAATCGGTCAACGTCATTTCGCTCCAGGTCCGGCCCTCATCGGCCGACCAGGTTTCAAATATTCTCCCCTGCCGCGTCCGGCCCAAGGCCTGGAGTTGGCCGTCCGCATGAAAAAGAATACTCGGCTGAATGGTGCCGATTTTTTTGCCGTCGTTTACCGGCGGCGTGGCCGTCCAGGTCTGGCCAAGATCCGACGAGCGCTCGAAGTGAACCCGCCAGCCGACATCTTCGCTGCTGCTGGGACTCAGCAGCTCGCCATTGGCGAGTTGCACCGGTTTGTTTTTGATCGGACCGACGATGCCGTCGGGCAGCCGCCGGGGTTGGGACCACGTTTTGCCGGCGTCGGCGGAAGTCAGGAGCATGCCCCACCAGCGGTCGGGGTTGGGGCCGACCTTGTAGAACAACAACAGGGGCCCGGTCTTCGGCTGGAACAGAACCGGATTCCAGGTCGGATAACGTTTCGTGGGCGATGCAACGCCGTTGGCCGCTTCGACGGGCGCCGTCCAATGGCCGCTTTCGTAGCGGGAAACCCAGATCCCGACGTCCGGTTCTTTTTCATCCGTTCCGCCAAACCACGCGGCGATCAAGCCGGCCTTGGTTTCCGCGATCGTCGAGGCATGGCACGACGGAAAGGGGGCGGTTTCGTAGATGAATTCCGACTTGAGCAGACCGGGTTGCTCGGCGGCCCGGAGCGGGGTCACCAGGAGACACCCGGCGAGGACAAGGAAGGGAACGATTAGAGGTTTCATGAGATATCCAAGTCGGATTCACGCATTAAGAATTCAACGCAAAGCCGCCAAGAGGCAAAGACGCAAAGAAGAAATTGCAAGCGAGAGGCGCTACAACTTGTGCTCACCAAATCGTGACGGAACCAGCAGTCGGGAACCATTTTCAATCTCATTGCGCCTTCGCGGCTTTGCGATTTTGCGTTAAACGGCCGTCGGCTTGAATTCGGCGCGGAGTATTTTTGTAACACTCGGTCATGCCGCGCGTCCGTTGGACTTACTGTTTTGCCACCGTCTCCGGCCGGGGCGATTCGTTGACGAACTTGAGGGCTTCGTTGACCAAAATTTCGCCGGTGCGTTCACCGAGACTCGTGCGCGAGACATATTCGTAGCGTTTGAAACTGTCGTAGTCCTCCTTGGTAAGTATATAACCATACGCGTCGTTGGTGAGACCAAACAACAGGTTGTGTTCCCCGTGCATCTTGCGTTTGAGATAGAAACCAATGTTCGGGAGGGCTTCGCCGGGAATGGTGAGGATCTGGGCGTTGCCGAGGTTGATCAGGTTCATTTGCGTGGTCAATTTTCCGTCCGCCCCGGCCGCGCTCTTGGGCAAGGCTTTCAGGAGGGCCTGCATCAACGGCGAGTCCACCGGAAACGTGAGTGGCCGTGCGAAGCAAAGGAGTTTCGGCGACGGTTGCTCCGGCGCGCTCTGAACGATCCGCAGGGCTTCGTCGGCCAGCAAATTTCCAATGCGCTGACATTCCTCCCAGGTGCCTGCCTCACCGCCTTCTGGCCGCCGGTTGTCGGCCGTCACCATACCGCCTTGCGCGCTGTTCATGAAAATTCCCGTCCCGCCGCCTTTGGCGGAAATTTCGTCGTACAGTGGCCCGATGAGGTCCGGACTGCAGATGCCCCGGCCATTCCCCAACACTTCCGGATGAATCGCATAATTGACCAGCGTGGCAAACGGTTTGCCGGCGGCATCCAAAGCTTGGAGGACGGAACAGCGCGGGTCATACAACTGCGGCGCGTAGTAGTTGTAGGCGATCGCTCCCTTGGCTTCGCCGGTCGCGACCTTCAGCCGGGCCGGTTGCATTTTAGCAATCGCTTCGTTGATCGCTTCGGCCATCCGCGTGCAAACCAGTTCCAGGTACTTGGGATCGCTGGACGTGCCACCTTTGCCATCGGGAAATCCATAACAATCCGGCGCGCTGTGAGTGTGGGTGGCGCCGATCAAAATATTCTCGGGGGAGATTCCCTTCACCGCCGACCGCACCAGGTTGCCGAGGGCGGCGGGGAAGCCCAGGAAATCCGCGCTCACGATCGCGACCCGCGTGCCGTCCTGCTCGAAGACCAGTGCGCGAACGGTCAGTTCGCCTTCCTTCTTCGTGGTCGGATGCGAAGCCCCCACCCCACCGCTCACCGGCAACAGCGGATCCGGGGTGACATTGCGGACGGCAATGCCGGCGCGAAAGGCGGCAACGGCATCGAATCCGAAGGTGGCCAGACAAAGCAGGAGCGCGAGTGGTTTTAAGTTCATGGTGTTTATAATACTTGGTGCGTGGTTGATTAAACGGGACCGGCCTTCAAAGGCAAGCGATAATGTTGAAGGCAGCGCGTGATCGCCGGATTGTGGACCGGGCGATCGGGACGCTGTTGCGGAAGGGCGCAGTCAGCTAAAACGTAGGGCGGAACGCTCGCGTTCCTTTTCCAGCTTTTGGCGGACGAGCAGCAAGGTGGCGCGGGTGAGTTCGCGCACTTCACCACTGCGATTCTCGAGTTCCTTTTCGAGTTCGGTGATGCGCTTCTCGTAAGCCTGGATGCGCTCCTGGAGCGGGAGATTGAGTTCAGAAAGCCGATCTTCCAGTTCCTGCAAGACCGTTTGCGCGCGGCGCTGGGTTTCCATCAGCGTGTTGCGTTGGGTGTAGAGGCCCTGCACCAGCGCTTGCTTGGCAAATTCCGTCAACTCCGGCCCGACCTTCTGGCTGAGGATTTGCGCCTGCTGCGCCGCGACCACCTCGGCCGCGATGGCTCGTTGACGCCATTCATCCGTCGACGCGGGAGCGGACCCGGGGGCGGGGCCGGAAAGTGCGGGAAGTGCGGACGGGGTCGTGATTAACGCGGTTGTGGTGATCGGTGGCTGTCGTCGGAACATCAACAGCAACCCGGCCAGCAGCCCGATGATCACGCCCAAGGCCCCAAAGATCCACCACATCGGCGAGGGCGCCGCCGACTGGCGCTCGACGACCGGGGCCGCGGCCGGGGCCGGGGGGGCGGGCACGGCATTGGTGACCGGCACCAAGCGCGCCGGCCGGATGCGAAAGGTGAAGGGATCCGCCTCCGCAATTTTCGGGTCGGCCGTGGTGACGCTGCCACTATCCGCCCGTCCGCTCGGAGCGTAGAGGTAAGTGTTCGTGAGTTCATTGACGCCGTCGAAGTTGAGGCGCAGGTAATATTGAATGACCTCGTTCGTGGTCGTGGCCGCGGGGTTGAAGGTGGCGCGCCAGTATTGATTGTTGGGGTTCGGTCCCCCATTGAGAAAGAACTGGAGCTCCACGCTACTCCAGGTGTCTTGCGACAACCGCCGGTAGAAAACGGCGCCCCCGGTCTGGTTGGCGGTGCCGTAGGCGTTGTTCAGCTTTTGCACGCCGGTATACACGGTCACGGAGGTATTGGTGCCGATTTCGGATTCCGGGTTGCGCATCGAGAAACCAAGGTCGCTGGTGTTGTCCGGAATATGCCAGGCGTTGGCTAGCACGGCGAACGAGTCGCGCGGGCAAAAGCACATCGTGCCCAGGAGGAGCAAACCGGCGACCTGCCGCATGGCCGGCGGGAAACCGAACGTGCGAAAACGAGTTGGCGACCCGGTTAGCATTGAGCTATCCGCTGATCCGATCCGGCGCCGACCGTGGCTTGGAATGGGGTCTTGCGGCTCCGCCATTGCGAAATTAACGCGGTGCGTAGGGGAACATTGGTTGTCGCCGGTTTCCATGCGGCGACTTTGTCTTTGACCGCTTTCCACGTCAAGCGCCGACTCAGCGGAGGCAGAGTTTTTGTCGATCGAGCTTCGATGAAAGAAGCGACCGACCTAAAGCGACCAGCCTGTCCGGTACTCGCTCTTGAGAAAGCTATTCGCCTCTTCGGAGTTGGTGAAGCGCAGGTTGCCGCCATCCCAGAGTAATCTTTTGGAAGTGAGTTCCTCGCGCAATTGCAGGCGCAACGCGACGTTGCCGAGCAAGACAACTTCCGTCAACGGTCCGGCCCAATCGAAATTGGAGCCGGCCGCCGCGCCCCCTTTGCAGGCCGCGAGCCATTCCTTGTAATGGCCGATCGAGCGGGGCAGCTTCCGCGGCGGCACGCCGTATTCCTGCTGCCGCTTCGCCGGGATGAGCGCGTAACCTTTTTTTTGCGAGAGGATTTTTCCGTTGTCGCCGATGAACAAGTGTCCGTTGGCGCCCATTTCGGCGCCGGCCTCCAGCTCCTCGGGACGCGGCGGTCGCAATCCGCCGTCGGACCAGACCAGCTTGACCGGCGGCATTTCGCCGCGGGCCGGGAAGTGATAAGTGACCATCGAAGCTAACGGGTAGGTTTCCTTGTTCACGCGGCTCGAACTGGCTTCCACACTGACTGGTTGACCCAGCTTGAGTGCGCGGAAAACTGGATCGCAGGCGTGGCACCCAATGTCGCCCAGGGCGCCGGTGCCAAAATCCAACCACCCGCGCCAGCGGAACGGGAGGTAGGCCGGATGGTAAGGTCGTTCCGGAGCGGGCCCGAGCCACAAATCCCAATCGATCGTGTCCGGAACGCGCGGGGTATCTTTGGGCCGCTCCACGCCTTGGGGCCAATACTCGTTGAAAAGTCCGTTGGCCGGGCGATCCGTCCAGACGTGCACTTCGCGCACCGGACCGATGGCGTTGTCCCAGATCAGCTCGCACAATTGACGGGTTTCCTCCGAGGCCTGGCCTTGGTTGCCCATTTGGGTGGCGACCTTGTGTTCGCGCGCCGCCTGGGCCAATTGCCGAGCCTCCCAGACGGTATGGGTGAGCGGCTTCTCGCAATAAACGTGTTTGCCCATTTTGATCGCCGCCATCGCGATGATGGCATGTTGATGATCCGGCGTGGCAATGACGACGGCATCAATGTCCTTCTGTTCCGCCAGCATCTTGCGGTAGTCCGTGTGGATTTTCGCGTCCGGAAACCGGCGGAAGATACCGCCGGCGTGCGCCGAGTCGACGTCACACAAGGCGACGATGTTTTCGTCCGTCATCTGGCTGATGTCGTGTCCGCCCTGTCCGCCCACTCCGATGCCAGCGATATTCAATTTCGCGCTGGGCGGTTGGCCGCCGCCCTGGCCTAGCACGTGGCGGGGCCCGATCATGGATCCCGCCGAGGCCAGGGCCGCGCCGCCAATAAATTGCCGGCGTGAAATCGGGTGGCCCGCCGGCCGGGCGATATTTTTGGCCGTGTTTGATGGCATAAGTCCTCCGGTTGCTGGTTATTTCAGTTCCTTGATCTGCAGATTGCGAAACCAGACCGTGCCGTGATCGCCCTGGAGGAAAATCGGACCGGGTTGGTCCACGTCATTGTCCAACTGGCCACCGGTGCCCTTGCGGCATTCGACGTTGTCGTGAATTTTCACGCCGTTAAGCACCACAGTGATTTTATCGCCGATGATCGTGGCTTCGGCGGTTTGCCATTGGTCGCCGGGCTTGGAAACAAATTTGTCCGCGGTTTTGAAATTGTAGAGCGCCCCATTGCCACCGAGGGAGACCGCCCCGCTAGCGAAGTCGCCCAGGATCTGGATTTCGTGCCGCCCCCGCAGATAGAAACCGCTGTTTGAGTTGTCTGGCACCAGGTACTCGTACTTGACCGTGAAATTCTTGAATTTCTGGTCCGTCACCAAATCCGTGCCATGCTCGCCTTTGTTGACGGTGTTTTTCAGGACGCCCTTGTCAACCGTCCAGGAGTTAGGCCCCGCCGGGTTGCGGAGATGCCAGCCGCTGGTGTCCTTGCCATTGAAGAGGGGAGCGAAACCCTCCTCCGCCGCCCAGCCGAAGGCGAGGGACGGGGCGAGGAAGGAGAGAACGAGCAAGGCTTTTTTCATAATGAACCGAGGGTGGATGGTTTTGACCGTCAATGTTTCGCGGGCCGATTTCCGGCTCGACGTCACTCTCATTAACGGATTAAACCCCAGCGTCAAGACTTCTCCGGTAATCCTTCAAGGCATCCGGGGTGCAACCGGAAGCGGCGGTCAACGATTCGTACTTACGCTTGATCTTCATCGTGATCCTAATCCACTCCGTTGCTGGCAGATTAAGAAAAAGATTATGATTACGATTCAGACCAACGCTCGCTGTGCGGCGGTTTCAGTCACACCTCCTGCATTCCGCGTTCGTTGACACTCATGCACGCCGTGTCTAGCCTCCCGCCAATGTCGAAACTGCCGTTTGAACTGATGCTGGCGCTGCGGTACCTGCGGCCCAAACGGACGTTTGTTTCGATCATCACGGTCATTTCCATCCTCGGCGTCATGCTCGGCGTGGCGGTACTCATCATTGTCATCAGCGTGATGAGCGGGTTCGATCACGAGTTACAGGCCAAGGTTTTCGGCTTCAATGGTCACCTCAAAGTCGTGGCTGCACACAATCCGCCGATGGAAAACTATGCGCTGATCGCCAGCACGGTCGCTTCCAATAAAAATGTCCGTGGTGTTGCGCCGTTTGTCGTGAGCCAGGTGTTGTTGGAAACCCAGCCCGCCTCCGGTCAGGCCATGACGCGCGCGCCGGTGGTGCGCGGGATTGACCCGCAAGCAGAGCCCACAGTCAGCAGCCTCGGCACGAATATCGTGCAGGGAGCGTTCGACGTTTCGGGGCACGGGCTATTGATCGGCGACTCGCTCGCGGAAAGCCTGGAGTTGCGGGTGGGCGACCATGTGGCGGTGTTTTCCCATCAACAAATCCGGCAGTGGCGTGAGCAGGCGGGGAAGAAAAACGAAGTGGCCCCCCTGCCCGACGATTACGAGATTCGCGGCATCTTCGATTCGGGCCACTACGAGTTTGATTCGCTGTTTGTCATCTCCTCGCTGGCCAACGCGCAACGGTTTAATGATTTGGAAGACAGCGACAGCATCCACGGGCTCACCGTGCGCATTACGGATCCATTTCAAGCGACGGCCGTTGCGCGCGAATTGAAGCAGACGTTGGGGCCAGAATTTTGGGTGACCACCTGGATGGAAGACAGTCCGATCATGATGGCGGTCATGGTGGAAAAAAGCATGATGCTCTACCTCCTGTTCTTTATTGTCATCGTCGCCGCTTTCGGCATCACGTGCACGTTGATCACATTTGTCGTGATGAAGACGCGGGAGATCGGGTTGTTGAAGGCGATCGGGGCGTCGAACCGTCAGGTGATGTGGGTGTTCCTAGCGCAAAGCCTGATCGTCAGCATCCTGGGCGTGCTGGCGGGTCTTGGTTTGGGTTTATTGGCCATCGCCTACCGCAACGAATTTCTCGCGCTGATGCGCCGCTGGACCGGCCTCCAGCTTTTCCCGGCGGACATTTACGGCTTCAGCCAACTGCCCGCGCTCATTCTGCCCGGTGACATCGCCATCATTTGTGGCGGGTCGCTCGTCATCTGTTTGCTGGCGGCGGCGTTTCCGGCGCGCCACGCGAGCCGGTTGAATCCCGTGGAGGCGTTGCGCCATGAGTGAACCGCTGCTTTCCGCCCGGTCGGTGACGAAAAACTATACGCTCGGTAAACGTTCGCTCGAAGTGCTCTGCGGCGTTTCGCTCGACGTGGCGCGGGGGGATTTCCTGGCTTTGCGCGGCTCTTCCGGGGCGGGCAAGAGCACGTTGCTCCATTTGTTTGGCGGACTAGATGCGCCGAGTGCGGGGGAAATCTGGTTCGCCGGGAAAGATCTCGCCCACCTGCCGGCGACCGAGCTGACCGCTCTGCGCAACCACAAAGTCGGCTTCATCTTTCAGGCCTATCACCTTTTACCGGAACTGGACGCGCTCGAAAATGTCTGTGTCCCGGCCCGCCTGGCCCGCGTCCCGGTTGCGGTGGCGGCGAAGCGCGGTCGGGAATTGCTGGCGCGCGTTGGCTTGCGCGAGCGGGTGGATCACAAACCCTACGAGCTGTCCGGCGGCGAACAACAGCGCGTGGCCATCGCGCGCGCGCTCATGAACGAACCGGAGTTGATCCTGGCCGATGAGCCGACGGGCAATCTCGATTCGCACACCGGCGCGGAAATCATCGACTTGCTCCTGAACCTGCGCGCCGATAAAAACACCACGCTCATCATCGCCACGCACGACGCCAGCGTTGCCGCGCGCGCGCCGAAAGTCGTGGAGCTGGTGGACGGTAAAATCAAAACCGACGGATGAAAAGCTGAAGTGAAGCGGCGGCGACCACCGGAATTTTTTTGTGCCCCCGCACGCGCTTCCCCCCAAATCGCCATGAGTCAAAATTACTGGGAACAACGTTATCAGACCGCCGACATGCCTTGGGAAAAAGGATCCCCGTCACCGGGCCTGGTGGATTTCCTGGCCGCGCAACCGGCGTTGCCCGGCGAAACGGTCTGCGTTCCCGGTTGTGGCACGGGTCACGACGCTCGCGAATGGGCGAAAGCCGGTTTTCGCGTCTATGGATACGACCTGGCGCCCAGCGCCATCAGTCTGTGCACCGAACGGACCCAGGCCGCCGGATTGCGGGCGGAATTTCGGTGCGCGGATTTTCTGCGAGACGAACCACCGTTTCCGTTCGACTGGATTTTTGAACACACGCTTTTCTGCGCGATCCAGCCGGGTGAACGCGACCTGTATGTCCAGGCCGTGCGCCGCTGGCTTAAGCCGAGCGGCCATTATCTGGCCGTGAACTATCTCATTCCGGACACCGACGGCCCGCCGTTTGGCACTACCGCGGAAGAAATCCGACACCGGTTCTCGCCGCACTTCACCTTGAAATCCGACTGGGTACCGCGTTCCTATCCCAACCGGACCGGACAGGAGCGAATTTTTTGGTGGCAGAAGCCGGCCTAGGGTTGGGCCGAACGCTATGTCCGACCAGCCGCCGCCTGCCCCGCAACTGAAGTCTGACGCGTACGCCGTGCTGCGCAACCGCGATCTCCGGGTTTATCTCACCGGCCGGCTGATTGCGATCATCGGGCAACAGATGTTCGCGATGGCGTTGGGCTGGGAAATCTACGAGCGGACGCGTTCGGCTCTGGCGCTCGGTTTCGTGGGCCTGACGCAAGTGATCCCGATGCTGATCTGCACGTTGCCTGCCGGCCACTTCGCGGACCTCTACAACCGCAAACGTATCATTGTGCTGACGACGCTGATCCTGGCCGCCGTGAACCTTGCGTTGGCCGGCATCTCGGCCGCGCAGGCGCCGGTGCTGTTGATCTACCTCTGTCTCATCGTCACCGGCATGGCAAAGACGTTTTTGTGGGCGGCCAGCGCTTCGTTCCTGCCGCAACTTGTCGAGCGCAAGGACCTGTCCCGCGCCGTGACCTGGAGCAGCACCACGTTTCAAATCGGCTCCATCACCGGCCCGGCCGCGGGCGGCATCGTGCTGCACTTCACCCAGCACGCCGCCTGGATTTATGTGCTCAATGCGGTGGCGGCGGTGGTTTGCAGCCTGCTCGTCAATCGGGTTCGCCTGCATCAGGTGGCGGTCATCGCGGAGAAATTTTCGTTCAAGACGCTGCTCACCGGTTTTAGCTTTGTGTTTACCAACCGGATCATCCTCGGGATCATCACCCTCGACATGTTCGCCGTGTTGCTGGGCGGCGCCACGGCGCTGCTGCCGGTTTATGCCAAGGAAATTTTGCATGTCGGACCGTACGGGTTGGGCTTGTTGCAGGCGGCGCTCCCGGTGGGCGCCATCTTCTGCTCCTTTTTCCTGGCTCACCGCCCGCCGCTCCAGAAGGCCGGCCCCACGCTGCTCTGGGCCGTGACCGGCTTTGGCCTCGCGACCATTGTGTTTGGCTTGTCACAACAATTTTGGTTGTCGTTTGCCATGCTGATGGTTTGCGGTCTGACCGACAACGTGAGCGTCGTGGTGCGGCACACCTTGGTGCAGTTGCTCACGCCCAACGAAAAGCGCGGACGCGTCTCCGCGGTGAACAACCTGTTCATCGGCACTTCCAATGAATTGGGTGAAGTCGAATCCGGCACCGTCGCGCATTGGTTTGGCCCGGCCCTGGGGAACACGATCGCCACCGGCGCGATGATTGCGGTGGTGTCCGGCGGTGTGGGCACCATCGTCGTCGTGCTGGCGGTGGCCTGGCTCTGGCCGGAGATTCGGAGGTATGGACGGCTGGACGGGTCTTGAATTGAAACGCCAACCACCGCACGGACATTTCAACGCCAAGTCGAAAAAGGGCCATGGCACCAAGGAATGCCCGTTGCGTTTGAAAAGCTGCCGATCAGCCGTGCTGAGGATAGCGTTTCTGCCTCCGTCCCGGAGGGACATGACGAGAAAAGCCCGGCGTTTTAACGCCGGGAACCAATCGCCAACCCCGCGAGTCCCGAAGGGACGATTGAAGCAGGGATGATTGGGTGCGCCCGAGGTTGTGATTCAGCCGTCCCTGCGGGACTTGAATTCCTCCGCGGAAAACCCGGCGTTGAAACGCCGGGCTATTGTCATTTGTCCCTACGGGACGTAGCGCGGCTTTGCGGCGTGAAGTCAGCTTGGCCCTCGTGATTTACTTCCCGCCATGCACCTCGCCGTAAACCTTTACGATGCCTTTTTCCAACGCTTCCCAATCGGCCGCCGTGGTTTCCCAGCCGCTGCTGAAGCGCAGCACTTGCGTCACCTGCCCGGCTTTATAGCCCATCGCCGAGAGCACGTGGGACGGCTCTTCCTTGCCGGTGGTGCAGGCGGAACCGGTGCTCACCGCAAAACCGGCCTTGTCGAGGCGCGTGACCCAGCGTTGCTGGCCACCTTCGGGCATCAGGGCGGAGACTGTGTTCCACAAGCGCGGCGCGTGCAGGCCCACGACGGTGGAGCCGGGCACCTGGCGGAGCAGCAGTTTCTCAAATTTCTCCCGCCACACGCCGCGGGTTTCGTGGTCGCCGTTCCCGAGTTGTTTTTCGCGGGCATCCAGCGCGTCGAGCAGGGCGACGATGATGGGCAGGTTTTCCGTGCCGGCGCGTTGACCACGTTCCTGTTTGCCGCCGAAGAGCAGTGAATTGATTTTGCTTCGGTGCGGGACTTTAAGGAAGCCGACGCCGCGCGGGCCGCCGAATTTGTGCGCCGCGCCGGAGATGAAATCACAGTCGCCGAGGCCTTTGGCGGGCATTTTACCCAGCCATTGTACGGCGTCGGTGAAGAACGGAACTTCGTAGGCCTGACAGATGGCGAGGAGTTCGCGCCAGGGTTGGATGACGCCGGTCTCGTTGTTCGCGGCCATCACGGCGACGACACCTGGGCGGGTGTCGGCCATTTCGGTGGCGAACCATTCCAGGTCCACCACGCCGTCGTGCGTGACGGGAATGGTCCTCACGCGTTTGCCGAAATAGTGGTGCGACGAATCGTGAACGCACGGATGTTCGATGGCGCTGATCCAAACTTCGGCTTTCGCGTCGAGCGTGTGCGCGAAATGGTGCAAGGCCATGTTGTTGGCCTCGGTCGCTCCGCTGGTCCAAATGAGGTCGGCGGGATGGCAGCCGAGGTAATGCGCGAGTTTTTCGCGCGCTTCGGTCAGGGCTTTATGGGCCGCAAACCCGAACTGGTGCGGGCTGCTCGGATTGCCATGAATTTTCTCGGTCGCTTCGAGCCAGGCTTCACGCGCCTCGCGCAGGACCGGCGCGGTGGCGTTGTAATCGAAATAAAGCATCGGCGGACAGGATAGGAAAAGCAGCGGAGGTGAAAAGGAGAAAGGGGGTGGGAGGGAAAAGGTGCAGGTGAGAAAGTGAGTCGGCGGGTGGGGAAAGTTGCTTCCGGAGCGCCGAACCCCGATTCGGCTTGGCTCGACAGCACCTCTCCTCACCGCGCCGATTTGGAATTTGGCCTTCCGAGGTGGTTCAAGATTTTCTTGTGGGCGCTGGTGAAGGCGAGTTGGTGGAGTTGTTTGGCTGTCAGCCAGCGACCTCGGACCGCCGGTCTCCGACCCGGCGCGTTGCGGGCCGGGTTATTCTTTCGCGCCGGGTCGGAGACCGGCGCTCTGCGGCCCGGATTCGCCAGTTCCGCGCGGTAGGCGTCGAGGGTGATGCGGTAGCGGGTGATGGAGTGCTTGATGGTGCAAAGCGATTGGGCGGAGGCGAGGTGAAACTCGTTACCTGGGAGCGCCGGCAGCCGGCCGGCAAGTTGGTTTGCTTTCACTCCCGAAACAGGCCGGCCCATTGCCGGCGTTCCCAGGATTTCCACGTTTGGAAACTCCCAGAGGTGCGCGTTGACCACGCCGGCGGGGCGCTGGCGGACGAGGAATTTGCCGGCGCGCTCAACGACAAACGCGATGAAGCGTCGGGCGGTGGCGGCGTTGCGCTGGCCGAGGTTGGGGAGTCGTTCCTGTATATTTTGTTTTCGCGCGCTGCAGAGTGATTGCACCGGGCAGACGGCGCAGTGGGGTGAGCGCGGCGTGCAAACCAGCGCGCCAAGTTCCATCAGGGATTGGTTGAGGTGGGAGCACGAATCCGTACTGGTAGCAGCCGACGTAAGGTGGCTCTGGCTCTTTCGGATTATAGCATGAGCCTCCTTACGTCGGCCGCTCCGAGCGGAATCCAGGCGGGCCGCGCGCGTCACACATGCCTCGGCGAGTTGCCAGAGATGCGCATTGGTTTGTTTTTCGCGCGGGTTGGTGGTGATGCCGAAGAGGCGGGTCAACACGCGGATGACATTGCCGTCGAGAATGGGGGTGGGTTGATTGAAAGCGATGCTGGCAATCGCGCCGGCAGTGTAGCGGCCTATGCCAGGGAGCGCGAGCAGGTCGCCGAATTGTTCGGGGAATTTGCCGTCGTGCTGCGTGAGGATTTGTTGCGCGGCCCTTTGCAGATTGCGAACGCGCGTGTAGTAGCCGAGGCCTTCCCAAAGTTTGTGGATTTTGTCGGCATGGGCTTTGGCCAAAGCTTCAATGGTGGGCAACTCGCGCATCCAGCGTTCCCAATAGGGGATGACGGTTTTGACCTGCGTTTGCTGGAGCATGATTTCCGACACCCAGATGGCGTAGGGATTGCGCGTGCGCCGCCACGGGAGGTCGCGGGCATTGGTGGCGAACCACGCAAGCAACTTTGAAACGATGCCGTTGATTTTGCGATGATGCGATGTCACACAACACGGAATACCGGTAATAACCTCCCACACGCAAGGCCAGACCCTTTCCTGTTCTAACCGGCACCCCTTTCGTCAGAAACGACAGGATCGCTTACGTCGGACCATCCGGCCCAGGTTCGATTTTGAGAGAACCGGCTGGTCTTTTGGATTACGTGGCTGCGGCAGCGTGCCAGAATACAAGGGCGCTGTGATTTCGGATTAGCTGAGAAACCACGAAGGCTGGCTGGCTTAAAGCACAACAAAGCCATGGGCCTTGGTTAAGAAGGGCGGGCAAATCCCGAGATTTACAGCCAGGATGCTCTTTGCCATGATGGCATTAGTGCGCTTGGTCTGGGCGTCAGGACTTGCTCCAAAACCAAATGTTGCGGGTTCGACTTCTCCCCGGCACACCACTTCAGTTATGTGGACCTGCTCAAAGTGCGGCGAGAAAATCGAAGACCAGTTCGATTCCTGCTGGAAATGCGCTGGCCCGCCGGTACAAAAAGGGTCGGCTCGGCCAACCGCTCGTCGTATCAGATCATTCTTCCTGTTCGGAATCTTGTTTGAAGTGGCTTTGATTACCGTTGCCGCTTTTCTGCCAGATTGTTGGCTGCAGGTGGAGATTCGGAATTTCGCACTGATAGTGCATTACCCCTTTTTGGTTGCTTTCGGCAACGCGAACGATGCCCTCTCGGCCATTCTCGGGTTGCTTCTGGCCATGACCGTGCTCGGGACGATGTGGGGGGTTCTGATTTACTGGGTCACACGTCTAATCAAATTCACCTTGGAGTCCGCTTCACAACGCCAGAGGCGACTCGTGAAAATTGGTTTCTGCCTTTTCAGCGTTGCGCTGGTGGTATGTGCCGTTGTTTTCAACCTACCCGCTACGCCGATTTCATTCACGCCTTCGCCAGAAGTAAAAACAGTTGTGGACGGCAACATTACCTTCGCGCTGGACTTGTATCAAAAGCTCAAAGACCGACCGGGCAATGTGTTTTTCTCGCCGTTCAACATTTCTACCGCTCTGGCGATGACCAGCGCCGGCGCTCGCGGTGAGACAGAAATGGAAATGACCAACGTCCTGCATCTGAATCTGCCGCCGGGAAAATTGCTTCCGGCTTTCAAAACTTTGCTCGAGCGCATAGAGAAAATTCAGCGCTGGAATCGCATCGTTCTGAAATCGGCCAATTCGCTTTGGTGCCAGAAGGATTATGCGTTCAAGACAGAGTTCTCCCGGCTCGTTGATGAGAACTACTTCGCGGAAACCAAGTCCGTTGACTTCAAAAATGCGCCAGCAGCCGCGGTAAACGAAATCAATCGCTGGGTTGAACGAAAAACCAGTGGGCGAATTCCATCCATTGCCGCCGCCGACCAATTCACGCCTTTGACGCGACTTGCGCTGTGCGCTGCGGTTTATTTCAAAGGCAAGTGGCAGCATCAGTTCAAAGCGCGTGACACGAAGCCGGCGCCATTTCACATCTCCACCAACGAAACCGTCACCGTCTCAATGATGAGTCAAAAGGGACATTTCAAAACAGCCTACAGCGACGATGGTTCTGTTGAGCTTTTGGAAATGCCCTACGCGGGACAGGATTTGTCGATGGTGATCCTGTTGCCGCAGACTGAGTATTCGAAGTCGGACGTTGACCAACCGGGTTTGCCGGACTTGGAGAAAGAGCTCACCACCAAAAATCTTCGGCTCTGGCTGGCAAAGCTGGACCAAGCCGGAGCACACGAGACTAGGGTTGCGCTACCACGGTTCAGCACCACGCAAGAGTTTAATCTGACGCCGGAACTGAAATCGCTGGGCTTGAAATCGCCGTTCAGCGACTTGGCGAATTTCGCTGGCATGGACGGCACCACAAACTTGTTCGTCTCCGATGTCCTGCACAAAGCCTTTGTTGACGTGAACGAATCCGGCACCGAGGCGGCGGCGGTAACGCTGGTTATCGGCAAGTCAAAAGGCATGGACAGTCGTTTCAACGTGGACCATCCATTTATTTTTTTGATTCGCGAAAGCGGCAGCGGCAGCATTTTGTTCCTCGGCCGAATTATGGACCCGACCAAATAATTGTTCCCAAGTTGTGCGGCGATATCGAGTCCTACCCAATGCCTCCAAGTCAACAAGGAGGATGAGGTTTGCGAGGTGCATATGGATTTAGACGATTTCTCGGGGCCGGAGCCCATCCTAATCAACCTTCGGGCTGAGGACCGTTAGGAAGCTATTGACGATTTGGAGGGGCATCCGGTCGTGACCGATAAGATTAAACCTGATCACAAGCCGGCGATTCTCGCCGCAGTAACGCAGCGTGAACGGGCCATGAGCACCGGCGTCGGTTTCGGTATCGGGATACGGCACGCTAGCTCTGATTTGGTTTCTGATGTCGTGGAGGTTATTGGTCGTTCCCAGCAGGGGATTCCATTCGCCGCCCTCGATGACAAACCGGTGAAATTGGAATTGTTGCTTTTGGTTCCGACCGGTCAATTCCAGAAGCATGTAAACACGCTGGCAAACATTGCAAAGCTGCTTCACCGCGAGGATTTCCGAGATGGCCTCTGGCGGCGTTTCATGTAGGGCGTTGGCGGGATTACTTCAGCAACGGGAATAGTTGGTTTACACCGCGACCAGTGATTTTCCCGCAGGCGTCCCGTGTAATCCCCGTGTCAGTTTCAAAGCGCCCCACAATGGGGCCCGTTTTGTCGCGGAGGATTTCGCGGTTGCTTGAACCTATTTCACGGTAGCCGATGATTTCCGATTTTCCGTTGCGAATGGTTTCTCTCATATCGTTTCAAGCGTTTTGAATTCTCAAAACTTTGCGGACGGTGGCCGGATGCCAATTCTGCCCGTTGACAAAGTTGTAACCGCGAAATACGCCAGATACGCGAAAGGAAAACGGCCCCGACTTTTCTTCCGGCTTTCGCGTATTTCGTGTAGTTCGCGGTTTGAATCAGCAAGCAAAACCAAGCCCGGCTTGTTGGCAGAGGAATGAACGGCCGGGGAATAAAACCGGAAAACCATTCTACCGTTGCGGTCAGAATAATGGGGTCAAACTGATGGCGGCATTATTCTGACCCCATCATTCTGACCTTTTCCCCCGGTCAATACACCAGCACCAGCACCGCCGCCTGCTCCGCTTCCTTCACCACGTCCTCAAACTTCTTTGGTGGGCCGTCCGCAAGGACTTCTTTGAGCTTGGCTGCCACCTCGGGGACAGACTCCAGAAAGCTCAGGAGATAACTGCTCTTCACCGCGTAATTCACATTCTCCGGCAACGCGCCGCTGGACTTGAGCGCCGCGCTGGCGTTGAGTTTCGCCGACACCACGCCCACCACGTTCCCGCGCTCGTCCACCAACGCCCCGCCCGAATTGCCCGGCTGCACCGGCACACTGATCTGGAAGTACCGCGCATCGTCCGCCGCGCCGGACAGCGACGCGATCTCGCCCTTGGCCAGCTTGGGCGCGAACCCTTGCAACCCGATATTAGGAAAACCCACCGTCGCCACCGTGTTGCCCATCTTCACCCCGCGACTCGCCGAAATTGCCAGCGGTGCAAACCGCCCCTCAGCCTTGAGCAAGGCTAGATCATTGGCCGCATCCACCTTCACCACCTTGGCAGAAAGTAAACCCGCGCTCGTGACCAAACGAACTTGGGTTGCGCCTTCAACAACGTGGTTGTTTGAAATCAAATAGCCGTCATCTGAAATCAAAAATCCTGTGCCGCTGGATGTCGGCTGGTCAGATCGTTGGCCTGGAAGTTCTTCAATTCGTTCGCTGTTCCTCTTGTTCGCTGATTCCTCACGCGCAACAAATGCTGCGGAGAGCCGCTGTGCATCTGCAATTTGGTCGGGTGTCATCCATTTGATAATTTTGTTCCGGTTGGTGACACCATGTTCATTTCCTTGTGCCGCTGCGAGATTGAACCACTTGTAGGCTTCAACGTAGTTTTGCGTAACACCATTGCCGTTTCCATACAGCACACCGAGCCGTTGTTGGGCTGTAGCGTCTCCTTGTTCCGCAGCTTTACGAAACCATTTGGCTGCTTCGACGTAGTCTTGAATCACTCCTTCGCCGTCTTTGTACATGCCGCCAAGGTTCAATTGTGCGGGCGCAACGCCTTGTTCGGCAGCTTTGAGATACCATTTCACGGCTTCGGCCTTATCGGTCACAACCCCCTGCCCAATCTGATAAGAAACCCCCAGGTTGAATTGTCCATACGCCATACCTTTCTCAGCCGCCATGCGAAACCACTTCGCCGCTTCGTTGTGGTTTTTCGTCTCTGTAGCGTGGAGGTAGCCGAGTTGAAGCTGGGCATTACCCGACTCAGCCAAACTTGCTTTCTCGTACCAAGCGATGGCATTCGTAACGTTCTTTGGCACAAACAGACCTTCACAATAGTAGTCAGCGAGTCTTTCACAAAGCTGAGCGAGATCAATTTTTGAGCCAACGCGTAGCCACGGTTCGTTGGTTTCGTTGTCGGATTGTTGTGCTCTCTTATCCAAAGCTTCGATTGCGACATTGAGTCTTCGCACGCCCTCAACCGAGTTTGTAGCCACACCAAGACCTTCAATGTAGTGAATTCCAAGCCGCCCCTGTGCGAACGCATCCCCTGTCTCGGCAGCGCGTAGTGCATACTGAAACGACTTCTTTGCATTGTAGAGCGGAGATGCACTGTCGCTGTAAATCGTAACGAGTGTACTAGCAGCGTTGGTTCTGCCATTTTTCACAGCTTTCTCAAAACATGTAGCCGCTTTGTCCAAGTCTTTCTCTGCTCCATCCCACCCATTGAGGTAGCATTCGCCCAGGCGTTCTTGGGCTTCAGCATTTTCTTTCTCTGCTTCTTTTTTCAAATCCGCAAATTCAAGCAAGGATACTGGGGTTGAATTTGTCGAATAGTCCGCTTGCGCCTTGGGAACGGACACTGAGGGCTGATTCGAGCTTTGAAGGTTTTCCCCATGCCCATGCTGCGCTTGGTTGTTGTTCGCTTTGTTGGTTTCTTTCTGTTCGGAGCAGCCAATCAGACAAAAGGCGAGCAGAGCCGCAGTCAAGTATGATGCTTTCATGCGCACGAGTTAGCCTGCTTCGGTTTTGGAAAACACCACTGGAACGTTGAACTTCAGACGACTTATAGACGACTGCTCTGAAGCCGTGGCCTTGTGTGCATCCGCTGAGAATATCTTGGCGATTGATATACCACCTTTAGATCCCCCTTCAGTTCTTTCTGTTACCGTCACAGCAACATCAAACTCAACCATGAAAACTGCCTCGCCGTCATCGGTGCGAAATGCTTTTGGTGAGTCTTGGTCAAATCCAATCTTGGGCCAGACGCCATCAGAAGCTTTACGCGCTGCCGTGACGCCAGCCTGTATCTGCTTCAGTGATTCCGTAATGAATTCTTGGAGTGTCATAGATGAGCCTTGCTCGATGAAAGCAGGCATGTGATTTCCCAGCAAGGAGCAATTATTGCATGACGCAACGAACTTCTGCCCATAACAAAAGCCTCCCCGTAAAATCTTTTGTGTTCTTTGCGTTCTCGTGCGGCTATTAAATCGGCCCGTGAGCGCGAAACCATTGACGAGTTACACTTGCAAGCTGACGGATGAGCAGGCGGCGGCGTTGAAGTCATGTCTGGAGGCGCGGAAGTGTGTTCAAATAATCATCACTTGAGCATCGAAGTGAATCGGGTAGATTTTCGACATGAAGAACGGCAACGGACATGGGGCAGCGGTTTTGGATCAGATGCTGGATCCGATCAGCCGCAGTTTTGGATTGAAGACGGCGCGCACCGTGGCGGCGCTGCGCGTCGGCACGCGGATGCAGGCGCGCGTGGATCGGTTGGCGGAAAAATGTGGCGAGGGAAAACTCACCGCCGCGGAACGCGCCGAATATGACGCGTATATCCAGGCCAGCACGCTCATCGGAATACTTCAGGCAAAGGCGCGGCGTGTTCTGGCCAAGAAACGCTGATGGAAGCCCGGCTGCGCCAGTCCGTCCGCCAGCGCGCCAAAAACCGATGCGAGTATTGTGGGTTGCATCAGGATTTTGAACCGCTGCGATTTCACATCGAACACATCGTCCCACGCCAGCACGGCGGTAAAGATTCCTTGGAAAATCTCGCGCTCGCCTGTCACCACTGCAATCGTCACAAGGGAACAAACCTTTCGGGCCTTGATCCAAAAACAAAAAAGCTCACCCGACTTTTTCATCCCCGGCTCGATGATTGGGAGGAACATTTTTCGACGCGCGATGGAGAGATAACTGGTTTGACTGCGGTGGGCCGGACAACGGTGCATCTGCTGCGAATAAATGACGACGGGCGGTTGCAGTTGCGCGAGAACGCTGAGTGAAAGCAAATTGCGAATGAGGACGCAAGTTTTTCGGGCCGCTGACGTTGCCGATATTTTGTGAAGCCACTGACGAGTTACACTTGCAAGCTGACGGATGAGCAGGCGGCGACGTTGAAGTCGTGTCTAGCCGCGCGGAATTTCAAGCCGCGCGAAGTGCCATACGCGCGGTTCGCCGGCGAGAAGGAAAAGACGAACGTGGTGTTTTATGAAAGCGGCAAACTGGTCGTGCAAGGGAAGGGGACGCAGGAGTTTGTCGAATTCGTGCTGGAGCCGGAGGTGTTGCAGGAGGCGCGCCTGGGTTACGAAGCCGTGCTCAATCCGGAGTTGCTGCTCCCGCGCATTGGGGTGGACGAGAGCGGGAAGGGCGATTTCTTTGGACCGATGTGTGTGGCGGGGGTTTATGTGAATGCGTCGGTCATCAACGCCTGGCAGGACGCGGGCGTGCGCGACTCAAAGAACATTTCCAGCGACAAGAAGATTTCCGAGCTCGCGAAGTTGATTCGCGAGACACCGGGTTGCGTGACGACCGTCGTGCCGATTGGAAATGAGGCTTACAACCGGTTGTACGCCAAGATGCGCAGCGTCAACCCGGTGCTGGCCTGGGGTCATGCGCGGGTGATTGAAAACTTGATGGGCCAGAAGCATCGGATGAATCCGGCGCCGGTGCGGGCCATCAGCGATCAGTTTGCCGCGAGCAAGAGTGTGGTGGAGAAGTCGTTGATGTCGCTGGGACGCGCGATTGAATTGGTGCAACGGCACAAGGCGGAAGCCGATCTGGCGGTGGCGGCGGCTTCGATTCTGGCCCGAGATGAATTTGTGACGCGGTTGGCCGGGTTGGGGAAAGAATACGGGGTGGAACTGCCGAAAGGCGCGGGCGCAAACGTGGATGCGCTGGCGAAGGAGCTCTTTCTAACGCACGGGGCCGATGCGTTAGCCAAAATAGCCAAAATGCACTTTCGCACGGCGTTACGGGCGCAAGGTTTGCCGGAACCGCCGAAAACGGAGTGGCGAAAAAGCGGTGCATCAAAAATAACCTAAATACGCCATTGACACTCTGGCGAACCTTTTCTATTTTCGTCCCCGTCTTAGAGCTGTACAAGAGACAAGCGACCAAACCCTCAGGCTTTTCGAAATTGAAAAGATGCGGGGGAGGTCTTTTGTCGCTTGAGCGCATCAGGTTGAAAACGAGTAAAGACTAACGGGATCGCCCATGTAGCTCAGTTGGTAGAGCACGTCCTTGGTAAGGACGAGGTCATCAGTTCGATCCTGATCATGGGCTCCAGACAATTTAAAAGACGTATTAACTAGAACGCTAACGACAACAACGCAGGAAATAACATGGCAAAAGAGCAATTTCAACGAACGAAGCCGCATGTGAACGTCGGCACGATTGGTCACGTTGACCACGGCAAGTCTACCCTGACGGCGGCGATCGTCGCGGTCCAACACCGTAAGGGGCTCGCGCCAGCGATTTCCTATGCCGACATTACCAAGGGCGGCACGGTGCGCGATGACACCAAGACGGTGACGATTGCCGTCTCGCACGTCGAATACGAGAGTGCCAAGCGTCATTATGCGCACGTGGATTGCCCCGGACACGCGGATTATATCAAAAACATGATTACGGGCGCCGCCCAGATGGACGGCGCGTGTTTGGTCGTGAGCGCGGCGGACGGTCCGATGCCGCAGACCCGCGAACATATTTTGCTCGCCCGTCAGGTCGGAGTGCCGAGCATCGTTGTTTTCCTGAACAAGGTGGATCTCGCCGATGCCGATTTGCTGGAGTTGATCGAGATGGAAATTCGGGATCTGCTCACGAAGTACGGTTTCCCCGGCGACAAAACGCCGATCGTTCGCGGTTCGGCGACGGCCGCAATGGCGGGCACGCCCGAAGGCGAAAAGGCGATTCAAGACTTGCTGGACGCGCTGGACAACTTTGTGCCCGACCCGTTGCGCGAAGTGGACAAGCCGTTTCTCATGTGTGTGGAAGACGTGTTCAACATTGAAGGTCGCGGCACGGTCGTGACCGGGCGCGTGGAACGCGGCGTCCTCAAGAAAATGGACGAAGTCGAGATTGTCGGGCTGCAAGAAACCCGCAAGACGACGGCCACGGACATCGAAATGTTCCGCAAATTGCTCGACAGTGCCACGGCCGGGGACAACGTCGGTGTGCTGTTGCGCGGCACGAAGAAGGATGAAGTGGATCGCGGCATGGTTCTGGCCAAGCCCGGCTCCATCAAGCCGCACACGAAGTTTAAGGCGGAAGTTTACGTGTTATCGAAGGATGAAGGCGGGCGGCACACCCCGTTTTTCACCAACTATCGCCCGCAATTTTATTTCCGTACCTCCGATGTGACCGGCACGTTGAATCTTCCGACCGGAGTGGAAATGGTAATGCCCGGCGACAATGTGTCGGTGGACGTAGAGCTGCAAAAACCGGTCGCCATGGAAAAAGGCCAGCGCTTCGCGATTCGCGAAGGTGGACGAACCATTGGGGCGGGCCGCATTAGCGAAGTGATCGCGGCCTAAGGTTTAATGGTCGTGCGGAGGCGGGCGGGCAACCGCGGCCTCCGACCTAGTCCGGTTGAGCCAGGCGGAGAATTTCCGAGTAGGGCGTTAGCTCAATTGGTAGAGTAGCGGTCTCCAAAACCGTTGGTTGAAGGTTCAAGTCCTTCACGCCCTGCCAATCCAGGCTGGAGAGGTGGCAGAGTGGTCTATCGCGGCGGTCTTGAAAACCGCTTTCCACGCAAGTGGAACGGGGGTTCGAATCCCTCCCTCTCCGCCAGAATAATTGTGAACTTAACAACAAGTTTAATTTGGGTCGCGGTCGTTGGCGTCATCTTTGGCCTCCTCTGGTGGCAGGGACAACTCCAGCGTTTTTCCGTTTACTGGCGGCAGACAATGGAGGAGTTGCGGAAATGCACCTGGCCGACCTGGGTGGAACTCAAGGGTTCGACCGTGGTGGTCATGGCGGCCATCCTCCTGCTTGGCGTGTTCACGTTTGCGGCTGATCAAATTCTTTTCGTTTTGTTCATTAAACTCTAGGCCGCATGAAAAACCAGTGGTTCGTGATTCATACCCTCTCCGGCCAGGAGCAGAAGGTCAAAGAGAGCATCGAGAAGCGCATCAAGTCCGAGGAAATGGGCGAGTTTATCGCTGAAGTGCTCGTCCCGATGGAAAAAGTTGTGGAGGTGCGAAACCAGAAAAAAACGGTCACCAACCGCAAGCTACATCCGGGTTATGTGTACATCCACATGGCCTTGCTCGATGAGGCGAACCGCGTCATTCCGAAGCCGTTCTATTTCATCAAGGAAACGCAGGGCGCGATCGGTTTCGTGGGGGGCGAGCATCCGCACACGGCGACGGACGCCGAGATGGAAACCATCAAGTCGGTGGTGTCCGCGTCCGAAGAAACGGAGCGCCCGAAGGTGGCGTTTAACGTCGGCGAAACCGTTAAGATTAACAACGGGCCGTTTCTCAATTTCGGTGGCGTGATCGAAGAAGTGGATCCGGACCGCGGCAAACTGAAGGTCACGGTCAACATTTTTGGACGCAACACGCCGGTCGAGTTGGAATACTGGCAGGTGGAGAAGGGTTAAATCGGGCTTGGTCTTACGCTTGATCGTAATCTTAATCACGAAGAATGCGAGGCAGAGCTAAAGACTAAGAGAATAATTAAGATTAAGAAAAAGAAATTTTTGTATGGCTAAGAAAGTTACAGGCATCATCAAGTTGCAAATCCCCGCCGGTCAGGCGAATCCCGCGCCGCCCGTCGGTCCGGCGCTCGGCCAGCACGGCGTCAACATCATGGGTTTCTGCAAGGAATTTAACGCCGTCACCAAAGGGGATGCCGGGCTGGTGATTCCGGTCGTGATCACGGTTTACCAGGACAAATCTTTTACCTTCATCACCAAGTCGCCGCCCGCCTCGGTGCTGCTCAAGAAAGCCGCGGGCATCACCGCCGGCTCGAAAGTGCCCAACAAGGAAAAGGTGGGCAAGGTGACGCGCAAACAGGTGCTCGAAATCGTCAAGATGAAGAAAAGCGACATGAACACGACTTCGGAGGAAGCCGCGTTTCGCGTCGTCTCAGGTACCGCCCGTAGTATGGGCATTGAAGTCGTCGGATAAACCAACAACGCGGGAGAGTCTGTGGGACTCGTCTGCACCGCTCATAAACATGCCAAGCAAACGATACAAAAAAGCGCTCGAACAAGTGGACGCCGCCAAGGCGTATCCGCTGAAGGACGCCGTGGGCGTTCTGGGGAAGTTTCCCAAAGCTAAATTTAACGAAACCGTTGACCTCGCGTTCCGCCTGGGGGTGGACCCAAAGCAATCCGATCAAATGGTGCGCGGCACGGTGCCCTTGCCGAACGGAAGCGGCAAAAACGTCCGCGTGCTGGTGTTCGCCAAGACCGGCGCGGCGGCTGATGCGGCCAAAGCGGCCGGTGCGGAGTTCGTCGGCTTTGAAGACATGATCGCCAAGTGCAATGGCGGCTGGTCGGACTTTGATGTGGCGGTCGCCACGCCTGAAGCGATGATCGAGGTGCGCAAATTGGGCAAGGTGCTCGGGCCGCGCGGGCTCATGCCCAATCCGAAGACCGGCACCGTGACCGAAGACACCGCGAAAGCCGTGAAGGAAGTCAAAGCCGGCCGCGTCGAGTTCAAAGTGGACAAGGCGGGGAATATTCATGTGGCGGTCGGCAAGGTCTCCTTTCCGCCGGCGCAGCTCGAGGAAAACGCCCGGGCCGTGATTGACGCGGTGGCGAAGGCGAAGCCCGCCGCGGTGAAGGGCACGTACATTCATAGCTGCACGATTTCGGCGACGATGAGTCCGCCGGTGCGGGTGGACATTCGCGAGTTTGCGGCCCATTAACCTTCAACCCCTTTCATCCATGCGCGCAGAAAAGCAAATTCTCACCAAAGAGTATATCGGTCGCCTGAATGCCTCACCCTTCTTCATCGTCGTGAGCTATCACGGCTTGAAGGTTGAGCAGATGACCAACCTCCGCAAGAGCCTGGTCAAGGCGGGCGCGGAAGTCCACGTCGTCAAGAACTCCATTTTCCGCATCGCCGCCAAGGAAGCCGGCGTGGCGGATTTAAACGGCGCCCTCGAGGGACAGGTGGCCGTCGTAACGGGCCAGAAAGATGTGTCCGCGACCGCCAAAGCGCTGAAAGTTTTCGGCAAGGAAAACGAAAAGCTGAAGATCAAATTCGGCTACCTGAACAGCAAACGCATGGAGCAGGCCGACATCCTGACCTTGGCGGAATTGCCGAGCATCGAAGTGCTGCGGAGCAAATTGCTGGGTGTGATCAGCGCGCCGGCCACCAAGCTCGTGGTGCTGCTTAATACCCCGGGATCGCAGCTGGCCCGCGTCATCAAGGCGAAGGCGGAGCAGGCCGCGTAACCAAATTTCCCACCGACCAGCCATCGGCGGGAGCAAACAAACAACCACGTAAATCGTCGGTTCACAGGCTGTGAACTCAAAACATCCGTGGCCACGGCTGACGACGATACGAACCGAAAGACAAGAGTAACTATATGGCAGACATCGCAAACATTGTTGAAGAACTAAGCAAGTTGACGGTCATCGAAGCCGCGGACCTGGTCAAGAAATTGGAAGAGAAGTGGGGCGTTACCGCCGCCGCGCCGGTGGCGGTGGCCGCCGCGGGTGCCGCCGGTGGCGCGGCCGCCGCGCCCGAAGCCGCGAAGGACACGTTCGACGTGATCCTGGCTTCCTTGCCTGCGGACAAAAAGATTGCCGTGATCAAAGCCGTCCGCGAAATCAAGGCCGGCCTCGGATTGGCCGAAGCCAAGGCCCTTGTGGAAGGGGCGCCCAAGCCGATCTTGGAAGGCGCGAACAAGGCCGACAGCGACGCGGCCAAGAAGAAGTTGGAAGAAGCCGGCGCGAAAGTCGAAGTCAAGTAATCACGGGTTGAATAGGTGGGGCGACGTTGGCCAACGGCGTCGCCCCGCATTCGCCCCACGTGCGAGAAATTTCCGATTCACCACCCAGCGTAGCAGAGCCCCGAGCGAGTTCGGGGTTCGAGAGTCGGCAAGTTCGCGATTGAACGTCGCGGGCTTGCCTAGTGTCGTTTTTGTAAAACTAACGGTTCGGTCGTAAGACCGGCCAAGTCCAAAAGGTCCAAATGCCATCGCGAGCCACTGAACGAGTCAATTTCGGTAAAATCAAGGAGATCATCGTCCCGCCGAATTTGATCGAACTCCAAACCACTTCCTACAAGGAATTCCTGCAGGCCGACCTGCCGCAGTCCAAGCGCAAAAACTTGGGCATGCAGGCCGTCTTCACCGAGGTCTTCCCGATTGAGAGCTACGACGGCAAGTGCGTCCTGGATTTTCATTCCTATGAAATCGGCCCGCCCAAAATTGACTGGCTCGAATGTCTGCGCGAGGGCCTGACCTACGGCGCGCCGCTCTACGTCACGTTCCTGCTCAAGGATGAAAAAGGCAGCAAGGAAGAGCGCGTGTTCATGGGCGAATTGCCCCTGATGACGCCGCAGGGCACCTTCGTGATCAATGGCGCCGAACGCGTCATCGTCAGCCAGTTGCACCGGTCGCCCGGCATCGCATTCGAGGAGACGATTCATCCGAACGGCAAGAAGCTCCACAGTTTTCGCGTCATTCCCGACCGGGGCTCGTGGTATGAGGCGCAGTTCGACACGAGCGATTTGCTCTACGTCTATCTCGATCGCAAGAAACGCCGCCGGAAATTTCTCACCACCACGCTGTTCCGGGCGCTCGCGTTTCTGGATGGCGATGCCAAGGATTCCAAGAAGGACGGCGACAAGCATCGCGGTACGGACGAGGAAATTCTCAAGCTGTTCTACGAAGTCGAGGATCTCACCGTCAAGGAAGCGGAAAAGCTGGATGACTTGCAGAACAAAGTTTTGATTCAAGACGCCACCGATGAAGACAAGGGGCTGGTCGTCGCGCGCGCCTTTGAGCCGCTGTCCAAGGCGGTCGTCAAGCAAATCGCCGAACTGGGCGTGACCAAGATCAAGGTCGTGGATACTTCGATTGATGAAGGCATCATCATCAAGTGCATGAAGAAGGATCCGGCGAAAAATGAGGAAGAAGCCCTCAAGGATATTTATCGCCGCCTCCGGCCTGGAGATCCGCCGACGGCGGCCAACGCCAAGGCACTTATCAAGCGTTTGTTCTTTGATCCGAAACGCTATGACTTGGGCCGGGTCGGTCGGTACAAGATCAACCAGAAGATCGGCCTCAGTAATAAAAATGAGTCGCGCGTCCTGACCAAGGAGGATCTGGTCGAGGCGACGAAATACCTGCTCCGGGTCAAGAAAGGCGAAGGCTCGCTGGACGACATTGATCACTTGGGCAGCCGCCGCATCCGTACCGTGGGCGAATTACTGGCCAACCAGTGTCGCGTCGGGCTGGCGCGCACCGAGCGCCTGGTGAAGGAACGCATGACGCTGTTCGATCAGGGCCTCGAAGCGATGACGCCGCAAAAGCTCATCAACCCGAAGGCGCTCTCCGCCGTTATTCGCGATTTCTTTGGCCGCTCGCAGCTCAGCCAGTTC
>JANXWY010000096.1 GCA_025350905.1 Verrucomicrobiota bacterium
TTTGACCGCTGCCGCCCGCGGGAAGTTTCCAGGGCATCGGGGGCAATTGCGCGGTCGTGCAGCCGCAGGAGGGTTGCACCCGGCTGATGATGACTTCGGCGGGGGAAACATTGGTCAGGAGAAAGAGGTAAGTCGCCGCCAACTCACCGGGTTTGACCAGCGTTTCCTTCGACTCCGCGTCGAAGGCGAGAATTCCCTCGGGAAGCGCGCGTTGTGAGGCCAAGGGCGCAGGGGGCAAGTTGCTGGGGGCGGGAGGAATCGAAGTGTGAGTTGCCGGCACGGGCAGAGTAAGTGGTACGAACGAAGGGTTTTTTTCTGACGTGGCGGGGGCCGCCGGCGGAGGTTGAGCCAGCAAGGAGAAAGGCGAACCGCAAATTCCAATGAAAGTGACGGCGACCAGCAGGTAGCGCTTGGGTTTCATTTTCGAGGGCGAAGCTAAGCTAGGCCCGGGCCGCTGACGAGCCAAAAAAACACAAGAACGAAGCGCACGTTCGGTCTGATGCTTAGCAACTTCACCGCCCGATTTCCAGATCCTTTCGGTAGCCAGCGAAATCAATGTGGCTTGGCCGGCGATGCTCTGCCTTCCGACCGCGGTTCCGAGCCTTCCGCCCACTACGACGGCATTCGGATTCGGGGAATTAGTAGTAACGCTGACCGTGAGTTTGCGAAAGACGGAGGCGGATCGGTTTCAAGCATCATTTCGTTCCTATTCCGGCGGTCATCGATTTTGATCGGACTCGCTTCCGGCGATTTGATCGAACAACGAATCAGCGCCAGCCGGCGGTGTCTGGTTTGCAGTGCTACCCGGTGCGAACCATTTTTACGGGGCCAGGGGACTTAATTTCGAGGCAGAGGCGTGATTTTTGAGGGCCAAAGATTTTTTTGTTGACGATATTAGCAGAGCGTGCCATTCTCGCGTCGACCAATGGCAGCGATGCAAATCACGAGCAAAATTGTGCGCACTTGTTTACTTGTTAGTAGACAAGCCGAAAAGCCAACCCTAACCATAAACCCTGCTCCAAAAAAATAGTTTCCGGAATTCCGGAAAAAAATCATATGTCGAAAAGTTCCTCTCTTAAAGCTACGCTGGCGTGCGTCTGCTTGTCGCTTGCGTTGGCGCATGCGGCTCGGGCGCAGAGCGATGTCACTCAGCCTGGTGATCCCATATATGCTTCCTCAGCCAATAGTCCTGGTTCCGAGGGCGTAGCCAATGCCATTGACAACACGCAAGCTAAATATTTGAATTTTGACCAACGGACTCCTAACAATCCACCAACCGGGTTCGCGGTTTCGCCTTCGGTGGGTGTCACCCGGGTCGTCGGCATGACCATCACTTCCGCCAACGATGCCCCGGAGCGTGATCCTAGCACGGTTCTATTAGAGGGATCCAATGACGACACCATCACCAATTACAGTTCTGGAACTTGGACGACGATTGCAGGTCTGACCAATATTCCTGCGTTTACCGCCCGGTTTCAAAAGCAGACATTTTTCTTCGACAACTTTACGGCTTACAAACATTACCGCTGGACCGTGATTGCGGTGGCGACTCCCAATGGCTGTTGTATGCAAGTTGCCGAGGTTGAGCTGCTGGGCAGCACCCTCCCACCCGACGTGACCCAGCCGGGCGATCCGATTGTCGCCTCCTCAGCCAATAGTCCTGGTTCCGAGGGCGTAGCCAATGCCATCGACAATACCCAAGCGAAATATTTGAATTTTGACCAGCGCACCCCAAACAATCCGCCGACCGGATTTGCCGTGACTCCTTCAATCGGAAGCAGCCTTGTAACCGGGATCACCGTGACCTCCGCCAACGATGCCCCCGAACGCGACCCAAGCACTTTTATTCTACTTGGCTCTAATGATGCAGGCCTTGATTACAACACGAACAATTGGACGTTCATCGTCGGGTATACCAACGTCCCGGCCTTCACCGCCCGGTTTCAAAAGCAGACGTTTCTCTTCGACAATTACACCCCCTACAAGAATTACCTTTGGACTGTCGTGGCAGTTGCAACGCCGAACGGTTGCTGTATGCAGGTGGCGGAAGTCGAACTGCTGGGTACCAGTGCGCCCAAGGACGTGACCCAGCCGGGCGATCCGATTGTCGCTTCCTCGGCCAATAGTCCTGGTTCCGAAGGCGTTGCCAATGCCATTGATAATACTCAAGCGAAATATCTGAATTTTGACCAGAGAACGCCAAACAATCCGCCGACCGGATTTGCGGTCGCGCCTTCAATCGGGGCCTCCACCGTCATCGGCATGACCATCACCTCGGCCAATGACGCGCCAGAACGTGACCCAAGCACCGTCACTCTCGAAGGTTCGAACGACATCGGGCTCGATTACAATACAAACACTTGGACGTTCGTGGCAGGCATCACCAATATCCCTGCCTTCACCAACCGATTCCAGACGCAATCCTTCTACTTCCCGAACAAGCAGTCTTACAAGAACTATCGCTGGACGGTTGTCGCGGTCGCGACTCCAAATGGTTGCTGCATGCAAGTCGCCGAAGTAGAGCTGTTGGCAGCCACTTCGAGCAATCCTTGTGGCCAGACCGCCTTTGTTTCGCAGCCGGTTAACACCCCGGCGCTGCTCGGAACACCCGCAACGTTTTATACTAAAGTGAATGGACCATGGACGTTGCAGTGGCTTAAGAACGGTCAATCGCTTCCGGGTGAGACCAAGACGTCTTACTCGACGCCGCCGGTGGATGCCTCGATCATCACGAACCTCTACTCCTGTGCGATCGTCGGTTGCCAGACCAGTTTAGTGGTGCAGGCCTCGATCTTTGTACCGTCCGCAACCAAGAGCCTAGCGATCAGCTTCATTGGCGGTGGTGCAAACGGTGCGCCAACCTCGATGGATACCAACGAC
The DNA here is from genome assembly GCA_025350905.1 of Verrucomicrobiota bacterium. Lineage (GTDB taxonomy): Bacteria > Verrucomicrobiota > Verrucomicrobiia > Limisphaerales > JADLHS01 > JADLHS01. The sequence continues at coordinate 2,881 of JANXWY010000096.1, forward strand.
ATTGCCGGCGTTCAAGCACAGGCTTATTGGAATAATGCCACCAATAGCACCGGTAGTGTGGGTGTCAATCTGCCAGATACACTTACCGACAGCGATGGGAATGCTTCCTTGGTTACCTTCGAATATGCTGCCACTGGCACTTGGGGCTCTGGTACGGGTACCGAAACGCCGACGGAGAGAATGTTAAACGGCTTGACTGGAACATCCGGGGCAGCCGATCCCAATAAATTGCCCAACACCTTTACGTTCCACAATGTGCCAGCAAGCGTTAACGGCAATTCCATTCTGATCTATTCCGTCAGTCCGCCGTTGCAGGTTCAAACGCTCAAATATTACATCTCGGCCGGAACCCCGGTCAAAACGAACTACATGCGCATCCTGAATTCTGATGAATACAAGCCGGCCCCCGGCTTCTATCGGAGTACCAGCACCACCGCGGTTAATCCATCGGTTGGTGACTTTGTTCGATTTGATGGCATTCAACCGGATGCGAATGGCGATATCACATTGTCGACCGAAGTCGTCGTTGGTGCCGACCGAGAAACCGGCATCAATGGGATTCAGTTGGCGTTGAACGCTCCCAGCCCGGGTTTGCCTCCAGCGATCACAACGAATCCGCAACAGACGGTTGGACCGGCAGGTGGAACGGTGACACTCTCGATTACCGCTTCCGGTAACAACCTGACGTATCAATGGCGGAAGAATGGAGTGAACCTCTCCAACGGACCCCATGTGACTGGGGCAACCACAGCGGTGCTTAAGATCAGTTCGCTCGACGTCAGCGACGAAGCATTTTATAGCTGCGCTGTCTTCAATCCAGCCGGTAGCGTGGTTAGCAAGAACGCTTCGGTCAAAATCTCCACCTACAACATCAACACCGGGTTGGCTGGCTATTGGCCCTTGGATCCCACCACTGGGACGGTAGCTCCCAATGCGGTGTCCGGCGGTCAGGTGGGCGTGGTGAATGGCACTGCGAATTGGTTGGTGCCAGGTAAAATCACCAATGCCTTCTCCTTCGATCAGGCGACATACTTGTTCGTTACCAACTATCCGAAGGCATCCGGCGATAGTATCAGCGCTTCGGCTTGGGTCAATGTGGACACCGCATTGGCCGGTAGCGGAATTGGCATCACCTTCGTCCAAAACAGCGATGGTGCGTTGCGTCAAGAGCAGACACTTCCGGGTGGGGGCATTTCCGGGCAATTCGCGCTTGGATTAGTGCCGGACGCGTTGGATCCAAATCTCTTCTACTTGCGTGCGGCAATCATGGTTGGCCCCAATCGGGTCGAAGCGGTCGCCTCAACGTCGTTTGCCTTTGGCACTTGGCAACAGGTGGCCTTCTCTGCGGACGGGGCTCAATTGCACCTCTACCGCAACGGCGTGGAAGTGGCTTCGGCGGATTACGTCGGGAAACTGGCGGTTCCGTCGGTGCAGTTCCTGTCCATGGGCGCGGTTCTGGCCGTGGACTACATCACCGATCCGGCCAATCCCACGGTGGCACCGGCTGCAACGAATCCAAACTACTTGGGCGGCCCGTTGGATGATGTGGCGATTTGGAATCGGAGTCTGAGCGCAGACGAAGTCTCCAAAATCTACACTCAAGGTTCGGCTGGCAAGCCTGTGACTTCTGTGACCCAGGTGCCGCCAGTGCTGGATCCGCCTGTCATCTCCAATCCTACAATCTCCGGTGGCAACATCAGCATCACCTGGCTCAACGGTGGGACACTTGAAACGGCGCCGACGCCGAACGGGGCGTGGACTACCACTGGTAACTCCAGCGGCAGCTTCTCGGAGCCGGTTGCAGCCGGCAACAAGTACTACCGCGTGAAACGCTAAGCGCGCTTCAGAAAAATTCTATTCAGGAGACCGGACGAAAGTCCGGTCTCTTTTTTTGCATTCGACCGATCGCGCCGGACCGGAGTATGGAAGCTGTCCCGCCAAATCGTTTCAACTCAAGTGTCGGCGAAAATGGGGGCTTGGTTTGCCGGAGTGTATGGGCTGGACAAAAAGCAATGCCCTGGGTTAAACCGGGTTTGCGGGGTGATAGATTTTGCTTTTGCATCTACGGTCGCCAGGAATTTACGCACCGTGCTCAATCCGAATAGAGCTTGGCTCCCTCCATGGAAGTGCAGGAGGTGGTTGGATGACCTCAAAGACCCGCATCTCCAACCTTGCAGAGGTCGACCGCGATTCCCATTGCGCCTTAGTCCGTGTTCTCGGAAACTCCTATGCGAGCTGAGCATTCAACGGCACCTTTCATGGCCATCATCCCGAATTTGCAAGGTAAAGTTGCCCTCGTTACGGGCGGCGGGCGGGGCATCGGCAAGGCCATCACGTACCGGCTGGCGGCTGCGGGGGCCAACGTGGTCATTGCCAGCCGCAAAATGGAAAACCTCGAAGCGACCGCCCGGGAATTCGCGGCGCTGCCGGGCAAAATTATTCCCCTCGCTTGCCACGTCGGTCGCAAGGAACAACTCGAGCACTTGGTAGAGCAAACCGAAACCCGCCTCGGCCCGGTGGATATTCTGGTCAACAATAGCGCCACAAACATCGGTCAGGGCCCCGCGCTTAACACCGACGAGGACATGTTGGACAAGATGATTGAAGTCAACATCAAGTCGGCCTTTCGGCTGGTGCGGTTGATCGTGCCGGCCATGATCGAACGCAAATGCGGCGGGTCGATCATCAACATCGCCTCGGTGGCCGGGCTGCGGCCGCAACCGGGCGGCCTGCTCTACAGTTTCACCAAGGCAGGCTTGTTGATGCTGACCCGGAGTTGGGCGCAGGAATTTGGGAAGTACCGTATCCGCGTCAACGCCATCGCACCCGGGCTGATCCAGACGGACTTCAGCGAATTTCTCTGGCAGGACGAAACGCGCCGTCGCCAATTCGAGCAGGCCACCCCTTTGGGCCGCATCGGCCAAGCGGAAGAAGTGGCCGGCCTGGCCCTCTATCTGGCTTCCGACGAAGCTGCGTTCGTCACCGGCCAAGTGATGGCGGTAGACGGCGGGTTCACCGCGGTCTAAACACCCACCCAGGATTTTCGTCATGCCCGAGCCTCAGCCCAGCGCCGCCACCGAGCAAGCACTGCCAGCACCGCAAGCGCCGCCACCGCGAAAACCGATTCGCTGGTGGCCGGGCCTCAGCGTCCTCACCTTGGCCCTTGCGGTCACCATCGGGATTCGGCTGTGGCCGAAAACATCGTTCCAAGAAAAAAATATTGCTACGACGCAAGTGATGCTGGTCTCACTGCTGTTGGAGTTGCTGTGGATATTGTTTTTTTCGCGGCTCAAATGGGCCGTTCGCTGCGCGGTATTCGGCGGGGTGGTAAGCTTGATTGCGCTGATGGCCGGCCTTTTCAAAATTCACGGTGTCACCGGCGATTTGTTGCCGATTCTCGAATGGCGTTGGCAACGGCCCGCCACGATGGCTCGGCCCGTCGGGAAACCGGTGGCCCCCCAAAAACGCGAGCATTCCCTCGTTCAATCGACCAACGACTTCCCGCAGTTCCTTGGCCCGCTGCGGAACGCGACCGTGACCGGCCCGGCGCTGGCCCGCGACTGGAAAGCGCAACCGCCGGAAAAATTATGGCTGCAACCCATCGGCGCCGCCTGGTCCGGCTTCGCCATCTTCGGGAACTATGCGATTACGCAGGAACAACGCGGCGACGAGGAAACCGTCGTCGCTTACGATTTGCCATCGGGCCAGGTGCTCTGGTCGCACGCCGATCCGGCCCACTACAACACGGTCATCGCCGGTGACGGCCCACGCGCGACGCCCACGATTGTGAGCAATCGCGTTTACACTTTGGGGGCAACCGGAATGTTGAATTGTCTGGATGTGGAAACCGGTGCGCGCCTCTGGTCCAAAGACATCATCACGGACAACCAGAGTAGCGTGGGTGGCTGGGGCGTGAGCGGTTCGCCGTTGCTGCTCGACCAAATGGTCGTCGTGAGCGCCGGTGGCTCCAAGGGTCGCTCCCTGGTCGCATACGACGCCATCACAGGAAACTTTGTTTGGGGCGGCGGCGATGACGGCGCGAGTTACAGCTCACCGCTGGCGGCGACGCTGGCGGGCGTCCGCCAGATTCTAATCTTCAATGCCAATCAAGTCGCGGCCCACGACCCCGCGACGGGCAAGGTCCTTTGGACTTACCCATGGCCCGCTGGGCATCCGCACATTGCCGTCCCGGTCGTTCTGCCGGAGGACCGGGTGTTGGTCACCAGCGGTTACGGGACCGGCAGCGAGTTGCTGCAAATCAAAAGGACCAAAGATGACCAGTGGTCGGCCACCCGGATTTGGAAATCCATCCGTCTCAAAGCCAAGTTCACCAACGTGGTTTATCGCGACGGTTTTATTTACGGTCTCGATGATGGCATCCTCGTTTGCCTCGACGCTGCAGATGGTTCTCTGAAGTGGAAGGAAGGCAGATACGGTCACGGCCAGGTGATCCTTTCCGGTTCGTTGCTGCTGGTGACCGATGAAGGCGGTGACATGGTTTTAGTGGAACCAGTGCCGGGTGAACCTCGTGAGCTCGCCCGATTCACTGCTTTACACGGCAAGACGTGGAACCCACCCGCGCTCGCGGGCGAATATCTGGTGGTGCGCAACGAAAAGGAAGCCGCGTGCTATCGGCTGCCCACGGCGAAGTAATGACGGACCGACTGAGCTTAGACTGGAAAATACACCAACCGTTGGTCGACGTGCGAGGGTTGTCGGTCGATGCGACAAGTGAATTCAACGTCCACGTCCTGGCCGAGCTTAACTTAGATTCTCACTGGGAGCGCGTCTGCTCGATGGCCTTGAGCTGGGCCATGGCTTTTTGATCACCGTTGGCGGCGCGGGTTGCCAGGTCGGACGTCATGGCCAGCACCGCCCGCTGCACGGCCATCACTTGTTCGGCGGTCACCCCCGGTTTGCGCTGGGCCGCTTCCAGCGCAATCACGCCACTCGCATAATCGTCCACGCGGGCTGCCGCGAGGGCGGTCTTGACGAGCTCCTCGGCGCCACTGGGCACGGTTTGCGCGGACACGGCGGGATTGGCGGAGCCGGGCGCGGTGGGAGTTTGAAAAGCCAGTTCCAGTTCCGAAGCGCTGGATTTGACGTCCTCTTGCTTGCGGCAGGAGGCGGTCACAAGCATCAGCGCTACGACGAAAGAAATCAATATTCGCTGGGTTCTCATGTTGGGTTCCTCAACCGACTAGCGGCCGTACTCGTTTCCCGGGTAACACCACAGACTGTTCTTAAAGCGGTCGGCGGCCAGTTGAAAATATTTTTTCCACTTCACGTACTCCACGTGCCCATCGAAATGGCCCATGGTCGCGCCGCTGTTGTGCCGCTCCGTGAGCCCTTCGTTGGGTTGGCTAGAGCCATCATTGAAGTAGCTCGGGTTACGCTCATCGGATTCCCAGAACAACATGTCGGTCGCTTTGAAGGCGGCATTCTTGTAGGTCTTTCCGGCGGCCCCGGCGCTCCAGTCGTAGCCCGAGGCGCTGGCGATGACCGCACCATTCATCAAGTAGCTGGTGAATTTGACGTCGGCCACCTTCCACGCCGCAAGGTTCGTTTTGTGGACGGGGCACATGAAAATCGACCACGATTTTAACGTCGGGAAAAAGAGCCCCTTGCTCGGGCCGTTGGTCTGATTCAATCCCGGCACCCCCGGCAGCGCCTCGCCCGGTTTGTAGAGCCAGCCGGCCGGGAGCGTGCGGTTTGAGAGTCCAGCCGCGCCACCGCAATTGGGCGGGGCAATTTGATCATTATTGTCGCTCAGGTACAAATTGTGGCTCAGTCCCAATTGTTTCATGTTATTCATGCAGCTCGTCCGCTGGGCCTTCTCTTTGGCTTTGGCCAGGGCCGGGAGGAGCATTGCCGCCAGGATGGCGATGATCGCTATGACCACCAGTAACTCGATCAAGGTAAAACCCGAAGGCCTGGCAAGGGGCGGAGTTTTCATATTTAGCGGCTTTCTTGGCTGGAGAATTTTATGGGACTACGCGTTTTCTTACCCGCTTTGGATTGGCTTGTCAATTCGTCGCCCGCTCCAGGGTGCGACCAGAAGTGGCGGTCAACCCGGGTGGTAGGAGTGTTCGCGCTGCGAACACTCCGCCCGCGCCGAGCGGGCGGAACGTGCGGTGACTCGGACGTGCCGCTGGACGCGGCCCGACGGCTCGCAGCGCGAGCCGTTCTACCACACTGACCGCCACTTCCAGTCGCACCCCCGCTCCACCAACAGTTTCATTTTAACTTGGGATTGTGACGTGTGAAGCGGCCGGGCTTTACTTTCGCGTTGCCCCGACTCTTCAATCCGTGGGCGAGCTCGTCCCCGAAGCAGTGTGGCGCTTCACTTCACGCCGTACTCCAAGACGCTGTCGCGAATGCGCGAACTTCAAGCAACGGCTAGCCCGCCAGCCACTCTTCCCGGTGCGCCGCCACGAATTCGTCATCGCTCAAGTGCGGATACGCGCGGCAGACACGCTCGATTTCTTCGGCTTGGCCGGGGCTGAGCGTTTCATTGGGGTCGAGACACCAGGTGCCTTCCAGTAGACCCTGGCGGCGCAGGATTTCGTGCAGGCCGGGGATGCAGCCGGCAAAATTGTTCGCCGCATCAAAGAACGCGGCATTGCAATCCGTCACCTCGCCGGCGCGGCGCAGCAGTTCGGCCGGAATGGGTTCGCCGCTGAGCGCTAGGTGACGACATTCGGCGTGCAACTCCACGGCGCGTTTGGTCCACACCGCCCAATGGCCGAGCAAACCGCCGACGATCCGGCGCTCGACCATTTTGCTTCCAACGCGGAAGCAATAGGGCGTGAGCAGGTCGAGGATAATGTTGTCGTCGTTGCCGGTGTAAAGCGCGATGTCGTCGCGCCCGACCTCCGCGACGGCCCGCACCACGTCGAGGGTTTGATAGCGATTGAACGGCGCGAGCTTGATGGCAACGACGTTGGGGATTTCAGCAAAGCGCCGCCAGAAGGAGAACGGCAGCACGCGCCCGCCCGCGGCCGGTTGCAGATAGAAACCAAACACCGGGATGATTTCCGCCACGGCCCGACAATGCGCGATCAGGTCCGCTTCGCTCGCATTTCGCAGCGCGCCCAGACTGAGCAGGCCGGCGTGGAAACCCAGTTCGCGAGCGAGCGTTGCTTCCGCGACCGCCGGTTTGGTCGGGCCGCAGACCCCGGCGATGGCTATCCGCGCACGAGGCGGATTCCCTCTCCCCTTCGGAAGGGGAGAGGGCCAGGGTGAGGGGTCGGGCGAGGACTTACCGATGGCGTAAGTTTTCCCCCTCACCCCAACCCTCTCCCCCTCTGCGGGGGAGAGGGAGAATCCTTCGCACGTTATGTCGTCCTGTCGTCCACCGCACGCAGCCCTCAGTATTTCCTCCGCCGCCAGCTCCAGCACTGGTTTGAACAACCCGATCCTCGGGTCGCGGATGGCGAACTGGGTGGTATGCACCCCTACGGCCAATCCGCCCGCGCCCGCCGCGAGATAATAGCGAAACAGCGCGCGTTGCCGGCGGGCGTCGAACCGCCGTTGCGCGTTGAGCGCGAGCGGACACGCCGGAATGGCCAAGCCGGTGACCAGCCGCGCCCGTACTGATTCAATAGTTGCCATCGCGCACCTCGAAATGGGTTGGGCGGCCCAAGTCCGATCCGCCTTGCTGCACCCATTGTGCGGTCCAGTGCAGGATGGTTTCCATGGGAGTCATCGGCGCCAACAGGGCGGTACCAAGCTTTGCCGAATTGCCGAGTAACGCCGATTCGGTTTCGTGGCCGGAAAAAACCGGGGCGCGACCGAGGAGTTCGCCAAACCGGGTGGCAATCGCACGGACGGAAAAAAGCTCTGGCCGGCACAAGTTGAAAACACTCAACGGCGCCGCCGCCGCCAGCGGCAGCGCGCGCAGGATCAGTTCGTTGGCATCGCGCTGCCAGACGCAGTTGAAATAGCCGTTGGCCAGCGCGACCGGCGCGCCGGCGTGAACTTTGCGCGCGATATCGGCGAGCACACCGTAGCGCAACTCGACCGCGTAGAACAGCCGGAGCAACGCGAGGGGCGTGTGCTGGCGTTGGGAATAAAACTCGAAGATGCGTTCGCGGCCCACGGCAGCGTTTGCATACTCGCCCAAGGGCGTGAGGGAATCCGTTTCCACCGCACCGCCCCGGCTCACCTCGCGCATCGGGTAAACGTTGCCGGTGGACAGCGCGATGATGCGATTCCGCGGATAGCGCTCGCAAACGCGCGCGGGGACGATGGTGTTGATCGCCCAAGTCGACGCCGGATTTTGCGCGGTCCCGAACTTCAGGCCGACTAGATAAATAATGTTCTGCGCATCCGGAAGTCCGGCCACCGCGTTCGCATCCAGCAGATCGCAACTCACCGTTTTCACACCGTGCCCTTCGAGCCACCTGCGGGCGGCGGCATTGCTGAAACGGCTGACCGCCAGCACGTCGAGCGCGTAGCCGGCGGCCGTGGCGGCGCGACGCGCGAGCACGGCTAACGTCGGTCCCATTTTGCCGCCCGCACCAAGGACGAGCAACGGACTGGCAACGGTTTGGATGAACTCGATCAGTGGTGCGCTGGGGCGCGTCAAAACCTCTTCCAACTCGGATTCGGTTTGGATGGCTTCAGGCAGTTCGATCACAAAATTCTCGCGGTGGCTGGACCGGGATGATGCACGGCTTCGAGAAATACGCCATCGCGAAGGCGGACGCAACCGTTCGGTTGCCGACCCAAAAGTCGGCGTTACGGCGGGCGCACCGAACCACCGTCAGGTTTTGGAGTGCGTTCGCCCCTGCGGCGCTCTGCTGTAGCGCGCATGATTCCCGAGATCTAATCCGTGCCACCGTTGCGACTCCGGCTTCCAAAACACGGGACCGGTCGACCGCACGCCAGGACGCTACCGTGACGAAGTCGGCTTCGAATCAAGCCAAGCCTTCGCTAAGATTCCGCAACCTTGGGGTAGCCGGCGCACACAAAATTTCGGATCGCGCTCAGCTCCTCTTCGCCCGCAATGGTGTGCGGTTTGGCAAACTCGTGCCACTCAATGGACAGGCCTGCCGCTTGCAATTGCGTGATCTGCCGGCGCGTGGTCGCGAACGGGACCACCGGATCAAACGTCCCGTGCGTGACGAGAAAGCGCTGGTGCCGCGCCACTGGCGAAAGCTCCTGCAAAACTTTGTCCGGTGCGAAAACGTAGCCGCTGATGCCAACGACCCCGGCCAGCCGGTGCGGATAATGGAGCGCCACGTCTATGGCCATCAGGCAACCCTGCGAAAACCCGCCGAGCGTCGTCTGGTCCGTCGGGTATCCGCGCGCGCGCAGATCCTCGAGCAAATCAAACAGGAGCTGGCGACTGCGCAGCACACCGGGGGCTTGATTGCCGGTGATATCGTACCAGGAAAAGCCGCCGTAATAATCGTCCGGCGCATTGACCAGCAGATAATTCAGCTCCGGCAGCCGTAGCGCCTCCGGCAGCCAGCGATAACCTTCAATGCTGTCGCCCAGCCCGTGGAGCATGATCAGTAGCCGGCGCGAGCTGCGTTCGGCGGCGGGAATCAATTCGGTGTGTAACATTGGTTCAGTTCCTAGGTGGATCGGCTCCCGTGCGCTGGAATCAACGGAGTCGGGCCAGGATTCAATTTTCCCACTGCTCGCGAGTCAGCGGCGGAGGGACGCCGAACGTTGCTCATTTTGCCGGTTCGTACCACACCCCGCGTAGCCAATCAGCCACCAGGTTGATTTGTTGCCCGGTTAGAATCTGCTTCTCGCCATATTGTGGCATCCGCTCGTTGCGTTCCCCATAGAAATCCGCGTGGGCCGGGTTCGTGATGAAGTTGATGAGCCATTTGCGCGAACCGTAACCGGTCAGTTCCGGCGCCGTGGCATCCTCGTCCTTCGCGCGAAACTGATGACAATCCGTGCAGGCAAACTCGTCTCGTAACCAGCCCCGGCCGGCGGTAATGTCCGTCGCGTCCCGCTGGTCGGCGGCCAGTTGTGAGGTGAGTTGCGCCTCGGCGGACAGGGCGGCGATCACCTGCTGCAACTTTGCCTGCTTTTCAGGAGGATAAGCCGCGACTTTTTCATGAACGAACCGAGCCATCTTGCCCGTCTTGAATTTCGTCGCCCCGAAATAATTCGTCGAGTCAATCCGCGCCGGATCCAGCAGGCCGGCCAGCCATTCGCGCGAAGCGAAGCCCTTCAAATCCGAGGCCGATTGCACGTTGTTGGGTACTTTGCCCGTCCCATCCTCCCCGCCGAAGCGGTGGCAGCCCGCGCATTGCGCTGAAAAAATCTTTGGCCCTTGAGTCAGCGGATCATTGCGCAGCAAGGCCACCGCCCCTTCGGCCGGGATGCCGGCCGGCGCTTTCGCCAGCTCGCGCACCCGCGCCGCGACCACTTCCGCTCGCTTAACCGCCGTGAGATAAGTCGGGTTGTGTTGATCCTCGCGCAGCGCCGCGAAGGTCAACAGGCCGGCGCCCGCGAGCAGACAACCTAAGAAGCCCAAGTTAAACCGATGCCCAAGTTTCCATTTCCCCAGGAAGGGCATCAGCGCGATGACCCCGAACACCAGGCTGGGAATCACGATGGCGCCCCAGATTTCCGTCTCCCCGGGAAAATATTTCAACAACTGAAACAGAAACAGAAAATACCAGTCCGGCCGGGCCGCCGAGAATTGTTCCGACGGATCCGCCGGTGCCCCCAGCTCCACCCCGAGCGGACCGGGCGTCCCTAACAGGCTATGGTGCAGGACAAAGAACAGCACCGTGGCCATGACCGCGAGGCAGGCCACCGCGTCCTGGAAGACCTGGTCCGGCCAGAACGGCGCGTCGCGTTTCCGCTTGGGTTCTTTCGCGGTGATCCCATGCCGTCGAAACAGCGCCACGTGGGCCACGACCAGCCCGGTCGTCACGGCCGGCAAAACCCCGGCGTGCAGCGCGAAGAAGCGGGTGAGGGTGTGATGTCCGTACTCGGACCCGCCGATGATGATTTTCTGCAGCGCCGGCCCGATCAACGGCACGATGGCCGTAATGTTCGTCGCCACCTTGGTGGCCCAATAACCTTTTTGATCCCACGGCAGCAGGTAGCCGGTGAGCGACATGCCCAGCACCAGGCCGAGCAGGGCCAACCCGAACCAGAAGTTCACTTCGCGCGGCGCTTTGTAGGCCCCGTCAATCATCACCTGCATCAGATGCAACACCAGCAACACGGTCATCACATGGGCTGTGTAGTGATGCAGCCCGCGCAACAGCCAGCCCCCGGTCATTTCGTCCTGGATGAAATAAACGCTTTCCCACGCGGTTTGCGAACTAGGGCTGTAAGCCATCCAGAGCGAAATGCCCGTGATGAATTGGGCGGCAAGGCAGAACGTCAGCGTGCTGCCCCACACGTAACGCCAGCGCGCGCCGCCCGGAATGTTTTCGTACAACGCCTCCTTCGCCAGATCGCGGAAGCCGACGCGGTGATCGAGCCAGTCGAGCAAGCCTTTCATGCCACGGGGATTTTCGCCGCACTGCCCGCCTGGAAATTTCGGAACTTCACCCACACTTCGTTGTCATTGCGCACTTCGACTTCCAGCGAATCCAATGCCCGCGGCGACGGGCTGGAACGATCCGCAATTTTTCCCTCCACCGTGAAAGTGCTATTGTGGCACGGACAGAGAAAACTCCCGGTTTCGGCCACGAAATCTACGAAGCAGCCCGCGTGCGGACAAACCACGTTGAACGCCTGCAGTTTCCCATCCGCCAGCCGGCGGAGATACACCGCGCCGATCGGCACTTGGGTGAACTTGTTCCAGGCGTCGGTGCGCGTGGCCAGCACGGCGAACTTGTGCGGCAGGCCGTCGGCGGGCAACCCGTCGAGGGTGGTGACCGGCACGGCGCCGCTGGCGGAAGTTTTGCGGCGAAGCGGATCCAAGAGGACCGTCAGGCCGGCGCCGGCGGGAATCAGCGCCAGCACCGCCCCGATGAGGCCGGCGAGAAATTTTCGGATAAAACCGCGCCGCCCTTCGGCGACCGGCGGTTGGCCTCCAGATTTGTTCATGTTTGATCGATCCCCAGTTGCAACGGTCCGACGTGGGCCTCTGGTCATGCGATGCGGGAAGATAAAAAGGTTCTCGGGAAAGGCAATTACCAATCGCAGGCGACAATCCCAATCGCCCGCGCTGTCGTGATCCGGGCGGGGCGGCCAAACTGCCCCGCGGGTCTGCTGGCATGGGAATCGGAACGCCGCGTTCACGCGGCAGTACGGGGTTGGACCCGTGGCAGCCGCCTAAAGGCGGCGTTCCGGTGGCAGGGCCAAGGCGCGGGGCGCCGCCCCCGGGGCGTGGATGCGGCCCATCTCCGGGTGGGGCAAACAAAATCATTTTCCTGTTGTCGGGAAAGTCCTAGTTTCCGCGGGTGAATCAAGTGGCGCTCATTACCGGCGCGTCCCGCGGGATCGGCCGGGGCATCGCCCTGGCACTGGCCGGGCTGGGGGAGGACCTCGTGATCGACTACGTGTGTCACACGGCTGCGGCGGAACAAACGGCCCAGGATTGCCTGGCCGCGGCGAGCGCGCAGGGGAAGCAGATTCGCGCCGAGGTTTGTCAAGCCGACATCAGCCAGAGCCGCGACCGGAAGCGGTTGCTGGAGTTCACCCGCGAAAATTTTGGCCGGCTGGATTTGCTGGTCAATAATGCCGGCGTGGCGCCGGAAGACCGCGCGGATATTCTGGAAGCCAGCGAGGAAAGCTTTGACCGGTTGATCGCGATCAACGTCAAAGGCCCGTACTTCCTGACGCAACTGGCAGCGCAGTGGATGATAGAACTGGTCGGGAAGCGTCTCGTTGCGTCCCCGCCTTCACGGGACAGTCCGGGCCGCAGTGGAACTTCAGCCTACCGACCGAAGATCGTAACAATCTCCTCGCTCTCCGCCTATACCGCGTCGACGAATCGCGGAGATTACTGCGTGAGCAAGGCCGCGCTCGCGATGCTCACCCCGCTGTTTGCCGCCCGCCTGGCGGCGCATGGCATCAACGTCTATGAAATCCGGCCCGGCCTCATTGCCACAGACATGACCGAACCGGTGAAAGCGAAATATGACCAGCTCATCGCCGAGGGGATAACGCCCCTTCAACGCTGGGGCACGCCCGAAGACGTCGGCCGCGCGGTGGCCGCCGTTGCCAGCGACGCGTTTCCCTTCAGCACCGGCGAGGTCATCAACGTGGATGGCGGGTTTCACCTTCATAGATTGTAGGAGACGACGTGAGGGGTCGCTAAATTGCTAGTTTATGTCCGGCTACGAAAACCATTTGATTTGAGACTCGTTACCTCGTCTCCTACGAATAGAGAACATGCCCATCAAAATTGATTTCAAGCTCACTCCGAAGAAACTCGTGCCGCAAATCGAGCACGTATTCGAGTTGTCGGGCCCGAAAATTCTGAGCATCGAAAAATCCTGGCCGTCAAAGCTGGGGACGCCAGTCTTCACCGTAAAGGGCAAATACACTTCTCGCGGTTGGACCGAATGGACGCAGGGTTTTCAATACGGCTCAGCGCTGCTGCAGTTCGATGCGATGGGCGACGAACGATTTTTGGAAATCGGCCGGTGCGGGACGGTGGAACGCATGGCGTCGCATGTCTCACACATCGGCGTGCATGACCACGGTTTCAACAACGTCTCTACCTACGGCAATCTCTTGCGCTTGATGCAGGCGGGGAAAATTCCCCACAACGCGGACGAAAAGAATTTCTGCGAACTCGCACTCAAGGTTAGCGGTGCGGTGCAGGCCGCGCGCTGGACGAAGCTGGCGGATGGCACGGGTTTCATTCATTCCTTCAACGGACCGCACTCGTTATTCGTGGATACGATCCGCTCTTGCCGGTCACTGGCCGTGGCGCATCAACTCGGCCACGTATTGATGGGGGAGCAGGACGCCAAAATTTCCCTGTGCCAGCGGCTCATCGAGCACGGTGTCAACACCGCGCGCTACTCGGTGTATTACGGCGAGGGGCGCGATGCCTACGATGTGCGCGGTCGTACCGCGCATGAAGCGGTGTTCAACCCAACGAGTGGCGTGTTCCGGTGTCCCAACTCGCAGCAGGGCTATTCGCCCTTCAGCACCTGGACGCGCGGGTTGGCGTGGGCGATCTGCGGATTTGCCGAGCAACTTGAATTCCTCCGGGCGGGCGGAGGCGGGATACGGTCGGACTTCCAAGGGGTTGGCGGGGCGGATCAGTGCCGGCAGCTATTCATTAAGGCTGCCACCGCCACCGCCGATTTCTACCTGACCAACTGTTCGGCGGATGGCATTCCGATGTGGGACACCGGCGCCCCAGGCCTGCATCATTTGCCGGGAAGCTATCTCCACCAGCCGGCGAACCCCTACAACAAACATGAACCGGTGGACAGCTCGGCGGCGGTGATCGCGGCGCAAGGCTTGATGCGCTTGGGAAATTATCTGCGGGCGAGTGGTGACCCCAAGGCTGGCGCGCGTTACCGCCAGGCCGGACTTTCCGTGGCGCGCACCTTGTTCAGCGAACCCTATCTCTCCACCCACCCGAAGCATCAAGGCTTGTTGCTGCACTCGGTTTATCATCGCCCGAATGGCTGGGATTACATCGCGCCCGGCCAGAAAGTTCCGAACGGCGAAAGCTCCATGTGGGGCGATTACCATCTGCGCGAACTGGCACTGATGATTCTCCGCGAAGCGCGCGGTGAGGTTTATCTGACATTCTTCGGTGGGGTGCCGACCAGGTCGCAAGCGATGACGTGAGCCGTCTCATTCTAAAATCAAAGTTGGAGCCTCGTTACCTCGTCTCCTACAATTAGTTTATGACGGATCCATTCAAGCTTGTTCGCATTCCGTCGCTCAAGACCGTGGTTCACTTTCGCCAACACGTTGCATCGCTTGGTCTCGACTTGCCATGTGAAGATGAAATCGCCACCGGTAGCACGTCGCCGCTGGCGCAGCCGGTTGACGGTGTCACCATCAACGGCAAGCGCATTGGCAATCGCTGGGCGATCCATCCGATGGAAGGTTGGGACGGCACGACAACCGGCGGGATCACGAATGACGTGCGGCGGCGCTGGCAGCGCTTCGGCGAGAGCGGTGCGAAGTTGATTTACGGGGGTGAAGCCATGGCGGTTCGACCCGATGGACGGGCAAATCCAAACCAACTCATCATTATCGAGGAGAATAAGGTAGGCCTCGCATCGGTGCGCGAGACCTTGGTCCAGGCGCATGCAGAACGCCACGGCCAGACGGATGATCTCGTCATCGGCTTTCAACTCACGCACTCGGGGCGGTTCTGCAAGCCGACGGACAAAAAGCGCATGGAGCCGCGCGTGGCCTTCCGTCATCCGATCCTCGACCGCAAATTCGACGTCACCAGCGATGCGCAGATTTTCACCGATGCGGAGATGGAAGAACTGATTCAGTGCTACATCCGCGCAGCGAAGATTGCTTGGGACGTGGGCGCGGACTTCGTGGACCTCAAGCATTGCCACGGTTACCTGCTGCACGAATTTCTCGGCGCGCACACGCGGCCCGGCAGGTTTGGCGGCAGCTTCGAGAACCGCACCCGGATCTTGCGCGACATTGTGGCGGGGATTCGCGCGAGCGGGAATCAGATTGAGCTGGGCGTACGCTTGAGTGCCTTCGACTCCGTGCCCTTCCAGCCCGACCCCGCGTGGTCGCAACCGGGCAAGCTGGGGCCGGGCATCCCGGAAGAGTTTTCGCATTGCCTGCCTTATCGCTACGGCTTTGGCGTGAACGCGAACAACCCGGTAGAATACGATCTGGCCGAGACGTTGCAATTCGTCGAACTCTGCGCGCAACTCGGGGTGAAGCTTTTGAATTTGAGCGCCGGCTCGCCGTACTACAATCCGCACCTCCAACGGCCGGCCGCCTATCCGCCGAGCGACGGCTACCAACCCGCCCACGATCCGTTGATTGATGTGGCGCGGCAAATTGAGGTTGTCCGCCAGGTAAAGCAGTATCTGGCCGTACGGTTTCCGGCGGTGGACGGCCAGGAGCAGCCAGCGGTCCGACCGCCGATTATCATCGGCACTGCGTACAGTTATTTGCAGGAATACCTGCCCCACGTCGCGCAATACGTCGTGCGCCACGGTTGGACGGACATGGTGGGGCTGGGCCGTATGGTATTGAGTTATCCGGCGATTTTGGCCGACGCCGTCGCGCACGGGACGTTGGCCCCGAAGCAGATTTGCCGCACCTTCAGCGATTGCACGACCGCGCCGCGCAACGGGATGGCTTCCGGTTGCTATCCGCTCGACAAATACTATTCTGCCAAGCCCGAGTTCCAGCGGTTGAAAGCCGTGAAGCGCAAAGTCGGGTCCTGAGTGGTGAAGGACCGGAGTCGGGGGCGGGCGAAAGAATCTTTTTCTCGGCATCCCGCCCGGCATGGACTACAACACGCACTTCACGAGCCCGACTTAATGAAAAAACTCATCGCGAATGCCCTCTGGCTGCTCGGCGCCTTGCTCGGCGCCTGGGCCTACGGCACCCTGGCCTGGCATCGGGGCGAGCGCCTCAACTCGGTCTTCATTCTCGTCGCCGCGCTTTGCACCTACGTCATCGGCTATCGGTTTTATTCGAAATGGATCGCGGCCCGCGTCCTTGCGCTCGATGACCGCCGGGCGACTCCCTGCGAGGTCAAGGACGACGGCAAGGATTTCGTAAAGACGAACAAGTGGGTCGTGTTCGGCCATCACTTTGCGGCGATTTCGGGACCGGGCCCGCTCGTGGGCCCGGTGCTCGCGGCGCAATTCGGCTTTTTGCCCGGCACGCTCTGGATTCTGATCGGCGTGGTCCTGGGCGGCGCGGTGCAGGACTTCGTGATTTTATTCGCCTCGATGCGGCGGGGCGGGAAATCGCTGGGGCAAATGGTCAAGGAGGAATTGAATACCATGGCCGGTGCGATCGCGCTGGTGGCCATTCTCGCGATCATGATCATTTTGCTCGCCGTCCTCGCCCTCGTCGTCGTCAAGGCGCTGGCGGAGAGTCCTTGGGGGGTCTTCACCGTGGGGGCGACGATTCCCATCGCCATGTTCATGGGTGGTTACCTGCGCTTCTGGCGCGTGGGTAAAGTGCTGGAAGCGTCGGCCATCGGGGTGGTGCTGCTGTTGCTCGCGGTCTGGGGGGGGAAGCTGGTTTATGAGAGTCCGCAGTGGGCGGCGGCCCTCGGCCTGAAGGACATCACCCTGGCGTGGGCGATCATCCTGTATGGACTCGCGGCTAGCGTGCTGCCCGTGTGGCTGCTGCTCGCGCCGCGTGATTATCTCAGCACGTTCATGAAGCTGGGGACCATCTTCGCACTGGCGGCGGGAATTTTTCTCGTGCTCCCGGATTTGCAGATGCCCGCCTTGACAAAATTCGCGGACGGTTCGGGTCTGGTCGTGGCCGGAAAACTTTTCCCGTTCTGCTTCATCACGATTGCCTGCGGCGCCATCTCGGGCTTTCACACGCTCATCGCCAGCGGCACTACCCCCAAGCTCATCACGCGGGAGAGTTACGCCCGGCCCATCGGCTACGGCGCGATGTGCCTCGAATCGTTGGTGGCCATCATGGCCATCGTCGCCGCCTGCACGATGGAGCCGGGCATGTATTTTGCAATGAACGTAAAGGGAGAAGCCGCGGTGACGGCGGCGAAGGTCACCGCGCTCGGTTACCCGGTAACGGTCGAGCACATGGCGGCGCTCGCGAGCAACATGGGCGAACATTCCTTATTCGGTCGCACCGGCGGGGCGGCGACTCTGGCGGTGGGCATGGCGCAGATTTTTTCCAAAGTTGTGAGCGGACGCTGGCTCGACCTCTGGTATCACTTTGCCATCATGTTCGAGGCGTTGTTCATTTTAACGACCCTCGACGCGGGGACACGGGTGGGCCGTTACATCCTCCAGGATTTTCTCGGCAACCTGTGGAAACCGCTCGGCGACACGAAAGCCGTCGGGCCAAATCTGCTGGCGAGCGGACTGATGGTGGCCGGCTGGGGCACGTTTCTAATTGAAGGCGTCCGCGATCCGCTGGGAGGGATCAACTCGCTCTGGCCGTTGTTTGGCATCGCAAACCAGATGCTCTCCGCCATCGCGCTGTGCCTGGCGACAACCATTCTGTTGAAGATGGCCCTGAAGGAGGAGCCGAGGGTCGAGGGTCGAGGGTCGAGGGCAAAGCCGGCACTGGCGCTCATCACGCTCGTGCCGTTGGTGTGGCTGCTGGCAGTCACGTTTACAGCAGGCGTGCAGAAAATTTGGCATCCCGATCCACGCATCGGATTTTTGGCGCAGATAAAATCCCTGAAGGAAAAAATCAACAATCCCGGTACCACCGTGCAGATGGCCGACCCGAAATGGCTGGTCGAGCAATCCGCGTTGACCCGGACCTGGAAGACACAACAATTCAACAACCGCCTGGATGTCTTCGTTGCCGGCGCTTTTCTGGTCATGGTGTCGGCCATTGTGCTGTTAAGCCTGCGCGAATGGTATCTCCTGCTCACCCGGCGCCAGCCGGCGGTGTTGCACGAGAATGCGCCGGTCTGGCTGCCAGATTACGCGTTGGACGAAGGCGGGAAAAAGTTTCGGGGCGTCGCGGGCACCGCCGCCTTGACGCTGGCACTGGCCAAGGAACTTTCCGGTGAGACGCAGCTTGAACGGGCCCAGGTGGCGCAGTCCGAGGAGTGCAGATGCGATCACCACGCCAATGTGCCTGCTAAAGCGGCTTCGGAACTTTACGTCGAAACCACCGAACAACGATTCAACGGCATCCGCCGTTGCTGCTGACATGAATCTGAATTTCATTCCAATGACCGGAGCTTTGCTCCTAGCCGGCGTCACCTCGACCCTCTCCCAACCCGCGAAGGCAAACTACGACGAGGCGAAAGTTCCGGCGTATACCCTGCCCGACCCGCTGGTTTGCACCGACGGCATGGCCGTCACGAATGCGAGGGCGTGGCGGGAGAAACGGCGCCCGGAACTGATTCGATTGTTTGAGGAACAAGTTTACGGTCGTGCGCCCGGCCGGCCCAGTGCCATGCGGTTCGATACCCTGTCGGTGACGACGAACGCTTTCGGCGGGCTGGCCACGCGCAAGGAAGTCGCCATCTGGTTCACGGGCCAGACGGAGGGACCGAGCATGATCCTCCTGTGCTATCTGCCGAACGCGGCAAAAAAGCCCACGCCCGCGTTTCTCGGCTTTAGTTTCAACGGCAACCACGCCGTGAGCACCGAGCCTGAGGTCCGGCTTTCGGATCGCTGGATGGTCAGCGAACGCAGCAGTTGCATCGTCAGCAACCACGCGACCGCCGCGTGTCGAGGCATCGAGGCGGCCCGCTGGCCGGTGGAGAAAATCCTGACGCGCGGTTACGCCCTGGCGACGGCGTATTACGGCGACCTGGAACCCGACTTCGCCGAGGGCTGGAAACAGGGGGTACGGGCGGCGCTAAGTCCGGCGGGCACGAACACGATTTTCCAACCGGAGGAATGGGGCGCGCTCAGCGCGTGGGCCTGGGGCCTGAGCCGGGCCCTCGATTATCTGGAGACGGAGCCCCGGGTGGACGCGAAAAATGTTGCGTTGCTCGGACATTCGCGGCTCGGCAAGACCGCGCTGTGGGCGGGTGCGCGGGATGAGCGTTTCGCCATCGTCATTTCCAATGATTCCGGCGAGGGCGGCGCCACCTTGGCGCGCCGGTGCTTCGGTGAACGCACGGCAAATCTGAACCGCGCGTTTCCCCATTGGTTCTGCGGCAACTTCAAAAAATATTCCGACCACGAAGACCGCTTGCCGGTGGACCAACACGAATTGATCGCGCTGGTCGCGCCGCGACCGGTTTACGTCGCCAGCGCGACCGAGGATCTTTGGGCGGATCCCCGCGGAGAATTTCTGGCGGCGCAGGGAGCAGAGCCGGTTTACCAACTGTTCGACCGCCCCGGCCTGGGCGTGGACACGCAACCCGCCGCCGACCGCCCCGTGGGCGATTTCATCGGCTACCATCTGCGCACCGGCAAGCACGACACCACAGATTACGATTGGGAGCAGTATTTGAATTTTGCGGACCGGCATTTCCATCGGTGAACCGCTTCGTTACTCTGGCGGCGATGCAACGCATTGGACTATTTGGCGGATCGTTTGACCCGGTGCATGCCGGTCATCTCCTGTTGGCGCAGGCGGCCCTGGAGGAGTTGAGCTTGACCCGGTTGTTTTTTGTCCTCGCGGCGCAATCGCCTTTCAAGACCGACAATCAATTCGCGCCCGCCGCCGCCCGGATGCAATTGCTAAGGCTGGCCCTGGCCGGCCAAGCCAACTGTGAAGTGGATGACCAGGAGATCCGGCGGGGCGGCGTTTCCTTCA
This sequence comes from Verrucomicrobiota bacterium, assembly GCA_025350905.1. Taxonomy (GTDB): domain Bacteria; phylum Verrucomicrobiota; class Verrucomicrobiia; order Limisphaerales; family JADLHS01; genus JADLHS01. The sequence goes on from JANXWY010000096.1 coordinate 23,224, forward strand.
CGATCGACACGGTCCGTGACTATGCGCGGCGTTTTTCCGACGCCCAATTGTATTACCTCGTCGGGGCGGACAACGTGGCGAGCCTGCCGAAGTGGCGTGAAGCGGGCGAACTGGCAAGACTCGCGGAGTTTGCGGTCATACCCCGCCCCGGAGAGGCGCCGACCCCGCTGCCCCTGCCGTTTCGCGGACCGACACTAAAAGGGTTTCCGTTTGGCGTCTCCGCGTCGCAAATCCGGGCCCGCGTGAAGGCGGGACTCGCGATCGACCACCTGGTGCCCGCGGCGGTCGCCGAGGCCATCGGTAACAATCGGCTTTATCTTTGATCGATTTTGCGACAAGTTCCCCGGCGATGGATTCAAAAAAGCTGGCCCTGCTCTGCCGCGAGTTCGCGGACAACCGAAAAGCGGAAGATATCGTGGTCCTCGATGTACGTAAGCTTTCGAGTGTGACGGATTATTTCGTGATCGCTTCGGGCACGAGCGAGCCGCATTTGCGCGCGATCGTGAATGAGATCACCGACGAGCTCCGCGCTGAGCACGAAATCCGCCCGCGCGTGGTGGACGGTACGATGCAGGGCGCGTGGGTGGTGCTGGATTTCTTTGATGTGATCGTTCACGTCATGCGCGCCGAGGCGCGTGCGCGCTACGATCTGGAGGGATTGTGGGGCGATGCCCCCAAAGTAAAGCCGCGCAGCGCCAAAGCCGTGAAACGCTAAATCCACCGGCAGGTAACAGCCATTAACGCGCACAGGAGATTACGAATTAAAGTTTAAAGTAACGGCGCGAACCTTTGGGGAATGACCGACCATTTCCCAAACCGTAATTTTTAGCAGCGAGGTGGCAGATTTCGGTTAAGGACTGGCGGTCCAGCTTTTCGCTCGAGCCAGTCTGCCGCTTGGGGAAGAATGGTGCTCCAATTAAATTCTGCGGCCCGCCGCCAGGCATTCAGACGGTACCGGTCGTATCTTTCTGGATCGCGCAAGAGGGACTCCAATTGCCGAACGATCGCTTCCGGGGTCTCCGCTTCGACCACCAGTCCGGTCACGCCGTTGACCGTAGAATCAACGAGTCCCCCGACGGGATAAACAATCGCTGGAGTGCCCATGGCGTTGGCCTCAATCACATTGAGTCCCCAGCCCTCGCGAATGGAAGTGTGAAGCAACAGGTGGGCCTCGCGCAGTTCAGCGTTCTTTTGCGCTTCGCTCACCTCGCCGGTAAACCGGACGTGATCCATTAAGTTCAATTGTCGACACAAGTCAAGCAAAGCGGGCTTCGCTTCGCCACGGCCCACGATGGTGAGCTTTGCGTCTATTCCGCGGTCGAGCAGCAGTCGCAGGACGCGAATGGCATGATCCACCCGTTTATTGCCCGCCAATCGGGACACGGCCACTAATCTGAGCGGAACGCGGAATGGTTTGGGGCTCAGCCCGGCCAACGGGACCGTGTCACAGCCATTGGGAATTACCTTCACCTCTTGGACGCCCAAAGCACCCAGTGCGGCGGCCGTAGATTGAGACGGAGTCATGAAGGGCACCCTTCGATACGCTCGCAATGTGAGGCGCTCTTGAAGTTGACCAATCCGCGAAAGCGGCCAGCGATAGAATACACTCCAAATTGGCCCGAGCACTTCGTGAATATAAGCCACGCAGGGCGTGCGGCCCCACATGGGAGCATACCAAGGCAGGCCGTGGTGCTGATCAATGACCAGATCGAAACGGGGCTGGCGACGATACCATTGGATGGCATTGAAAATGGAAGTGCCGTTCCCACCCGCGCGGAGGTAGCGGATGCCGTCCACGATTTCCTCCTCCGCGGCCCCAGCGTAGGCATGCGTGAACCAACAGACCTCGTGCCCGCGTTGCACTAGGGCCGCCAGAAAAGCTTGGGTCACGCGCTCCGCTCCCCCGGCCAGCGGATTCTTCGGGTCGCGCCAGTTAAGCATCAGGAAACGCATGTCAGGGAACGATGGGGTGTGCCTGGCCCCGCTGGCTCGCGGGATTCATAGCTGCGAGATTTTTTCAAGCAGGGCGGTTGTCGATTTTCCCGGTACGAACGGGAGGATGACCATCCGGCCGCCCCCCTGTTCCACCGCTCGCCGCTCGTCCTGATTGACGGTGGCCAAGGTGTAATCGCCACCCTTTACGTAAATGTCCGGTTGCGCCGATGCGAGGAAGCGCGTCGCGGTCTGGTCGGTGAAGATACAGGTCCCGTCCACGCTTTGCAGCGCGGCGAGCACAGCGGCGCGGTCGGCCTCGGCATTAACCGGTCGCGTATCGCCTTTCAACTGCCGCACGGAAGCATCGCCGTTCACACCGATGAGCAGGGCGTCGCCGAGTTGGCGGGCCGCTTCGAGATAAATCACATGCCCGAGGTGGAGCAGATCAAAGCAACCGTTAGTGACGACCAGCCGCTTCCCTTCCGCGCGCCTGGCCGACCGCCACGCGGGCAAATGTTCCCACGCTACAATTTTGTCCCGGAAATTCACAGCGCAATTCTGACCGAAGCCATTTCGCCTTGGCAACGAGATTCAAGACCGAGGGCGGCGATTTCCGGTCGTCCACGAAGCTAATCGGCTTTCACGCCGTAATTGATGCTCATGGCGCCGCCCAGGAAGTTTTCGACGCGCACCTGGCTCAATCCCAAGTTACGCATACTGACCTCGACGCCCCGCTGCGCCGGGTAATGGCGGAGTGATTCCAGAATATAGGCGTACGCGCTGGCGTTCCGGCAAGCGACCAGGCCCAGCAGCGGTACGACCAAGCGCAGGTAGCCAAAGTAAACCGCGCGCCACTGGGGGTTGTCCGGCTTGCCGAAATCCAACACCAACAAGCGCGCACCAGGCTTCGCCACCCGCACCATTTCGCGCAGGCCCATTTCCCAACTGACCAGGTTGCGCAGGCCATAACCCACCGTAACAATGTCGAACTGCGCATCCGGAAACGGCAGCCGCATCGCATCGCCCTCGAGGAACCGGGGTGCGTTCGAACCGAAAGCAGCGGCCTTTCGGCCCGCGACGGCCAGCATGGGCGCGTTGAAATCCAAGCCCACCACTTCTGCCCCTCCCGCCGCGAGGCCGAACGCGATGTCGCCCGTACCGCAGCACACATCCAAGGCGCGCTCGCCGGGTTGCGGGGCGGCACCGGCGACGACACGACGTTTCCAGCGCCGGTGCTGGCCAAGACTTTGCAAGTCGTTGAGGAGGTCGTAACGCGGGGCGATGGTGGCGAATAATTCATTCACCTTGCCGGCGCGCTGTTCGCCTGGACTGAAAAACTCGTTCCCCATGTAGGACAAAACCGTCCCGATTTTGAGCAGCTAGCGCGGAGGAGGCGAATAAATTCGTTCGCGGGTGCGGCGCACGGGCGGTTGACGCCGTGGTGACAGGCTTGGGAGTGGCCCTTGGTTTGATTGTTGCTAGAAAAGCTGGGTCGATGGTTGGGAACGAGCAGGCTTAACATGAACAAAAAGAAAATTTTGATTGTAGATGACGATGCCGTCGTTACGAAATCGCTTTCCATCAAGCTTGGCGCCCTTGGCCTTGATGTCGTCACGGCCACGGACGGCGCGACCGCCGTCAATGCGGTACGCCGGCACCGACCGGATCTGATCCTGCTCGACATTACCTTTCCTTCGGACATGGACGGTGTGCCTTGGGATGGCTTTCTCATCATGCAATGGTTGAAGCGGGTGGAGGAGGCGGCGAACGTTCCCATCATTGTTATTAGCGGAGGATGTCCTGAGGTTTATGCCAATCAGGCCCGCGAGGCAGGGGCGGCGGCATTTTTCCGCAAACCGATCAGTCATGATGTGCTGTTTGGTCTGATTCGCCGAATGCTGAATTTGGAACCAATGACTGTCTGACGGCCGCGGTGAACCCGTTGATGTCCGATGCGGAATTCCCGCCCTCCAAATATCCCGTGACCGGGCAGTCAGCCAAACATGAACAAAAAGAAAATTCTAGTGGTGGATGACGATGCGGTCGTGGTCCGAGGACTTTCCATCAAACTCAAGGCGAACGGTTTTGAGGTCCTCACCGCTGCGGACGGCGCCGAATGTGTCGCGGCGGTACGCACGCAAAGACCCGATCTCATTCTGCTCGACATCACTTTCCCGGTCGATGTGAACAGTGTGTCTTGGGATGGCTTTCGCATCATGGAATGGTTGAAACACTTGGAAGCGGCGGCGAACATTCCCGTGGTCGTCATTTCTGCCGGCAACAGCGAGATCTACCGGAGCCAGGCCAAAGCGGCTGGCGCGGTCGCGTTTTTCCATAAACCTATCAGTCACGAAGATCTTTTCGGATATATCCGCCGCAAATTAAATGTGAAGAGCCCGGTCGCCGGCCGATCCAATCGCGTACGATCATGACCCTGCCGAGCGAACCAGTGACGCTATCCGTCGGTCAGATTGACCAGTTGAATCAACAACTCTCCAAATTACGTCACGACATCAATAATCACCTCTCCCTGATGCTGGCCGCCGTCGAAGTCATCCGCCGCAAGCCTGAAGCCGCCGAGCGCATGAGCGCGACCTTTGAAGCGCAACCGCGCAAAGTCACCGAAGCGATGCTTCAATTCTCGACGGAGTTTGAAAAAAGCTTCGACATCCGCAAAGCCTAACGCTCGTTAAGGTTTCGCGACCCTTCACCGTTTTCTGTCTTTGGTGAGTTGTAACCGAACCATGCCCCACGCCGTCCTTCCCCTCAATGAACCGCTGGGCCAAACGCCCCGGAGAGTGAGCTGCAATTTTTGAAAAGAAAAATTCTATGGTCAAAATAGCTTTCACCTTCGCCGCCGCCACGTTACGCCTCGGCTGGCTGCCAGGGCTCAACCCAAATCCGTAATGCAATAGGATGGATTGGGAAGCGATCTCTGCGCCGCCGCCACAAGGTGGGGTGGCTTTTGCCATTGAGCCGGAAAATCCATCTGGCATAGTCGTACCCATGGAACGGACTGAGGCGGAGTTGATCGCGGCCGCCCTCAAAGGCGACCCCGCGAGCTTCGAGCCGTTGGTGCAAAAGTACTCCCCCCGCGTCTTTGCCACCGCCCGGCGCTACGCCCGTTTGGAACGCGAGGTCGAAGACATCGCGCAAGAGGTTTGGGTCAAAGCTTTTCAAAAGCTGGGTAGCTTCCGCGGGGAGGCCCCGTTTGAGCATTGGTTGATGCGCCTCGCCGTGCGGACCTGCTACGATTTTCTCCGCGCCCACCAACGCAATCGCGAATCGGCCTTCTCCGAACTCTCAGAGCCTGAGGACGATTGGCTGGAGCGGTTCGCCGCCGCGCCCGACTCTGTCAACGAACAGGCGGACGCAGCGAAGCAACTCGTCGAGCGCGTCCTCGCGCAGATGTCGCCTCCCGGCCGGCTCATTATCACGCTGCTGGAAATCGAGGATCGCAGCGTAAAAGAGATCGCCCAGCTTACCGGCTGGTCGGTGCCGCTGGTCAAAGTCCGGGCTTATCGCGCCCGCGCGGAAATGCGAAAAATCCTCGCCCACATTGCTAAGGACAAGTATCTGTAACCCGAAAGTGCCCGCGCTCGTCTGGCTTAATTGTTCATCATGAACCTGGAACCACTGCAACAAAAACTGCTGGCCGCCGCCCGGGCCCATCCGCCCGCTGACCATGTGCCGTATGCGTTCGAGAAGCGGATCCGGGCGCACCTTTCCGCTTTGCCGCCTGTCGACCTCGCCGCGCTTTGGGCACGGGCGCTCTGGCGCGCGGCGGTCCCCTGTGTCGCCTTCACGCTCCTGCTGGCTACTTGGTCATTCGCCCCCGTGCCCGTGTCGCCCACGACCGAAGACCTTTCCCAGCAATTCGAGCAAACCTTGTTGGCGGCAGCGGATCAACTGGAGGAAAGTTGGTGAATGGTTGGAAAATTATCTGCGCGACGTTGGTCATATTCATCACCGGCATCATCACTGGCGCCTCCCTGGTCCGCTTCGCCGAGCGCGGGCCAAAACCGTGGCAACGGCTCCCCAAATCCGGGGGCAACCTCTCGTCCGCGACGAACGCCGGCCATTCCAACAATCCGGCACCGCCCAGCGACCCACGCCCGACGAGTGCCGCCGGGTCCGGCGCGCTGCTCTTCAACCGGGAATTTGTTCAGGTGCTCGCCCGCCAGTTGCGCCTCACCTCCGAACAGCGCGAGCGGGTTGACCAGATCATGGCGGAGGGCCAGGAACGCATGCGCGAACTGCGCGCGAGCCTGGAACCGCAAACCCGGAAGCAAATGTTGGAAACGCGGGACCAAATTCACGCCCTCCTGACGCCGGCGCAGCGCGAGCAGTTTGAGGAGTTGATGAAGAAGCGATCCACCCGCCGGAGCGATGGGCCGACCCAACCGCAACGCGAGCGACGGTTGCACGATCAGCCCAAATCGACACCGACGCACGATGCGCCCCCGGGCGGGGAGCCGAGCGCGCCTGCCGCACCTCGCAGCCCACCCGCGCCGATGCCGTGAATCCCAATCCGCGGACAAGCCTGAATCCCCCTTTGCCGGCGCATGCCGAAACCGACTCGCCGACGTTGAACCTCAACGACCCCGAGCCTTGGCGATGGTGTCTGCAGTGCGGCCATGAATTGCACAATGAGAAATGCAAACTGCGCTGTCCGCGCTGTCACTACTTTATGAGTTGCTCGGACTTCGACTAAACTGCGGGCCCAGCTACTGCGGAGCGGCGATCCCTATTTTTCCGAAATCCGCTCCACCCGTAAATCGTCAAACCACACCGCGGTACCTGCAAAGGGACTCCCCAGCACGGACGCGCGGCCGGCCACAGGCTCCTCCTTTTCGTCGAACGTAACCGTCCACGTCTTCGGCTCCGCGGCGCCAGGCGCCCAAGCCTTGCCTTGAATCTTCCACTCATCCGCCTTGAGTTTGTGGATCTGCAGTCGCAGTTGCGTCCACGTGCCCGATTGCCAATCAAACGCCACACTGGTTTTCACTTCCTGATCCTTTAGCAATTCCAGCGATTTCTTTCCCGGTGCGACTTGCAGCTTGTAACCCGCCACCCCGCCCAACCCCACGCCGAAGGTCGGCGTGCGTCGGCCCTTCGCCGTGCTGAGAATCCTGGCGCTCACCGCCACCTCGGCGCTCTCGGTCGGACCGAACTGCACCGCAAAACTATCGAGAGGTGAGCCCGGCAATTCGAGGAATTGGTTGGTGCCATCCCTTTTCACCGTAAAGTCGCCGGCCAGCGCCATGAATTCGTCCGGAAGTTTGCCCGCTTCCGCCTGTTCAAAATTATTCTCGTACAGCGCGGCGGCCCGGGCCGGTTCGGGCTGGCCGGCTGTGATTTTGTCCCGGTTCAGACTGGCCGTTATCCATTTTGCCAGAGTCGAACTGCCGTGACCATAACCGGCTGGTAATTCAACATAATCCTGCGTCTGAATCTCCGGTGGGCTACCCCATTGAACGGGAAACGGCGCCGCGACCTGCGCCCGAAGCAAACTCAGTGACAGGCCAAAAACGGCCAGCATCACGGCATAGACTTTAAAATTAAATCCGTGGTTTTGGGTTATCATCGTCGTTCCAGTTATTCATTTCGCAATGCCGCCAGCAAATCCCCGCGGAGCGCCAGTCGCGTGGCCGCCCACGTCCACACCGCGCCATTCACCAGCACCGCCGCCAGGGTCAACGCGAGGGACGCGTAGGGCAGCGGGACCGTCGCCGAAAATAGCGCCGGCAACACGGCCACCGCCGCCGCCAAGACACCGAGCGCCAGCCCGACCACCAGCAACGTGCCATTCTCGATCAGCAACAGCCGTTGCAAGGTCCGTTTGCGGAAGCCCACCGCCAGCAACACCGCCAGTTCCCCACGGCGTTCCAAAACATTTCGCAACACCACGATGCCCAGCCCCACGCTGCCGAGCAGCAAGCCGAGCCCCCCCAATACCTGGAACGTTCCCAAATAGGTATTCTGGACCGCGTTGAACTGGTCGAGGCGTTGCCGGGCTGGCGTCAGCTCCAAACCCACATCCTGCATTGCACGCGAGAGCGTGGCTGACACCTGCGACACGGTGTTCGACGGCGCATCCACCAGAAACATTCGATACCCGCTCGCGCCCGGAAACCGCTTCACGAACTCGGCCTCGTCAATAATAAGTTGTCCCTGCAAAATCGAATTCGCCACCGCGCCGACGATACGCACCTTAAACGGCTGCCCGCGCTCATCCACGTAATCAATCGTGTCGCCGACCTTTTTGTGCATCGCCCATTGGATCGAGTTTGCGTCGCCAATGGCAGGAACTTCGATCACCTCCGTGGCAGCCGACGTAAGGAGGCTCGGATCCATTTCGGATTTCGGATTTCGGATTTCGGGTTTGATAAATCGAGCCTCCTCACGTCGGCTGCTACGGAGAGATGGCCAACCTTCGCCCTTGGCGAACGTGAATCTACCCGCCAGATGTTCCGGCTTCACCCCCAGCAAGCGTGGCCTTTGGGCAGCATTCAAATTCAAGCAGCTCGCCTCGTCGCCCTCTCGGACGCGGAACGGCACGAAGTTCACTCCCGCAAGTGCGCCCTCGTTCAAAGCAAAGAACTCCCGCCCCGACTTGGAATTCAAATCCTGCACCACCGGCATCGTCGTTTCACCGATCAGCGAGAACCCACCCGTACCGGAGCTGGGTTTCGTCGCATCGTGATTTGCATCCAAACGGAACACGCCGATGGACACGATAAGAAAACAGCCGCACGCCAGCATCGCCACGGTCCCCAGACTGCGCTTCCGCCGGCGCGCGCATCCGCGAACGGCAAGGGAAGTCAGTGTCATCGGAGCGTGGGTCTCCGACTCGGCGCGTTTCGGCGATTCAACCCGGCGCGCCGGGTCGGAGACCGACGCTCCGCTCAGCTGGAGCAGCCAGCCACTCGCGAAGCCCAACCCAGCCACAAGCACCAACGCACCGGCGCCGAAGAAAATCCCGGCGTTCGCCGTCTCGCCTTTCACCACCGCCCAACCCGCCAGCCCCACGCCCGCCAATAAAGCTCCGACCGCGATGACTTTAGACTTCAGACTTTTGACCTTTGTCTCAGTCGTGCCAATTTCTCCGACCAGCAATTCCCGCGCTGGCCGTTTCACAAACTTCCGCAACGTCACCCAGATCGAGACGACAGACACCATCACGCTCGCGAACAAGCCGATGGCCAACGTCTGTGCCGTAACATGAAAGCTCAGCGCCGACGGGCCCACGGCATCGCGCCAGATCGTGGTTAATCCGTGTAGCATCGCCTTCGCGTAGGCCAGTCCGCCGAGGGCGCCGATCACGCCGCCGAGAAACGCCAGCGCCACGCCTTCCCGCAACAACAGCGACCGCACCTGCTTTGGCGTGAAGCCCAACGCGAGCAGTGTGCCAACCTCCGGCGCGCGTTGTTCGAGACCAAGCGAGAATAACAACGCCATCAGCAACAGCGCCGCCCCGATCACGAAGAAGCTAAAGCCAAGAAACAGCCCGCCGAAGTCCTGCGATTCCGCCGCCGCCTTGAGCGCCTGCTCCCGCACCGGCTCGAAGCGCAGTCCGAGTTCCTCTGGCTTGAGATTGGCGAGGATTTTTTTCTCCAATGCTTCCTTGTAGAAGACGACGTGAGGAGACTCAAATTGATTGGTTTGTGTGGCACGCTCGCCCTCACCCTGACCCGCTCCCCCGAGGAGAGGGGAAAGCTGTTGGTCACCTCCTGGTTTCTGCGAAGCTGTCGAGTTGTCAGCAGTCTTTGGATCGCTCTGTGAGTGAGGCCGATTCTCCCTCTCCCCGGGGGAGAGGGCCGGGGTGAGGGCGGTCGCGGCATTGGTCGGAATCGGAAACCGGATCGCGGTTACATTGCCAAACCGATTTCCCCACATCTTCTGTCCGGCGGCGAGCGTGATGAAGGCCTTGGGCGTTCCCCGATATTGCTTCCAATACGCATCGTCTTTGGGCCGGGGGTTGTACGTGAGCGGAAAGCCCGCGTCCCATTCACTCGTGCTCTCGGCCTTTTCAATGCCGGGAAAATCCGGCATTAGCGAGCGATCCGCCCACGGCATTTCCATCGGCACGATGGCACGGACACGGAAGGTGTTCGTCGCTTCGGTCAGCTTCGCGCCGGACTCGGGCAGGAAATAGCTCATCGCGATTTCATCGCCCGGCTTCAAGTGCAAATCATCCGCGAGCCATTCGCTTACGAGAATCTCCTCCTCACGCATGTCGGCCGGCGTCCACGGCGTCCCAACAGCAGTGACCATTGAGTACGGCGTGGCGTTTGTTCCGGCGCGGAGTAACGTAGCGAGATAGGTGAGGATGGGTTGAGCGTTGGTGGCAGCGGCGAGAGCGGAGACTACGATGCGTTGCTCCAAGAACACACGACCACTGCGGAGTTCTAAATAACGATCTGGATATCCGTGAGCCAAATACACTTGTAGGTCGTCCAAACGCCAAGACTCGCTGATGCGCTGGGTCAGTCTGATTGGAGGAATCTCAATCTGACGGTAAAGTTCAGGGTAAAGCCAATCAGGAATGGGGATTAGCTTACGGACTCTGTAAACCAGATTCCACAGACTGCGGCGTAGATCAGAGGGAAGTTCTACTCTGGCAACTGCGGCTAGCACATTTGCGGACTCTCTCGCGCCGGAGATTTCCCCGAGTTTCGAGAGTGACATGAATGCATTCAGGGCTTGGGACTGTCCCGGTCGTGTGGAGAAATCCCCCAATGTTTCTTCTCCAGCAATGCCCTCCACGCGCAGCCTGACGCTCGAATGAGCGTTGTTTTTCGGCGAAATAGCCGCTTCCGGTGAAAAATCGGTCGCCTTGGCAACTCGCAGGATAACCTCGTCGCCCACGCTCACGCCGAGTTTACTCGCAAGTCTTTGATTCAGGATCACCGACGATTCGACACCCCACGGTTCGCCTATTTCCCGTAACTCATCTAACTCCGGTGGCCGGTGCTTCAAGAAAAGGCCCGCAAACAGGGCGTCACAACCAATCAGATTGATCTGATTTACACGCGAGCTGCCATCGGTCCGTGCAATGATCGCGTTTGCGCTGAGCAACGGATAAGTGACTGCGCTGTCGTTAGTGTTGGATGTGGAGCGACCGGGAGTGGCTTTGCCAGACAGGACGATTGCGAGTTCGGTCTTAAAGAAACGGTCTCCACCATCCAGCACCGCGCGAAACGGACCCAGTTGATTCAAAACCCGCTCCCGCAAACTTTCCCGTACCGAATCTCCCACCACCAGCGCGCCAATGAGCGCCGCGCTGCCCATCGCCGCTCCCAGCATTACGCCCAGATGCGAGCGCCAGTGGAAACGCAGACTGCGGCGGATGAGCGTCTGGAAAGTCATTTGAACGCGGAGTGCGGAATGTGGAATACGGAATTGTTAGTCATGCCATCTTCTATTCTCCGTCCGAGACCAGTTTGCCGTCTTCGATCCGCAACACCCGGCCCATCCGCTTGGCCAGATCCAGCGCGTGTGTCACAACGATCAACGTCACACCTTCCTCGCGGTTTAACTCGACGAGCAACTGGCCGAGCGCGGTCGCGGCGGCATGATCGAGCGCGCCGGTGGGTTCGTCGGCGAGCAGGACTTGCGGTTGGTTGATGAGTGCTCGAACTACGGCGACGCGCTGACGTTCACCGCCGCTCAACTGGCCGGGGCGATGGTGTAATCGCTCGCCCAGCCCGACACGTTTGAGCAGGCGTTCGGCGCGGGCTTCATTTGTTTCCGTAGCGGCCGAGGTCGCGAGGCTCTGACTGCCTTCAGCCTTCAGCCTTCGGCCTTCGGCCTTCGCACATGCCAACGTTGGCACCAGAACATTTTCCATGACCGTGCATTGTGGCAGGAGGTAGTGGGCTTGAAAAATAAAGCCGACCTGTCGATTGCGGACTTCGGCCAGTTGCAGATCGTCGAGTTGGGCGAGGTCCCGGCCGTCGAGCAGTACGGTGCCGCTCGTGGGCCGATCGAGGGTGCCGATGATTTGCAACAGCGTACTTTTGCCGGAGCCAGACGGGCCGACGAGGGCGAGGGTTTCACCGCGCGCGACTTCGAGCGTAACGGCCCGCAGTACGTCGACACCCGCCACTTCCCCGGCGGCGGCATAGCGCTTGGTTACGTTGGTAAGTTGCAACAAGGCTCCGGTCACTTGCATTCTTGGATGGTTGCGGCAAATGACCGGGAGAAACAGGATATTTTTACGACGTTTATTTCCCGAATGACTGCCGGCGACCGGTGATCGGAATTCCAATGCTCGATTCCGGAATTTGGCGGTCCGTTGAATATAAGACACCCCTTGTCTCATTGGCTGCCGGAGGCTGGGCCAGACGACCGCTGCTAGGGGGGAGGAAAAGCGCCCGGTTGGCCTCTTTGTGCCGGCATAGGTGAACCTGGTGACGCAGGATTTGCCTTCCGGCACCCGACTGGCACGGCATTGGCTTAACGGGGGACAAGTGCGACGTTTTACCAATGAACCATTAACCGAAGGTAATGACATGACGAAATCGAGATTCGACATAGTGACGGTGGGTGTTCTGCTGTGTGGCTTGGCCGTGAGCGGCGCGCCAACCGCCAAGGCGGCCGACACGGCCGAAGAAGCCCCGGCCTATCACCCGTTCACTGCGGGTGCTGAAGTGGGTACGCCTGGCTTTGGTGGTTCGGCGAGTTGGCGCTTCTCCGATCACTTTGGCGCCCGCGCCGGCATGAGCTATTTCAGTTATTCCAAAACGGGAAATGAAATCGATGGCATCAAATACAACACGGATCTTCGCCTGATGTCCGAACCACTCGGCGTGGATATTTATCCGTGGACCAAAAGTTCTTTTCGCATCACGGTGGGAATTCTTTTGAATCAGAATGAGCTGACCGGCGTGGCCCCGAAGGATCCGGTGGCAGGTCGAACCTTTGTCGAGATTGGTTCTTCCGGCACTTCGTATGATTCTGCGTCGATTGGTGACTTAAACCTCAACATCAAGCAACAGCCGATTTCACCGTACCTTTCCATCGGGGCCAGTTACTATTTCGACAAGGCCAAGCATTGGTCGCTGAGCGGCGAACTCGGTGTGGCTTACACCGGCAACCCCGAAGTCACCCTCACGACGGGCGTTCCGAACGCCGTGCCGCAACAAGATCTGAATGCCGAAGCCAAACAGATTGAAGACACGGCCTCGAAGTACAAATTTTTCCCGATTCTCCGGATTGGCGTGAACTATTCCTTCTAACTTTATTCACCGTACCCCCACCAGGGGCCTCGTTCGCAGGTTGCGGCGGGGCCCTTTTTCTTGTCCATCATTCACGCCGGCCGGCCAAGAATCGAGCCCCGCAAATCTTCCCATATCCGCTTCCAATTGCGTGTCGGGTAACGAGCCGTGAAACGTTTCAACTGGAAGGGAGAATCGCCAGGCAAATTTAGACCGGCAGCCGTGGTGCAAGCGGTCCGGTAGCCGGCGGCGGCCACCATATCGCACACGGTGGAATTCCAGTCACCGTAGGGATAACAAAAGTGATTGATGGGCACCCCAAAGAGGTCTTCCAGCTTTTTCTTGCTCGCGCCAATCTGTTCCCGCGCTGTGGCCGGCGAAATCCGCGTCAGGTATGGGTGGTCGAGCGTGTGCGAACCGATTTGATGGCCCGCGGCGAGCCATGCGCGGACTTGCCGGACGTCCATAATGGCTTCGGGCGCTTCCCCCAGCGCCACGTCCCATTCGTTGCAGCGGCCCAACCGGTTGGCCGGCAAAAATTGGATCGCCCGGAAACCGGTGGCCGCGAGCGGGGCCAGGGCGTGCCGCAACACGTTCACGTAACCGTCATCGAAAGTCACCACGATGCGCCGCGCCCGCGCAGGATCGGCGTAATCGTTCAGGTCACCACTGGTAAATCCGGCGGCCTGGAGTTCGGTGAGTTGCTGCCGAAACATTCCGGCGCTCAAGTAAAGTCCCTTGAGCCGGACCCGGCGCGGGCGCGGGCCCAGCTTGTGATAGGTAAGGATGGGATTGCCCTGCTCGAACCGCTCGCGAAACCGCGGGAGCGAACTGTAGTAACCAAGCGGAAGCAGGTTTGTGTCTCCGGGACGGATTGGCGGCTCAAGGTCCATTTGCAAACGCGACCAGACTAGCCATCCGCCCAATCATGTCGAGCAAGGTGTCGGGCCGGGGCAAATCAACCGGCGGGTTGGATTTCGTAATGGGCGCGGTCGCAGACGGCCCGGAAATTGATCGCCTCCATCGGATCGGGCCAACCTCTGACCTTGGCCCTCGCCCTCGCTGATGGGAGAAGCGAGGCGGCGCGGGGTTGGCCGGAACGAAGTTTGTCGTTGGCGGTGACAGGCATGCCTCGCTTGAGGCCAGGCAGCGGATTTCCAATGCGGCTATTCTTTTCAATGTGGCGGGAAACCTTCTGCCCTACCATGCGGAAGGTTTCCCGCCTTGAAGCGCTGGGGCACTGGAAACATACTGGGGAACCATGAACCTAAAGCGCCCGCTCACTCACGCTGATCTGCTGCAACTCAAACGCTGGAATGCACCCTCGATTTACAATGGTTGGGAACAAGTTACCCGACGCAATCCTGGTAGTGCCGGTTTCAATTTAGAGGCAACGTGCGACTTCATGCCGCAGATGGGGCCGATGATCGGTTATGCCGTCACGGTCGTGATCGAACCGAGCAACCCGCGTCATCGTTCCGCCAACCCCGCTGGTTGGCAGGAATATCGTCGCTACGTTGCCAGTGTCCCGGGACCGAAAATCGTGGTCGTGCAGGACCTCGACCACCCGCAGGTCGTGGGGGCGTTCTGGGGAGAGGTGAACAGCAACATGCATCGCGCGCTCGGTTGCGTGGGCACCATAACGGACGGCGCGATCCGCGATGTCGATGAAATGACCAATGCGGGGTTCAAGGCGCTCGCGCGGCGGCTTTGTGTGGGCCATGCGTTTGCCCATCCGGTTCGCTGGAACTGCCCGGTACCGGTGTTTGGTCGCACCGTACACCCGGACGATTTGATTCATGCGGACAAACACGGGTTCCTAATCCTTGCGCCCGAGGAACAACCAGGTTTGCTCGACGCCGTGCGGTTCATGGACGCAAACGAGTGCGGCACGGTCATCGCCGCCGCGCGCGATACAGCGGGCCGGAGCGCAGAGGCGATTTGCGAGTCCCTCGACCGCGCTGCCGCCGAGTTTAGCCGGAACGTGAAAGCGAGGTACAAATCCGAGGGCGAGTGGTGAGGCGGACATTCAATGACCATGTGCCCTGTAATGGGTGGTGCGCTGCGAGTGAATCGGAGAGGAGCGTTGGCTTTTTGATTTCCTCGCACCGAGCATATTGGCGCGCTCGGTAAAATGGATTCCGGCGGTGCTGGCGATGGTGGATTGCAGGCTGCCTTGGTTGCGGGTCGGGAAGGATTTTGCTGCCTGGGATAACGGGGCCGGGAAATCAGTTGCTTGCCCCCGAATGGGCCGGAGAATTGTCCGTCCGCTGAGTTTTGTTTGAATGGAATCCCCAGTTTTCGGTCTGACTTTGTGACGGAGCAGAAATCAATCATTAACAACGAACGAACTATGAAGAAATTTATCTTGGCAATGACTGTGGCGGGACTCACCGTCGGCGCCTATGCCGGCGACAAGGCCTCCACCAAAGACAAGGCCGCTTGTGCGGGCACGGACAAAGCTTGCTGTGGCGAAAAGGCAACCGCGGGTTGTCCGGCGAACAAAGGGAAATGCCCGGCCACGGGTCAATCGGCAAAGCAGCAGGCCAATATTAAAGCCGTCCAAAGTCCCAAAGGGGCGGATGCCAACAAATCCTGACTGCGACGGTTACGAATGCACCCCGCGTCAATTGGCGCGGGGTTTTTCATGATCACTACCCGATGGCGCCAGGCTGACTTTTGTCCGGCGGCCAGAGGATAATCGCTATCCCTATTCCGATCCAGGTTCGCAATATCAACCCGCAGCGCGGCGCTTGTGAGCCCGTTCCAAAACGCGCATCTTTGGCGGCATGAGCAGCCACCGGCGAAAGCCCAACGCTTTCCTCCGCCCAGCGGCAACCGAAAAATCCGCCCCCCTAACTCGGGCGAGAAATCGCTGTCCGCAGCTTGGGGCCTATCCAGCCCCACCTCCGGCTTTGCATCAACCCCGTGGCTGGCTCTGGCTGGCTCTCGGGCGCGCCTATCTGCGGTTGGCGGGTTGGCGGATCGAGGGTGCGTTCCCAACCAATCCCAAGTTCGTTGCCATCGTGGCTCCGCACACTTCGAACTGGGATTTCCCGTTGGGGGTGGCAGTGTTCTTTGCGCTCGAGCTGCGCGTCTCCTGGCTCGCCAAGCATTCCATGTTTCGAGCGCCCTTCAACCAAACCCTTCGATGGTTGGGTGGCATCCCGGTCAATCGCAATGCCAGTCATCGCGTGGTGGGAGAATGCGTGCGGGCGTTCGCGGCGGCCCCCGCCCTCATGCTGGCCCTGGCGCCGGAAGGGACGCGGAAAGGCGTGAGCCAGTGGAAATCCGGCTTTTATCGGATCGCAGCACAGGCCGGCGTACCGATCATGCCGGTGGGGTTTGATTACCGGGAGCATGTCGTCCGGTTGATGCCGGTGTTCCAGCCGAGTGGGAATCTGGAGCAAGACCTGCCGCTCATCCAGGCACAGTTCCGGGATACGCACGGTTGTCGGGAACGTCCCGTACCAGCCGCGCAGGATTGATTGCCGGCCGGCGCCTTGAAGCGCTCATTTTCTCAACACTGATCGTGCCGATGGAACGTGCGCTGTCGGCCCCGTTTGAGGAACGCCATCACCGCCTGCGGTTGTCATGGTTCCGCGCGCTTTTCCCCACCTGCTGCCGCGGCCAGCGGAACCGCTGACTGTTTCAAAACGAAAGGCTAGGCAGCTGGCGCGCGGTTCAACAGTCGCGTCAACTCCCGTTTGCCGCATCTCATTGGTATCCCGGCTACCCGTTTCAGCCGCTCCATTAAGCCAAGGATTTGCTCCCGCGCGCGTCCCGGCCTGTCGGCGCGCTGGCTCATGGTAAGTTTATTGGTCGAGGGGTCGCCGCCGGGGACACTCGACGGCCTTGCCAATTGCTGCCAGGAGTGCCTTTTCCTCGAACGGCTTGAGGAACACGTCGAGGACGCCGCTTTGGATGGCGATGGCGCGCGTTTGCGGCGAGTCGTTGGCGGTGATGAACACCACGGGCATTTGGTGGCCCAAATCTGTCAGGCGGGTTTGAAGCTCGAGGCCGTTCATCTCTGGCATTTGCACATCGAGCACCAGGCAATGGGGCGATGAAGTCGCGATCGAGCCCAGAAATTCCGGCCCCGAGCTGAACGTCGCCACGGAATAACCAACCGAACGCAGCAGGCGGGCCACTGAATTCAGGACGGATTGATCGTCATCCACCACTGCGATTAGTGGTCTGGCCTCTGCCGTTTTAATTGAATGTCGTGCCATGCTATAAACTCAGTTTCAATCCCGGCTCGCCTGCCGACAGGGTTTGAAGTGCGACACCATCTCAGCTTTGACCCGGCTCGAATATGGGACCTTAGTCTTATGCGGAATCCTGGCTAGCTGCCGAGGGACGCTACTCGTTCCGCGGCCCGCACCAACTCGGCGACCGACTGTACTTGCATCTTTTGCATGACGCGCGCGCGATGAACCTTTACCGTTTTCTCGGCCGCGCCGAGTTCGGCGGCGATCTCCTTGTTCATCCGCCCTTTCACTACGAGGCCTAGTACTTCGCGCTCGCGCGGGGTAAGCGTTTGATGGCGACGTTGAATTTCGGAATGTTCCGTTTGCGCGGCTTTGAAATATTCGTCCTTTTCGATGGCGGTCTTAATCGCGCCGAGCAGTTCTTTGTCATTAAACGGCTTTATCAAGAAATCCACGGCGCCGCTCTTCATGGCTCTTACGCTCATTTGGATGTCTCCGTGTCCGGTAATGAAGACAATTGGGGTCTGAATATTCCGGCCAGTCAGCTCGGCTTGCAGTTCCAGGCCGTTTAGTCCGGGCATGCGGACATCGAGGACGATGCATCCCGGGCCTTCGGGCGGCGCCTGATCCAAAAGTTCCTGGGCGGAAGCAAAGGTCTTGGTCTGGAGGCCGACCGACTGGATGAGACGGGCCAAGGCCTTGCGCACACTGGCGTCGTCATCTACTACAAAAACTGTAGCCGCTCCATTCTTCATACGGTTTCTTTCTGATGGATGGGGAGCATGAGATGAAAGGTGGCGCCTCGATCCCGGTTGTTCACCGCCCACAGGCGGCCGCCGTGCGCTTCGATGATTGAATGGCAAATCGTCAGTCCCATGCCCATGCCGGTTGGCTTGGTGGTGAAGAACGGCTCGAACAACCGGCTGAGTTGTGCGGGCGGGATGCCGCTCCCGCAATCTTGGAAATCAGCCTGGATTCCCATCGATTTCTCGAGCTTCGTGCAAAGGCGTAGCCGACGTCGATGAGGCGGAAGGTCGGTCATGGCTTCCAGGGCATTGAGGATCAGATTGAGCACGACCTGCTGGAGTTCAATGCGGTCGCCCTGCAACCCAGGGAGTTCGGGCGCCAGCTCCAGCTGAACCGAAACTCCGTTCAACACCAACTCACTTCGCAACAATCCCAACGTCCCCTCAATCACTTCATTGAAATTGACGACACTTCTTTGCTGGCTGGTCTTGGTGAAGAGGGCCCGGAGTTGTCGGATCACGCCGCCTGCGCGTTGACTGTCGTGCCAGATTTCCTTGAGCGCTTGCTGTACTTCATTGAGTTCCGGCTTATCGAAGGCTAGAAACCGCTCCGCGGCTTGCGCATTGCAAGAAATCGCGGTCAGGGGTTGATTCAGCTCGTGGGCTAGGGAGGCGGCGAGCTGGCCGGCGGTGGTGACCCGCGTCACATGGGAAAGTTCCCGCCGCAACTGCTGGGTTTGCAGTTCCTTTATTTTTCGGTCGGTGACGTCACGGTTACTGGCCCGGACCCCAAGGAATATTCCGTTTTCCCCGAGCACGGGTTGGCTGGTATGTTCCACCCAACGAATGTCGCCGTCTTTTCGGCGGATGCGAAATTCGGCAATTTTGGCTTCGCGGGCGGCGAGTGCTCCGTGGTGGTGATCCCGCCAAAGGTCCGCATCTTCCGGATGAATGATCTGCTCCTGGAGTTTTGGGTCCGCGATGAACTCTGGCGCGGAATAGCCCGTGATCCGTTCGCAGGAAGGGGAGCAATAGCGTAGGGCGTGCTCCGGAGTTTCCCAGTACTCCCAATCGTAGGTGAAATTCGCCACCGTGCGGTAACGCAATTCCGCCTCGACCAATTCCCCTTCGGCGGTGCGGCGGACCGCAATCTCCCGCCGCAATTGCTCATTGGTCAGTAGCAGTTCCTCCTCCGTGCGCCGGCGTTCCCGGATGTGGTGGTGCAACGGACGGAGCACAAGGAAGTAGCCGGCCGGGGATGCCAGCAGCAGCATCAGCGCGGCATCCGCCACATTATACACCCACGGTTTGAGTTCTGGCAGATAGGGCAAGCAGATCATCACCACGAATTCCGCCAAAAAAAGTGAGCCGCCCAAAATGACAAAACCGCGCCACGGCGACGGAAAATTTTCCCGGCCTGGGTCCGCGGGGGCCTTCAACTGGCTTGCGGCGGATTCCTTGACGCGCATACGGTGGCTCCAGGCAGAGGGGCTGCCGGCTCAGTGCCTGCGGCGCACCGCTGCCGGTCCCCAGGTGCAGGGCTCGGTGGATGGGGGGCTTTGAGGCGGCCTCACGAGGTCCCGGTCCCGGTGCGGTCGCGCCAAAACTCCCGACACGCATCCGGCGGCTGGCTGGACCACCGGTGAAGAATAAGTAGTGAACATTCGCGTAAAGTCCGAGGCCACCTTCCCCCCCGCCGGCGGCCACCATCCTTATTGGTGTTGCATTGTTGCAGCAGGCGTCAAAAAATCAATTGCTCCGTTGTCAGAATAACTACGTAGCCGCGGCGTAATTACTACTGAGCAGCTCCGCGATTGAGTGACTGGGCACGAGTAATCCGGGGACGGATAACCCGGCTTACGCTTTGCGCCGCAAAAAACCTTGCGGGTTCCTGCTCCCCAGGGAGCACGCAATTTCCCGCCCGCTGCGGCCGCCCAAAACCGTCCGCTCCGTGTCCGTAAAACTACACAGCTTTTCCCTGATTGCTACGTGAGGCTTAGGTTGTACGCCCAAGGTCCGATAGGCGGACGCGCGCTCTTGCGCTAAAAATATCACCCAGAAAAGTCGTACCAGTGGGAAGCAATAAATTAACAAGACCGTCGCATTAAACCGCAGATGAATGGAACTGACAGTAATACGTTATGAAAACAAAAAACATATTCAAGTGGGCGAGCCTAGCCGCCATGGCCGTGTCCTTGGGAATCGCGCCGGGCCGCGCGCAATACATCCCGCCGCCACAATTGGCGCCGGGGGTCGACTATACCATCCCCAATTACGCCAACAGCCCCCTCCTCACCAAGTTTGTAGACTCGCTGCCGGGCTTGGGGGCATCGGGGGCGAACAACCTCGGCAACTACATACCGGTCGCGGTCCCTGACACCACCGCGTATCCGGGATCGGATTATTATGAAATCGCGCTGGTGGATTACACGCAGCAACTCCATTCGGAGTTGGGGCCGACCAAGCTGCGCGGTTATGTGCAGGTGGAGACACCGGCGGTGTTGGCGGCGATGGCGGCTGCGGTGCCGCCACAGATTAGCGTACACTTTGACCTCGGGGGTGGTCTCTTTGGCGTGGACAAGCCCCGCTACCTGGGCCCGACAATCGTCGCCACCAAGGACCAAGCGACGCGGATCAAGTTCTACAACTTACTCCCGCCGGGCACCGCGGGTGATCTGTTCATTCCCGCGGACGTTTCCGTCATGGGAGCGGGGACGGGCCCCGATGGCACCGCCTACACGCAGAACCGCGCCACGCTCCACCTGCACGGCGGCGACAACCCGTGGATCAGCGACGGCACCGCGCATCAGTGGATCACCCCGAGCGGTGAAGCCGCTTCGTTGAAAAAGGGCGTGAGCCAGCAAAACGTACCGGACATGCCGATACCGTCCGCCGGATCGGCGACCTTCTACTGGCCCAATGGGCAAAGCGGCCGATTGATGTTCTATCATGATCACGCCTTCGGCATTACCCGACTCAACGTCTATGCCGGCGAAGCCGCTGGTTACCTCCTGGTCGATCCGAATGAACGCACGCTAACAGCAGATTATGCTCCGGGCGGTGAAATCCCGCTGGTCATCCAGGACAAGACTTTTGTATGGGGTAGCAGTACCGCTCCGGCTACGGGCACCTTCGCCACCGATCCGCTCTGGGCTTCCAATCCCAAATGGGGCCAGACAATCGGCAGCCTTTGGTTCCCGCATGTGTACATGCCGAATCAGAATCCAAATGACCTGAGCGGCGCGAATCCGATGGGCCGCGTGGATTACGGTGCCTGGTTTTGGCCCGTCTTCCCATCCTTGGTTCCGCCGGCGACCTCCATCGTGCCGGAAGGCTTCATGGACACCCCGGTCATCAACGGCACGGCTTATCCCTACCTAAATGTGGATCCGAAGGCGTACCGGTTCCGCATCCTCAACGCGTGCAACGACCGGTTTGTAAACCTGCAGCTTTATGTTGCCAGCAGCATCATCAGCGGCATCACGGTCAACCCCGTTGGCGCCGTGGGCACCTATACCGTTCCACCCCGGGTCACCATCACGCCCGCGGCCGGCGATACGACCGGCTATGGCGCGACGGCTGTTGCCACGCTCGACGCGACTGTAGGCAGCCCAACATTTGGCCAGGTTACCGCGGTCAATCTGACGATCGTCGGCAGCGGCTACACTCTTCCTCCCATCGTCACCATCGCGCCACCCCCCTCCGTCTCGGGTACCAGTCAAGCTGCCACGGCTACGGCCACTCTTTACAGCAGCCCGACAGAAGTCGGCATGGTCCAGGCGGACATCAACTCGCCGTATACGTCCTGGCCGGTTGGCTGGACGGTGCAGACACCGGGGATGATTCCCGACATCATTGACAACCGGCCCGGCGGCCTGCCTGACCCCAGAAACATTGGGCCGAGCTTTATCCAGATTGGCACCGAAGGCGGCCTGCTGCCCGCCCCCGCCGTGCTCCAAAACACACCGGTCGGCTATGTGCAAAACAAGCGCGACATCACGGTCGGGAGTATCGGACCGAATGAACACACGCTCCTGCTGGGGTGTGCCGAGCGGGGCGACGTGATCATTGACTTCTCCCAGTTCGCCGGCAAGACGCTCATCCTTTACAGTGACGCGCCCGCCCCGGTTCCGGCCGGCGATCCGCGCAACGATTACTACACGGGCGACTCGGACCTGACCAGCCAAGGCGGTGCCGTTTCGACGCTGGCGGGCAAAGGCCCCAATACCCGGACGCTCATGCAGATCCGCGTGAGTGGCACGGCCAACGGGACCGCCCTCGATCAGGCCGCTTTGACCGCCGCCGTGACGGCACAATATACTGCCGCCAACGGGCTGCCGGCGCCCATCGTCCCGCGTGGTTCCACACCCGGAGTCAACGTGTCGCGAATCTCGGACACTTCCCTGACGGTCAACGGTATCACCAAGCCAATGCTCTCGAAGACGATCCAAGAGTTGTTCGATCCTTATGGCCGCATGAACGCCACGCTGGGAGTCGAAATTCCCTTCACCACGGCGACCATTCAGACGACCATCCCGTACGGATTCGCCGACCCGGCGACGGAGGTCATTCCGGATGGCGTGACTCAGCTCTGGAAGATTACCCACAACGGCGTGGATACGCATGCGATTCATTTCCACCTGTTCAATGTGCAGTTGGTCAATCGCGTGGGTTGGGATGGCGCCATCCGGCTCCCGGAAGCCAACGAACTGGGCTGGAAAGATACCGTTCGCATGAACCCGCTCGAAGATGTGGTGGTCGCGTTGACGGCCAAGACTCCGACGGTCCCGTTTGCGCAGCCGGACAACATTCGGCCGCTGGATCCGACGCAGCCGGCGACCTTTTCGTTCACGGGCGTGGTGGACCCGGCCGGACTTCCGGTTGCGGCTTACCCAAACAGTTCAGTCAACTTCGGCAACGAGTACACCTGGCACTGTCACTTGTTGGGCCACGAAGAGAACGACATGATGCGGCCGATCATGGTGGCGGTCGCGCCGACAACGGGCCCCACTCTGACCGCCATGTTGTCAGGTAATGGTGCTAACAAAAGGGCAACCCTGACGTGGACGACCTTACCGGGCGCCAATAATTATACGGTCCAGCGGGCCAGCGATTCTGCCTTCACTGTAAACCTGGTCACAACTCAGCTCGGCAACGTGCTGACCTACGCGGATACTATCGGTAACTCCACAGCGCCGCGCTACTATCGCGTGTTCGCCGTAAAATCGGTCGGCAGCGGCGTGGCTGGGTTCCCCAGTGTTAGTGCCAATTCACCGTTCTCCAATACGGCGGGCGTGCAGCTGCCCGCTCCGCCCGCGGCTCCGTCGCAACTGACCGGGACGATCCGGTCAGCGACACAGATCCGCTTGAACTGGAACGACAACGCCAATAATGAGACTGGGTTCCAAGTCTGGCGCTCCGTGAACGGCGGCGCTGCCACACAGCTCACCGTGCTCGGGGCGAACACTGTGACCTACACCGACGGCAGCGTGTCCGCGGGGAATACCTACACCTACCAGGTTAGGGCCATCAACGCAGCCGGGGCGTCAGCCTTCGCAGGTCCACTCACCCTGATCGTCGCGGTTCCCGCAGCTCCCAGCGGCTTGACCACAAGGGCCGTGAGAAATAACAACCGCGCCGATGTTACACTGCGCTGGACTGACAACTCGAATAACGAGAGCAGCTTCACACTTCAGCGCGCGACAGACCCGGCGTTTACGACCGGTGTGAACAACCAAACGCTCGGGGCCAACACGACCAACGTTACCCAAACCGGATTGAACCGCGGAACGACATACTATTACCGGATCTTGGCCGGGAACGTCGTCGGGAATTCCGTCTGGTCAGCCGCCGTGATGGTTACCACACCATAATTCAGTAGAACTCAAGAATTCGGGGAGGGAGGAATCCCTCCCCGGATTCTCTTTCGATAAGACAGGGGTGGCAGTCCAGGAAGGACTGCACTTTCTAAACCAGTAAGAGTTTGCAGACACGAGTGATGGTAACCAGGCGATCGATTCAAGCCGAAAACTAATTCAACAATGAGCGCAATCCCCACAATTTTACCAACCCTTTCGACAACCAAGCGCTGGCTCGCGGCTCTGGCGGCGGGCCTTTTGGCCGCCCAAGGGACCGCCCAGGAGGCGGACGCCCTCAAAACCGAAAAGGCCCGGGAAAGTTATGCCATCGGGGTCGACATGGCGAAGAACATCCGCGGTCGGGCGGTGGACGTTGAAGTCGAGCCGCTGCTTAAGGGTATGCAGGATGTTTTCTCCGGTGGCAAGTTGCTCATGTCCGACGCGGATATCCGGCAAACCTTGCGTAACTGGAACGAAGCGTTGCGGAACAAGCGGGTGCCGACCACCGCAACCGTTGCCGGGACTGTAGCCGAGGAAAATCTGGCTAAAGGAGCGGCGTTCATGGCGAAGAACCGGACGAACGCGGGCGTGGTGACACTGCCAAGCGGTCTGCAGTACCTGATTCTCAGAGCCGGTGCCGGCCCAAAGCCTGCCTTAGGCGATATGGTGGAGTGCCATCAGAAGAGCATGTTTATCGACGGCAAGGAATACAACAGCACCTACCTCGCCGGGACCCCTGCCATTCTAAAGGTCGGCGAAGCCGTTGCCGCTTGGAAGGAGGCGCTTCCACTCATGCCGGTGGGGTCGAAGTGGCGGCTCTTCATCCCGCCTCAACTCGCCTATGGGGAAAAGGGAGTGCTCGACGGCCGGGGGCGCACCAAAATCGGACCGAACACTACGCTGATCTGTGAGCTGGACCTACTCGCGATCAAATAATGCTGGCCGCAGAGAATGTTGACTCGACAAACAAATATAGGAATCGAATTAAACGGCTTCAAGTCCGTTGTACCTAAACCACCAATTGGAAATCCTGAGTTATGAAAAACATCCTTTGTAATTCCGTGGCAAAGATAGGGCGTTCCGCGTCTTTCCTCACGCTCGTTGCTCTTTGGATGGCAAACGCTGCTTTCGCCCAGACCGTGACCTTCGATTTTGATGCCGCCACCCCGGTTCTGGCCACGGGCCAAAACGTGCCCTTTGACCAGACCGTTGGGGGAATTAGCGCGCACTTTAGCGCGAGTGCCGGCGGATTTTCGGCCCAAAATCAAAATAGTACGTTCCTTAACCTTTCGCAGTTTTCTGGTAACTATCTCTATCCTAACGGGGCCGACAACGGAGTCCTAGTCATCACCTTCCGCCAGCCGATCACCAACCTGGCGATGGATTTCTCCACCTCCGAGGTGCCAGCGATTGAAAATCCCACGCCGATCCGGTTGACCGCCTACACGAACTCGACCAGCACAACTCCGGTGGGCTCGACCACCAAGGCCGGCACCTATTTCGGGGTTAATTCCCAGCCGATGGGTACGCTCCTTTTCAATTCGACGACGCCGTTCGACGTCGTGAAGCTCAATATCGAACCTGGCGGGGCGACGGGTTTCTCACTGGATAATATTAGCGTCACCGTACCTGCTGGAATCCAGTACGCGATCCTGACCACTTCCTCCCAGGTCAATGGCGGGACGACGACCGGTGACGGCACTTACCTCAACGGCGCGCCGGTCACCGTCGTCGCCATCCCCAACCTCGACTATGCGTTCGTGAACTGGACGGACAATGGGGTGGAGGTTGCCACTTCGCCCAGCTACAGCTTCACGGCCAGCGCCGACCGGACTTTGATCGCCAATTTTACGCCGCAGTTGCGGATCGCTCTCGCTGCCGACGGCGCCGTGGTCCTCACGTGGCCCGGGCCCTCGACGGGATACTTGCTGCAGCAGAATGCAACTTGCGCCCAACTCAATTGGTCTGCCACGACCAACACGGTCAGCGTCGTGGGGGATCAAAACCAGGTGACTCTACTTTCGCCGACCGGGAACTGCTTTTATCGGCTAGTTCATCCCTGATCCCCAATCGTTGACGAAGTCTGATTATGAACTCTCAACCGCCCGCCAATCGAATCCGCCCGGGCATCATTCTGCTGGTGACCTGCGTTCTGGCGGCCGTCCTAATCCCTATCGCGATATCCATATTCCGTCGGACCAAACCCCCAGTCACCAGTGAAATTGAGATGCCGCTGTCGATCGCGGAACCGATGGCCGAAACGCCAGCGGTGGCGCCAGAGGTGAGCGCAGAACCAAGAGCTGCCACGAACGTGACCGCTCCCGTCCTGTCCGTCGCATTGGAAGAAAAGTGGGGTATTCAGGTCTCCAGCATTCGCCTGATGAGGTCCGATTCGGCCGTGGACGTGCGCTACCGAGTCGTCGTTCCCGAGAAGCTGGCATTGTTGGCCGATGATTCGGACCGGGCTTATCTGATTGACCAGGCCACGGGCACGAAGCTCCAGATGCTTGCGCCCTCCGAGGGGGAAACTTCGACCGCGAATGTGCGCTCACGGTCCATGATGAAGATGATGCACCTAGCCGGTGCCTTTCCGCCGCCTGCGGCGAAGGTCACCGAAGGAGGATTGTATTCGGTCCTCCTGCCCAATTGGGGCGGAGCGTTGAAAACCGGAAGCAAGGTGGTCCTGGTCGTTGGCGATTTGCGAACCGAGGATTTGACGGTGGAATAAATTTTATGAGCGTGAAATCACGAGCGATCTTGCTCGGCTGCTTCCTGATGGTTATTGGCCTTGGCGTGATCGCATACGCGGTGGTGACGAACGTCTCGGGTCACCTCGTTAAGACGGGAGAGCGCAAAGTCGGCTTCTATCAGGACTCGATGCATCCTTGGATCAAGTCCGACCATCCCGGAAAATGCACGATTTGCGCGATGGACCTTACGCCGATTTACGACGGGCAAGTTGGTTTCGGTGCCGGCGGAAATCTCGTCGTCATGACCTCCAACCAGATCACGGTCTTGAATGTTCAGACGGAGGAAGTCAAACACCGTGCGCTCCATCGCAGCTTGCGCGTGGCCGGGACCCTGGAGGTGAATGAGACCAGCAAGACGGTGATCTCGGCACCTGCCCGCGGTCGGATCGACGCGTTGACCGTTGATTACGCCGGTGTGGAAGTCGCCCGAGGGCAGAAACTGATCACCATGTTCAGCCCCGAGTTGGTGCAACTACGGAAGACGCTGCTTGCGGTCCGGCAAAACCCCCAAAAAGGAGCGAGTAACAGCGTGGCCCCGGCGAGCGCGGATGCGGGTATCTACACCGGCGATATTCTGGCGCCGCAATCGGGCGTGGTACTCGAGCGGAATGTTTACACGGGCCAGTATGTGGCCGAAGGCGACCGGCTGCTGACGATCGTGGACGCGTCGACCTTATGGTTCCGGTTTGACGTGTATCAGGATCAATTGCCTTGGTTTGAAATTGGCCAGCCCATCGAGGTCGAGGTGTCCGGACTTCCCGGCCAAGTATTCGTGGGCGTGATTTCTTTTGTCGATCCGAATTTCAACGAAACCACGCGCACGGTCAAGGTGCGGGCCGATATCCGCAATCCACTCGTGGAGAGCAAGGGCCACCAGCGGCGCCAGCTGAAATATGGGATGTACGCCGAAGGCCATGTGCGGTCAGAGTCACCCGCGACCTTGGTCATTCCCCGGACCGCCGTGCTTTCTCCGGGTGATGCCTCTTACGCTTATGTCGAAAAAGGCAGCGGCGCCTACGAGCGGCGGCGATTGAAGCTGGGTCGGCAAGGCGACGAGTATTGGGAAGTGCTGAAAGGATTGGCGGAAGGCGAAAGCGTGGTTACCTCCGGCAATATGTTGCTGGATGCTCAGGCCCAATTCAGCCTCGGGGACGGCTCCAGTCCGGCGGCGACCGAGGAAACTGCCAGCCTGGAAACGTCTGGTCCACCAGGGCTCGAGGCGGAGGCCATGCGCCATCCCGCTGAGGTCGCCAACGATCCCATCGCCAACCAGGTGAATGAAATATCGGATGTGGCAGGGGGTGAGTCTTTGATGGCGATCGTTGAAGAGCCAACTCTGATTGCACCGCGAGCGGTAATTCGGCAAGCGGCCGCAGGGCGAAGTGAAAGGATGAGTGCCATGATGTCCCCGGGGGCGGAGTTGCAAATGATTCGGCGGGCCGCCATCCTTGAGGAACGTGCCAAGGCCGGCGCGAGTGTGCCCCAGCCGGCAGCCGCGACGGCCCAACCGCTCCTGATCGCTACGGCCACCCCGCCCCGCCCCCGCGAGGTGGAGGCGACACCGGCCGCCGCACCTGGAACCGAAGCTGAGCCGATAATAACCACCGAACCCGCAGACCAAGTTGTCGCACCTCCGTCAAACCTGATGCGCACGCATCGCGAGGTGGATGCGATCCGTCGGACCACGAGCGCGGAGATGCGGGAGATGCGCATGGCCGCCCTGGCCGCGGCCAGCCCGCAAAAAGCGAGCGCGGTGACCTTGCTGAGCAGCGTCCAACGGGAGTTGTTGCAGGGCTTTCTCGCCGAAGCCGGCGACGTAAGTCAGGCTTTGGCCGCCGACGATCTTGCGGGCTTCAACGCGGAGTGGACCAAACTTTCCGGCCTGTTGCCGCCGCTCACCGATGCCTGCGCGATCGCGCCGACCCTAAACCCACTGCTCCAACGCCTCGCGGCCGCTCCGTGGGAAGCGGGTCGGGACCTGGCAACGGCCCGGACCCAATTCCTGCCCGTCAGTACGACGGTGGTGGAGCTGGCCAAACAGCTGCGAAAACAAACCGCGGCCGGAGCCAGCCTGAAGATTTACCATTGTCCCATGGCGCCCGCGCCCGGCGTTTGGCTGCAAGCCAAGGGCCCGTTGCGCAATCCCTACTTCGGCGCCAAGATGTTGGGCTGCGGTGAAGAAGTGATGCCCTAAACGCGGTGCTCGAGCCGGCAGACTTCGAATCAAGGACACGTTTGAGTGGTTGCTGCGCGATCGTATCCAAGTGTGGTCGGGGACGTGCCGGGCAACGGCGAGGACGCTCCATGCCGAAGTATTGCGTCCTGAATTTGGGCCGGCGCATCACTTTCACGGTTTAGTTTTGTTTGATTTTTTGCCGGGCTTTTAACTAGCTTTCGGCATGAATTGGTTCTACGCCATTGCCGGCCAACAAGCCGGCCCGGTTACCGATGCGCAACTGGACGAACTCCTCCGCTCCGGCAAAATCCATCCGGACACCGTTGTCTGGCGTGAAGGCATGGCGGACTGGCAGCGATTGGACCTCGCCCGCCCTGCCGCGCCGCCGCCGAAGAATTCCGACGCTCAGCCCGGCGTGACGTGTGTCGAGTGCGGAAAGAATTTTCCATCGAGTGAAGTCATCCTCCTCAACCGCTCGTGGGTGTGCGCCGCTTGCAAACCGCTTTTTCTCCAGCGCCTCCGCGAAGGCGCGGCCCCAACCGGGGCCGCAGAAAATTTGTGGCGGACAAAGAACCAGATCGTCACGCGTTCCGAAGCGCCGTTCCCCGATCGTTGCGTGCGTTGCAACGCCCCGGCAAACGGCTACCGACTCAAGCGTCAGCTTTATTGGCATCCGCCGGCCTATTACCTGTTCATCCTGCTCAACCTCTTGATCTACGCCATCGTTGCCTTGTGCGTCCGCAAAAAAGCCACCGTGCACATCGGGCTATGTGAGAAACATCGCTCCCGTCGCAAGACGGGTATCGCCGTCGGTTGGCTGGGCGCGTTGGGCGGAGTCGGAATGATTGTGGGTGGCGCGGTTGGCGAATCGGGGCTTCTGGCGGTACTGGGCATCGTGCTTTTGCTGGGCGGGTTGATTTGGGTCGGCCTCACTGGCGCCCGGGTATCCCCGGCGAAGATCACCAAAGACAACCTCTGGCTCAAAGGCGCGAGCAAAGCCTTCCTCGCTGAACTCCCCGAATGGCCGGGGCCTTGATGCGCAGGATCGCCCTGGCCAGCCGGGGCTGATGCGTGCCTCGGCGCCAGCGTGCGGTCCGCGGAACCCTGAAGCTTGGAATCTTAAATCCGAAAGGGATGTAGCTTGGGTCAAAAAAAAGGGCTCTGGCAGTGCTTGTATCACCACCAGAGCTGGACCCGAATGTAAGGCCATCGTGAAACGAACAGACACCCGAGCCCGCGGAGACTCTTCCAACGAAACGGTCATTTCTCAAGACCGGGACAAACCCGAGTCCGCCGCCCCGGAATATCCACTGGGCCGGGAAAAAGCCCCGGCAGTTGCCGCCGCGCGGTCCTTCGCGCGGCCGCGAATTTCCCTGCGTTGGAATGGCGCCCGCAGCTCCGGGCCGTCTGGGATCGTAGCCATTGCGAAACTCAATCCATCACGTCGAAATGGCGCCCCGCCCGGTCTTCGATCCGCTTTTGTTCGGCCGGCCTGCCCCAACGGGGCTGCATCATCCAGCCCAGGGTTGGCGCGCAGCGACTAACCGAGCGCCTGCTGCATCCCATCGCCCACCGAATGGTTGTTATCCTTCACTTCGATGACGGCGAGCGGGAGGTTGGGCTGGTAGTTCAACAGAAAATCGGCCCGCTTGGCTTCGCCCCGGCGATGGGTGCGACCCGACACGATTACACGGCCCTTGGTCAGACTGACCTCCTCGCGGATCTGCGTCTGCCCGTCCCAACCGGCCTTGACCAGCGCCGGCATGATGAACTTGGTGCAGATGTCGCGCTCGCTCAGGGCTTGTTTCTCGGCCGAGGTCATAGCGCAACTCCGGCGGACGGACGCCGGCACGTCATGGGGATGAGCCCCAACGCGGTCACGGAATCCAGCTCGGCAAAAGGGTCGCCATGCGCGTGGAATTGATCGGTGGTGGTGCCGGGGTCTTTTTCCTCAGGGACGATCCAGTACATGGCGTTCGCGTGGATAGTATGACGGGAACGGTTTTAGGCAAAGGACTTCGTTTTGCTTCTGCGCCAGGCGCGAGCCGCTGCGGCGCCCGGCTACGACGGGACGTCATGACTTTGGCTTTTCGGAAGGAGCAAACAAGGATGAAACCCTTGATCCAATTGAAGAATGGTGCGCGATACAGGGTTCGAACCTGTGACCCCTACCGTGTCAAGGTAATGCTCTACCACTGAGCTAACCGCGCACTCCGAATCGACGCTCACTAACTTCTTCAGTTTAAGCGTCATGGTGAAAGTATCCGAGAAAATGGCGGCTCGCGCAACTTGATTCTAAACGGTGATGTTAGGCACTTTGTTAGACACTCGGTAATGCTCCGGCAGCAGCGCCCACCAACGCCCGCGACTGGCGCTGCATATCACCCCGCCAACTTGGGCCGCAACCCCGCGCCGGTCGAGCGTGGGCCGTCGCACGAGTGCCGCGACCACAGCCGATTGCTCCACTGCTCGGAAACAAGCCAGCCAAGCGCACAGCATTGAGTGTCGGGCGCAAGTGTGTCATTTGATGTTGACTGCTTTCCATCAGCGGCAAATCCGACGACGATGAGACTCCACACTAGGGATATGATGCTGACAGTTCGCCAGCTTCGCTTACGACGCAGCAGGAGTGGCAATAGAAGCTCAAGGTAGCCAAGCGCGACATCACTTTCACGCAGTATCCATGGGCTGTCTATGGTGTTCTTGGTATTCAATGTTGACAGCCCAACTAACTATGTAGACACGCTGCAAGATGCCGGACGGCTGCGTAGCCACAAATATCAGCGATCTTTTCGCGTTGTTGTTTACATCGCGTAAAATCACTTCCGATCAATAAACACAGCACACTTGTCGCTGTTGCAGCTTCACAACGTCATCTTACGTTCAAATAATTCCAAAAAACTTCCCTCACCTGCTGAAATTATCAGTTCTCTCCAGATGACGAGCTTCTACGCCATGTTGGCGTGGGTCGTTATCGGTGATGAAAACGATAGTAAATGCACACAGTTTGACCGGGCCGGGCCGCGCCCTTCGGGGACTGGCTGGACACCCAGCCGTTTCATCCGCGTTCTCGGTGCGGTCGCTTCATCCAAAATTCCACGCCGCGCCAACGCCCGCCGCGACGTGGTTCCAGTCGGCGCGGGTAACAACAAACAAAAAGAAAGGCATCACTATGTTCGTCAATGAAACCCAAATGGAGATCGAAAAGTTCAAGTCTACGAGGGTCACCAATCAGGCCGTCTACGAAACTGCGTTCAGCATTGGAATAGATGTCCTGAATCACATCGCGAAGAACCTCGTCGCGCAGGACGAGCCACGTTTTGAGGACGATGGCACGCTTACTGTACAAGCGCAGGACGAGTTGTTAAACTTCGGTATCGACGGGTTCAACGATGTCCTGAATCACGCCTTGGTGTCGGGTTGGATCGACGCCGAGGTAGTGAACGAAGCCCGCAAGGAACTTGGCCTCGATCCCATCGCCTGACGAACCTCCGCGTTGCGCACCACACCCGGTGCGCAGCGTGGACTTCACAAACTGAGAGTTATGAATACCAACTCAGATAGCAATTATCTCCCGCCACGCCGTGGCCGCACCACCGAACAACCAGCGTCCGATCTGCCGCGTCGCTCTCCGCCCGTCGAGCGACCCGATACTGTCGCCGACCTCCTTCGCCAACAAGTCCCCGAGGGCACAATGGGAGGGGGAGTCTCGATCCGAGAATGGTTGCTAGACCAAGCGTGGGAATGGACTGACAAACATATTGTACCAGTAAACCGGGAGGCTGAACACGCAGACTCGGCCCTTGAGTTCGCCTCTGTGGTTGCGTTCCGGAGCGGCGTCGAACTCGCTTGCCATGTAATGGAGCGCGGCAAGCTTGACAGAACTTTCGGAAAGCGGTGGCGACAACTCTTGTCCGCAGCCAAGCGGGATGTCGAGCGGTGGCGGGCTGAAGAAGCCGAGCAACCGGGCCAGCGTGCCGACTCCGCTGCGCACCACCCGTCAGTGTAAACAACACCGATTACCTCACAATGCAAGACCCAACACGCAGTGCTCCTGCGCTGTATACAGCGCAGGAGTCCGACGATGAAAATGCGCGATGCGGCCACGAGTGAAAATGTTGAGTGACGGTTGTAGTTAGATCAGCGGATTGAAGACCCGCGTTAAAAGAATGAAGCACCATTCAATTTATGGCGGGCGTCCCGAAAGGGCGTCGGGCTGCTTCATTCCCCGGTCTTCAAGCCCGCCAACCTTTTTGCTGGCAAAGCAAAACTTCCAACGTTCCCCTCACCCTGCTCATTCAAT
Organism: Verrucomicrobiota bacterium; assembly: GCA_025350905.1. Classification (GTDB taxonomy): domain Bacteria; phylum Verrucomicrobiota; class Verrucomicrobiia; order Limisphaerales; family JADLHS01; genus JADLHS01. The sequence continues at coordinate 56,425 of JANXWY010000096.1, forward strand.
GCGCAGCGCACCCTCCACCTTCGCACGCTATGACTGATTACCAAGCCGCAATGTTCCTAAGCGACGATGATGATTCTGAAATTGAGCGGCAGGACTTCGCGCCCACTGAATCACCTAATGTCGGGGATGATGCCGTGCGCCGCCTAGTGGCCCAGTTTGTAAACATTACACGCTGGCCGTCTTGCGACTGCCCTAGCGGCCAACCCCACAAGAGCGTCCGCGTGCTGTTCAATAACGGGCTGCCTTACGTCCATTGCTTTCACCCTTCGTGTGCCGCCGACCGGGCCACGGTAAATGCCCAAATCACCGATGCCTTCCGAACACTGTCACCGGAACAACAAAAAAATTGCAGAACGCCTGAAACCTCCGAAGAACGCCTGCTCCTGAATCAGAAGCGCCAAGCCTATGACATTGCCAAGCACCGGCTCCTGCCGGACCTGCTCAAGAATCCGGTGCCTCCAGAGCATTGGTTGAAGTGCTCGCCGTTCCCGGTGGCGATAGTTCCGAATTCGCGCCAGTGGAAGCTGTTCGTGAAGGCCATGTACGGCGTCGAAAACGACGACATCTGGATCGGAAACCTGCCAGAGGCTCAGGTTCTTGCGGATTTTAAGACCCCATATTTGTGGTGGAAACAGAAACTGCCGTTCGGCTCGCACATCTCCACCTGCACGTTCAAACTCAAGACCACACTATCGCGAGAGGCATCCGGCGACATCCGCATCCGCAGCAGTGGCACCCGCTCCAAAGCGTTCATGAAGCGGAAGCTGTTTGACATCTTGGAAGTCGATCCCGACGAGAAGTCGGGGCAAACATCGGATGAGGCTTACCGCCAAGGTGGTGCCGTTGCGCGATGGGTGCAGAGTACCGGGCAGAAGCTCTATGCCGTTGTCGACACCGGCAACAAGTCGCTGCACTTCTGGTTTCCCCACTACATGATGGAAATTCCCCGCGAGCCAAGATGCCCGGCAGGTCCATACCTCGAAGACTACAAGCGAAACCCGGCGTACCGGGCGAGCGCTTGGCGACAATATGAACGGTTGATGTTGAAGCACAAGAAGGTCCGACGTAGGGCGTTCAATGACCGCGAGCGCTGGTACGCGGGGCTGCGTGGTCTTGGATGCGATCCACAGGCCATCACCAGCTTGACTGCCCGGTTGCCCGGCGTGGAGCGACTCGACAAGGATGGTCAGCCCACGGGGCGCTGGCAGCGGCTTCTTTACCTCGATCCCAAGTTCCCCGTGGATGATTTATGAGCAAAACTTTCGACGACACACAGCCTCACAACCCGCTGGATGCCCTTCTAGCCAAGGGCGGCGAATTTCAAAGTGTCCTCCGTTATCTGGAATTTATCGAACGGCTAGGGTGGTGTGACCAGCACGAGTGCAAGCGGGCCGACAACATTGAGGCGATGGTTAAGCAGGCCAAAATGCTTGGGTTGACTCAGTTCACACGCGTTAAAGAGCCTAAGAAGAAGCCGACGATTCTCGTTTTGCAGATTCAGGCCAGCGCTGTAAACAAATGCCCCTGTGGCGAAGCCGGATCACGTATCACCGAGGTCTGCGAAGAAATCAAAGAGGCCGTGGAGAAGTTTACCTTGCCGAAGGGAAGCGATCAACTGGGCATCGACGGCGCGGGACTCCCAAAACTGGATGTAAGCGAAGGCACCGATTGGAACGTGATCGCGGAGAACGTCGTCAGATTATTGACCGATGACCAAGAGCCGAAAGTTTTCCTACGCGAAGCTTGTGGCGAGAGCATGGTTGAGTTGGTGAAAAGTAAAGCCAAGAGTAATGCTGGGGAATTGGTCTTAAAGGATGTTCGTCCGGTGAACTTTGCATCTCTGATTGGGCGCTACGCCACCTTGGAAAAATACACCGCTGATGGCCACCGCATTCCCGCCACTATCGACCAGAAGAAGGCTGCTCTCATCATGGGTGCCGCCCCCATGTGCAACCTGCCTATCATCCGCAGTCTGCACAACGCCCCAGTGCTCTACCTGACCGACAATAACGACCTGCGAATCATTGGGCCGGGCTACGATCCGCAAACCGGAATGTACGTGCTGGGCCGCAAGACGGTCGAACCCAAGCCCGACTGGGAGGCGGGTGTCGAGAAGCTGCTTTCGCGTATGAGTGGCTGGAGGTTCGTTGACCAAAGCGACAAGTCCCGGCTGATCGGCTCGTATATGACTTCCGCGATGGTATACGGGAATTTCCTCAATGGCGACCGCGCTCCCATTCAGTTCTTTGAAGCGGACATGAGTCAGACCGGCAAAGGGTATGCGGCCAAGGTGATCGCCGCCCTGTACGGCGAGAAAATGGTGACGGTCACACAGAAGACGGGGCATGGCCTTGGGTCGTTTGAGGAAAAATTCGACGCTGCACTCCTGACCGGGCGGCCACTGATCCTTTGCGACAACATGCGGAAGTCGTTGGATTCGCAAAGTCTGGAGAGCTTCGCCACAGAAAATGAATATGCGGCGCGTGGTTTCCGGCGCGGCTACATCACAGTCGACCCGCGCAACTACGTCGTCTACATCACCAGTAACGGCATGTCGACGACGGCGGATGCAAGTAGGCGATTCAATGTTGTCCGGTTCGTGAAGCAGCCGCGAACGCACTCATTCTGGCAGGACAGAGACGGGCGCAACTTGCTGGCACACATGACCTATTTTCACCGGTACTACCTCGGTGTGATATGGTCGATTCTGTGTGAGTGGCACCGGCGAGGAATGCCGCGCACCGATGAACACCGCCATGATTTCCGAGGATGGGCATCCGCCGTTGACTGGATCGTTCAGAACCTGTTTGGGCTGCCGCCCCTGATGCAAGGCTGCGATGAAATACGGAACCGGATGAGCAGCGTGTATCTGACCTTCGTGCGCGATCTCTGTCAGACGATCAAACATTCCCAGCGGCTCGACGTTGATCTGTTCACGGCTGACATCGCAGCGATCTGCGGTGACCAGCGGATTGCGATTCCAGATTTGAAAAGCAACGCGGAGGACGCCGACACCAAGCAACTCGGCATTATCTTCAAGCGATTGTTCGGAGGTTCACAGGACGAGCGCATTCTGGACGACGAACCAAGTGAGCTTGAGAAACGCCTCCCTCTGGAAGGCTATGAGATCATCCGCACCGTGAAATGGTCGCCGAGCAGAAATAAGTCCCACGTCTATCGTTTTCTTTTTCGTGGTAGCACGGCGTAAAATCGTGGTGCCCTGCACGAGCAAGAATGCCCGAAAATTGGGGTGTTTCGTCAACTTCGTCCACTTCGTTAAGGGTTAGCATCAGTTAAAGACACAAATGGAGTAGGAGGGCTGTCCGTACAATACAGAAGCAAACAGGGCACATCCTTCACGAACTGCACGATCATCCGTAGAACCTGCTCGTATTGAACGTGGTAGTTGCATCGTGAAGGGTTCCACTTGCGAACGGAGTTCACGAAGTCATGCAGGTTCACCTTTGCACGGGCACCCCAGACCCGCGTGGTCTTCCCCGCTTCCGACCCGGTATTGGTGGCAAGCGGCCAAGTAACGCCGCGTGCGGTGACCGGTAGATTTGCACGTCCTCTGCCCTGTAGCGCTCAAAAACGCGATCCGCAAATTCAGCCGTATCTGGCAGGAGAACATAAACAAAACCACGACGGACAAAGTAGGCAGGAAGCACCCGGCCTCCCGGCACCACTACAAGCCTCAGTCGCCACATGCGCTCGCCATTGAGCCAGCCACTCCACTTCTTACGCGTGCGTGGGAGTTGGGCTAGAGCACTCGCCGCCGCACTGATCTCCAACTCGGTGGGTGCAGCGCTTTTCATCTCATTGTTGCCGGGTGGCGTGCTGAGGCTCGTGACGACTACTTTAGGTTCAGACACTTGATAGCTGGTAGCGGTTGTTTTTGCCACCGGCAGAACCGGGTTGCTGCCACCAAATTCACTGGCCAATCTCCCGACAGGCGCCGACAGACGCTTTGGTGGTCTTGGCCTCGGCTTTACCGCGAAGTCCTTCAGCGCGATCAACGATCCATGCCGGTAGAGCACCTTGGCCCTCACAAGCTCGCGACCAGCGCCCAGATACCGGAGCCGCCAGCAACGTCGCATTGCGCGTGAGTCCGGGTTGCGGCCCTTGGCGAGGGAGTTGATGATCTCCCACAAGCCGACTGGCGTAGGCCCGCGCTGGCGTATGGCTGCCATGAATTCCGGCGCAAGCGGATGTCGAACGCCATTTAGTGGTGGCCGGAAAATTTGCGGCGCGGTGACTGGACAAACGATGACAAACATACCTTAACTACGATCACAGTTTCTAACAGCTTCTTTTCCCTACCGCCAGCGCATCGACTGCGATCTGGCAACAATCGTTTACATCCGCACGTCTCGTTACGTCCTTCGTTGATCTCGGACGTTTCAAAACGTCCCGCGTAGTTAGAGCGTATGACTAGAACTCAAACTGATCTACTGCGCCGCGCTCTTGAACTTTTGCACAGGCTTGTGCCGGACGACTACGAACCCTGTGCGGTCGACACACCACGGCGTTGCCCGGTGGCCAAGTTCGCAAAGAAGTTCCTCGTACCTGATTCTGAAAGCGACTTAACCAGTCAGGAACTCGTTTGCTTCTTCAACGAGATTGCCGCCAGCGGCGAAGTGCAACCGCTTTCAAAGTCACAATTCCTGCGCCGCCTGCCCAATGTTCTGGAGAGCGCTTTCGGCGTTCGCAAGTCGCATGACATTGAGCGAGATGGTCGCCGCGTGCGCGGCTTCAGAGGAATCAATCTCACCCAACAGGCATGACGGTTCCCGAAGTGCCAAACGAAAATATATGAAAACTGAAGCTCTACCATCCACGCTCACCCTCGCCATTGACCCCGGAAAATCTGGCGGCATCGCCTACATGAGTGACAACCGACCCCCGCAGGCCGTTCCCATGCCCCCGACCGAGGGCGACCTCGTGGTCTTCCTTCGCGACCTCACGGCAGGTGCCAAGGACGCTATAGCTTTTGTCGAGCAAGTCAGCGGCTTCGTCGGCGTCGCCCAACCCGGCAGCAGCGCATTCAAATTCGGTCGCAATTTTGGTTTCATCCTTGGCGTGCTCCAGACATTGGGCGTACGCGTTGAACTGGTACGCCCTCAAAAGTGGCAAAAATCGCTCGGCTTGGGATCGGCTACAGGCTGCGCATCCAAGACCGAGTGGAAGAACAAACTTAAAGGAGCAGCCCAGCGACTATACCCGAACCTCAAACCGACGTTGGCTACCTCGGACGCATTGCTGATTTTGGACTACGCCCGCCGCACCGCTCCGACATCGGCTGCCCGTGGCGAGGGCATTCAGTGTATCTCTCTGGGTTCGCTTTGACGTGGAGCCGAAATTTCCGCGTGACGTAATCCCTCTCATCCGGTTCAGATCAAGGCCAAGCGCGTGGTGAAGTTCCGCGTGGCCAAAGCCGCCAAGGACGCTATCCTCGGCGCGGAGCAAGACTGACCGCACATCTCAAGGCACTCTGATTTATCTCGGAGTGCAATTTCGCTTTGGAGGGTGCGTCTCCGGGCACGTCGATCCCCTGACGCAGTCGAGGACAGGCTTGACTCGCCGTTGGCTCGTAGGAATGTAGTGCTATGTGCTTGCAAGTTTCCGCGGTCCTCCCGTGGCATGATTGGAACTGGAGTGGAGATGAGATCATCCACAAACCGGTCGTTCCCGCCTGCCGTCCCATCCCGCGCACTGGGAAACGATACCCAATAGACATCCGCGAATTTCTGACGACGGCGAACAACGCGGTCGTGAGCAACACCCTTGGCGGATTGGTCAAGGCGTTGCCGCAGTCGGAACAGGCAATGTTTCGCTCCCATTCACGAGGCAGCTTTGACTTTCGCACTGACCGGATCGTGCAGTTCCTTGGTACGCTGCGCTACCTCAAATCGCATAACAAAACGCGGTACTGCCCCGACGCTTGGCTCTTTCCTGATGAGACACTGGCGCAAAAGGGCGGCGACTGCGAAGACTTGGCGTTCTTGCTTGCGGCCCTGCTCATGGCGGCGGGTGTGAGCAACTACTGCATCCGCGTCGCGCTAGGTTCGCTCGTGATTCATCCGCCCTTTGGCCAGACGCGGAGGCAGGCTCATTGCTGGGTGATGTACCAAAACGAAAGCGGCGTCTGGGAAATCCTTGAACCCACTGCACTCGTCCAGCACAAGGCCGCTGGCTCGAAGGGTCGGGCAGCCAATGCCGCCATGTATCCCACCGAGTACGTGCCCCACTATGTGTTCAACTCCGATCACCTGTGGTTGATCCGCTCGGCACACGTGGACGCGCACAAGGACTTTGATGAGTATTGCACCAGCCGCCGGAGCTTCTGGAATGAGTTCGATCCCTCGTTTGCCGCCTCGATCCACAAGTCCATCTTCGATGCTGCGTTGAGTGGCAGGGTTTCGGGAGGCGCGATGTCCGCGATCAAACGCAAGAGTCTCTGGCTGGATGTTAACATTGCCACCTACGACCCCCGCGACCACTTCGATAACGGCTACATCGCGGCAGGCTGGGATCGGGTGACGCAGAACTTGGCGAAGTTTAATGCCGACAACTCGGACTGGGCGAGCTTCGGCGCAGCGGGCCATGCCATCGCCGACTTTTACGCGCATTCGTCTTACCTTCATTTCGCCCGCCTCAAGAACGCGGCGGGGGCCGCTGGTCAAGCCTTGCCCTACGCGCCCGATGTGGCGCTGGCGGGAACCCCGGCATATACCTCCAGTCCTGCTGCGCCGTCGCTACCTCCGTTCGATCTGACTTCAGGCAAGTTCTCAACGAACACTAAGCTGAACCCCGGCACCGGACAGGACGCCGCCAATGAGTGGGCGGGCCAAATCATCTCCGGCCGCTATGCGCAAAAATATGAGCCGAAGGCAGGCTTCTGGGAAGGGTTGACCAGCATCCCGTATGAACTCTCCAGCGCAGCCGATTTCAAACGGCGCGGACTCCTGCCGCATCATGATGAAATCGCCGTGGATTCGGAATCACCCGGCAAGGCGCACCGGCTTTATGGCAGCGCGGCCAATCCGGCACCGGACGACCGCAGTGCCTTCACGAACCAGTTCCGCTGGCGGGTGAATACGGCCATTGCCCACATCCGGCAAGCATTCGACGACAACGGGCATGGCTGACGTGCTGACGCCCGGCGCCAATGAGCGTGGCCACAATCGTCGGCAGGAAATTTAGGATCACGCCGGAGGAAGTGAAGCAGTTAGTTGATATAGTTCGGCAGCTTGGCGGGAAGTTGGCCTCGCAGCTTGTTCCGCCGCCTCCAGCTTCCACCAACCTGTAGAATGAAACAAATATCCGCAATTTTGATTGGTCTGGCGCTGATGGGCTGCTCGACCGTCCCGACGTTCGTCCGTCACGACATTCCCAACTTCAGGCCGGTGCCCGACGATCCGGGTGTTTACCGTGGGGGGCAGCCCAAGTCTCAGGAAGGCTGGGCATATCTTCAAAGCCTCGGTGTCAGCAACGTCGTCAAATTGAATTTGGAGTCCGAAGCCTCGGACAGCGATGCCAGAGCGCTGGGGATGACGGTAAACTATTGTCCCATCGCCACGCTTCACCAGATACTGCTCAAGCCCGACCGGCAAACCGTGTCCAACGCGGTCGCGGCCATCACACCCGGCACATACGTTCACTGTAAACACGGGCAAGATAGAACCGGGTTGATCGTTGGTTGTAAACGCGTCTGGCAGGACGGCTGGGCCAAGACCAACGCGTGGAACGAAATGCTTGCCGACGGTTTTCATCCGTCGCTTCACGGATTGACCAAATTCTGGAACACCGACGTTCATTGACTCAGCGAGCCAATCGGATTCGTAAACAAGGCTCGCCCGACGGTGGTTGTAAACAGGCGCGGTGTCACCGGTGTACACAGTGCCGGTTCGCCTGCGGATACCTGCATTTCGGAGTTACGCGTCTTGCACGTTGTGTACGAAGCGCGTAGCCTCGCGGAACGAAGCGGCCCGTCTGGGCAAGAATGAGGCGGCTTCTCATTATTCAAGAATGAAAGCCACGCTGTTCAAGGTTGCAGGGGATGATGCACCGAGTGCTGAACGCCTCCGGTTTATCATGTCTCTGGTCGGCTGAAGGATAGCAACATGGGATACTCCAAGTACACTGAAGACATCGAGAAGATTCACTCCCTAAATATCTTTGGGACGTTCCTTGATTTTCAAGTACGGGAGCCGAAACCGATTCATCGTTGCGGCTTCTGCAACTTCGAGACGGATGACCGTCAGTCACGTGATGCGCACATTCTGAAGGAGCACCGCGATGCGGCAATTTACTTGGAGTACGATGATCGCATTGTGCCTGATCGGGCCGTGTTCAAAGTTCGCCCGATTCACTTGAAGATTCGCTGCCCGGCATTGCCTGATGGCATCGAAGTCACGATCAGTTCGAGATCAAAGAAGTTGCCATCCCGAACATACAAGGACGGCGCTCTGCTGAAGATTACGCCGCCGGATGAAGAAGTTGTCACCATTCAACTCGGTATCGGCGCGTACAAACGCGAGTACTCCATTTCATTTCGTCACCAGACCTTTTCAGCCAAACTGACGACAACACTTACGGCTGAGGTTAAATCTGCAAATGCGCGGATTAGCAACTGGGAGTGGCCGGATGTAGACAAATTCAAGACCGCCCTGTTGGGAGAGGCGGGGTTGAGCGAGGATGACAACTTGCACCGCCACGGTATTTTCGAGTTCTACCACGCTCTGTGGCTGGAGCAGAACCGCAAAACTGCATTCGCACAGCATTTCGAGGCAGCCTTCAAAGACCTGCGCAACTTCAGCGACCCGCTCTCCCAAATGATCGTCAGTTATTTCTTGTACCGGGTGAATTGCTTCGACAGTATTTCGCCGCTTATTCCCTTTCCGCGCCTGCGCCACGTGGCTGCCTTTTTTGGATCACCGTTCGACAGTCTGGTGGTCAACAACCGGCCCAAGCCCAAAGACGCGGAAGGAGAATTTGTAGTGTGCGAAATTGCCATCGCCGACGCCGATGAATCAGTTCTTTCCGCCTTGTCGGCGGTGCAGTGTGCCAACTGGAGCGCGGCGCTTCAGCACTGCGAAACTGCCGAGCAGCAAATACTGGCGAATGACGATCAAACCCGGTACCGAGTGCTGTTCCTCCGTTATCGTATCCATCGCTTGCAGGGCGACACGGGCGCGAGCCGCCGTCTTGCCGAGCGGTTGAGAGTGTGCAGCGTGAAGTCATTCCAAACTGAAGCTGAAAGCTACGTGCGCAGTATTTGAATTATGGAAAACGCCAACCCATCTGCCTTTGAAGTCGCCCTCAACGCTACCAAGTCCAAAGCAGCAGGATCACTGAAAGCCGCTGACATCAAGCGGTTGATCAAGCTGTTGGGCAAGAGGCCCAACGAGATAGGAGTGCGACAAATCACGGAACTCATTGTGAGCGAGTCGGACAACGAAGTCCTCGTGTATGAACTTTTGTGTGAAATTGAAATGGCGAGGAACCCCGACATGACACTGGCCATATTGAAGCCCGCCCTGAGCCAGATTGCCACGACGTGGATGGAAACCCCGCCACCCATCGGACAGCAACCCGAAGTCCTCGACTGGCTTCGTGCTGAAGCGGCCAAAATCATGTCTTCAACGCAGCCGAATCTAAGACGCTTCCGTGGGGTGTTGCTCTGGTTGCTGTCGCAATATCGCAGCCCGGACTTTTTCCTGACCTGCCTTGTGGAACTGTCCCAGCGTCTTCGCAAATTGAAACGCTCATCCTTGACAAAGCCGCGTGTTGTGGACGGGGCAGCAACTGGCTTTGTCATGGCGCGAATCGCCAAAGAACTTGTGGCATTGGGGCGAGGCAAGCGACCAAAGCTCACCAAGCTCCCCGAAATTGGCGTGACCATCGAATCAGTGCTGACACATGTGGATGAAAAAGTGTCCGAGGCCGACACCGCAATCGACAAGCTGGAGAGAACAGAACAATCATTGGCGACAGAGAAAGCCTTGAGCCAGCAGCAGGCGGCGACCATTCATGCGCTGGAAGCCAGCAGGAATGGGTTGGAGAACCAACTGAAGACCTTGAACGACGAGTTTAGTCGGCTCAAGACGCTCCATCAACTGGCACTGGATCATGCTCAGTCCCAGATTAGCGAAGCCCGTACAACTATGTTGACCAACCTGAAGTCGAAGATTCAACCCAAGCTGACAGACGCAAGGCTGTACGCGAATCGTCCCACTCCAGCCGTGGATCAAGTGTTGCGCTTGGTCGGAGAAATTGAACAAAGTTTGAACTCGCAGGAGATCAAGGCATGAAAGGTTTCGGCATAGATTTCGGTACCACCAACTCACTAATCGCGTACTACAATTCTGAAATCGCCAAGGAGCCGCTTGGTGCCTTCATGGATGATGGTCGCCCACATCCGTCACTGGTCTGGTACAGGCCAGATGCAGCCAGTCCGGTCGTTGGCTGGCAGGCGCGGGCGCAGATGAACGCGATGATAAACATGATGGGAAACCGTTTCATCCACTCGGTCAAACGCCTCATGAATGATGACCGAGACGTTGCCATGATCGGGAGCGACCGTAGACCTGCCCGCGAGGTTGGGGCAGACATTCTCAAACATCTGATGAAGCACGCGAGCAACGTGCTCCCGGCAGCAGCCAAAGACATGGATTCCTGCGTTATGACCGTGCCGGTTTATTCAACGGGCCGATACCGGCGCGAGTTACGGCGAGCAGCCGCACTGGCGGGCCTCCGCGTTCAGAGCTTTGCGCACGAACCATTCGCGGCGGTGTTTGGCTGGTTGTACGCACAGAGAATTGATCCGAGGACGCTTAGCTCCCAGAAAGTGTTGGTCTTCGACTGGGGCGGAGGCACGCTCGACATCACTCTGGTACAGGTTCGCGACGGACACGTGTTTGAGCTTGGCAATTCCTCCCTGAGCGATTGCGCCGGGAACGAGTTTACGGACAAACTTAGTGGCCTCGCACGCGACCAGTTCATGACTCAAACCGCACTGACGGCTGATAAGGTTATGCTGGAAGGCGAAACCAAGGATCGGGTCTGGGTCACTGTGGAGGACGCAAAGATCAGGCTCAGCACCGAGAAAAGCACCACAATCGACGTGCCCAACTATTCACACCGGAATGGTGACGCCCTCGACCTGAGTGAGAATGTGAAGCGTGAAGACTATGATGGGCGAATTCGTGCAGACGTGGAAGCTGCGAGAGCCAAAGTGCTCGAATGTCTGCATCGTGCGGCTGTTGAAGCCCAACTGGTCGATCTGGTGTTGTTGGTTGGCGGCACATCGCGAACCCCACTTGTTCAACAGATGATGCACGAGATTTTCGTTACCAAGGTGGTGCCCGTGGGTGATGCGGACTCGGTGATCGCCAAAGGCGCGGCACTGATCGCTGCCAACAACTGGAAGCCTTATTTGGTCAAGCCGATCACGGTAAAACTTGCCGACGGCAGCTTCCTCCCGGTTTTTAGTCACGGCCAGACATTAGCTGCGCCGCTCGCGTCCAAGCCCATCACCTTTTACTGCACCGATGGGAGAAACGGCAGTGCCCATTTGCTTTTTCACGAACAACAGCGGCCCACTGATCCGGCTATTCAAGAGTCATTAAACTGTAATCTCGTTGTTCCCACCAATCCCAAAGTTAACCACGTGGTGCATCTGGATCGTATCGAAGTGAATTGTTATGTCACAGAGGACATGACCATCCGAGTGGAGGCGGAGAGCAGTTCGTTGGGCAAGCGGCAGGAAATCGAGATTCAGGATATTTGCTATGGACTTGAAATCAGTTAACGAAATCCGTTCAAACTTGGAAGTCGCCTCCAATGTGTGGACAAAACCCGACGGGCAAGCGACCACGGCTTGGGAAGCGGCTGAACACGTCCCCGGCGATTTGCGGGCAAAAATTCAAAGCAGTAACGACAAGCGTGTGCTTGAGGCAGTACTGAACGACAAACAGATGGAGGAATTTCTCGCCTACAAGTTTTTCCTGACTTTCGGTGTGGAACGGACTTGAATTCAAAAGCACACCACGTGTTTGTGCGCTCAAAGGACAAGCCCAAATAGCATGAACGACCTTCCGCCAGCAGTCGTAATAGACCTGATCGCGCTGGGTGGCCTTGAAGTAAACCCATCCGCCAACCGGGAATGATGTTTGGAACTTCAATGTTGACCTGACTGACAATGAAACTCTTGGTGCTCGCCGATGATGATGGGATTCGGCACGAACTCACCGCCCAGCCCGCTGATCTCGTCCTCTCCCTCGGCGATGTCGCCGATCTCGTAATTCTTGAAGCAGCGCGGCAGGCCCAGTGTGGCCGCATCTTCGCCGTCAAGGGCAACCACGACAGCGGCGGAGCGTTCCCCGCGCCCATTCTTGATCTGCACCTGAACGTCCAGACCGTGGACGGGGTGCGCTTTGGTGGGTTCAACGGGTCATGGCGCTACAAGCCGAAGGGGCATTACCTGTATGAGCAGGATGAGGCCGAGCGGTTGCTGGCCAGTTTTCCGCCCGTGGACGTGTTCATTGCGCATAATTCACCCCGGAACATGCACGAGCGGGACACCGAAGTTCACGTCGGCTTTGAGGCGTTCAACCGGTACATCGAGCGGGCGCAGCCAAGACTTTTCATCCACGGGCACCAGCACGTGAACCAAGACACGTTGGTCGGGCGCACGCAGGTCATGGGGGTCTATGGACAGCGGCGAATTTCGGTGTAACTGGCAATCTGGCAGCGTGGCCGCTGGCATTTCCTGCCTGACATGCCGCCCGCGTTGTTGCATCCTCCCGGCACAGCATGGGCCTGACGATCCACTACCAACTGGCGACTACCGACGACGAATCTCACGTCCGCAAGCTCGTCCAACAGCTTCATCAAGCCGCGCTCGACCTGTCCCTTGAGCAGGTCGGCGAGATCGTCGAGTTCCGGGGTGACGATTGCGACTGGCAACAGCGGGCCAAGGACGATCCTTACCGCTGGCTGCTAATCCAAGCCCGCACCCATCTCGCGCTGCCGATGACACCGGCGGAGCGACGCCGGGGCATGAGGCGCGAAATGGATGTCCTGCCCCAGCACGTCATTGCGTTCGAGACGCTGCCGGGCGACGGGTGTGAACAGGCCAATTTCGGTTTGTGCCGGTATCCGTCCGAAGCTTCGCACCCGGAGTTCGGGACGCGGAAGACCAAGCTGGCGGGTTGGTCGTGGCGCTCCTTCTGCAAAACCCACTACGCGAGCGACCCGCGCTGCGGTGGCCTGCCGAATTTCCTGCGTTGCCACTTGGGCGTGGTCGCGCTCTTGGACGAAGCCAAGCGGCTCGACTGTCTGGCCAAGGTCAGCGACGAAGGTGAATTCTGGGAGACGCGAAGTCTGGAGAGGCTGTCCAAGGAGATTGACGAGCAGAGCGCAATGCTGGCTGGCATGTTCGGCGCGTTGAAAGACGCGATGAGCCAAACGTCGGATGGCGCGGGCGCGGTGCAAGCGCCCATCGCAGACTATCCGAACTTCGAGCGATTGGAGGCGGAGGGCGAGCGGCTGCTGCCGGAGCAGTTAAAGGCGATGCTCAAGGCGCTGGCGCAATCGAGCCTGATCCGGGGCGACGAAGGCTGAGCAACAGCCCAAATCCCCGCCGCAGCTTCGTGAGACTGAACCGCTGTTTTTGTTTAGCAGCGGGGAGCAGTCCATCAGTGTCAACACCGCCCGGAGTCGGCACTTCCTGTTGACGCGGCTTGCCGGATGTAAACGAAATCCATACGCTCCACGGACAGAGCGTTCTGGGATGATGAGCAACACGGCGTTAATCGACGGCGGGCAGTTTGAATCGGCAAAGGGCCTCTGGGGCTTTGCGCGGTGGCACCGGCGTCAAACCTCGACAGGCGATCAGGCAAACCGGAAACACTTACTCGTGCAGCGGACATATCAACATCAAGTATATGTCCTCTGACCTGACATTCATTACCAACGAGCAGGGCAAAAACCTTAGCGACCGCTTCGGCGTTCTGCTCGGTGACAACACCCGCTTCTTTGACTGCCTCGTCGGCTACTTCTTCATCAGCGGATTCCACAACCTCCATCCCGCGCTCACCAAGACCGAGAAAATCCGCATCCTCATCGGCATCAAAACCGACCGGGCGACCTACGACCTGATCCAGACCGCGAAACAGCAGCAGGAGTTTGTTCTGGAGTCCCACGCCCATGTCCGCGAGCGGTTGCCGGGCGAAATCCTGACCGAGTTGCAGAAGTCCGGCGACAGTTCGGACATCGAGGATGGCGTTCGCAAATTCGTGGAGTGGATCAAATCCGGCAAACTTGAAGTCCGCGCCTACCCGTCAGAGTTACCTCAGCGTTCTTCCATCTACGCTTCTTCTTCTCATCGGGGTTTTCATCAAAAGCAAGGAGCATGTCTCCCCGATTAAGATCGCCCGCTTGCACCCATCGCAGGTCTGTCGTAAGGACCTTGGTAGCCGGGTCAACGCAATACTGCTCAATGCGGTCACCGATCATGCGGCCGATCGCCACTGCCCGAAATTTTCGGTAGACCTCCAGCTC
>JANXWY010000108.1 GCA_025350905.1 Verrucomicrobiota bacterium
ACGGCGGTTCAAGACCGCCACCGAACCAGAACTGCGACGCCGAACCAAGCCGTCAGGCGAGTTTCGCGGGTCGCTTGACCATCATGCGCCGTCAGCAATCCGGGAAAATTGAAAACATCGCTTTATTCAGCGTCTCCCTAATGGGTCGTCACGCCGGCTTTCTCACCGCCGGGGCCACGGTCGCGAGCCAGGACGTGAACTTTGCCCTCATCCCCGAGGTACCCTTTGGCCTCACCTCCTTCCTGGCCGCCCTTAAGCAGCGAATACTCCAGAAATCGCATGCGGTCATCGCCGTCGCGGAGGGCGCCGGTCAGAACCTGCTGGCCGCCGATGTCAGCGAACGCGATGCCTCCGGCAACGTCAAGCTCCAGGACATTGGACCGTTTATCCGCGAGCGCATCGAGGCCTATTTCAAAGCGGAGGGCATCCCTGTCGTCCTGCGCTATTTCGACCCGAGTTATCAGATCCGCAGTTCGGCTGCGAACAGCGAGGACGCCATTCTCTGTGACCTGTTCGCCCGTCACGCCGTCCACGCCGCCATGGCCGGCAAGACCGGCCTCGTCATCGGCTTCCTGCACGAACGGTTTATTCACATCCCGATCGAACTCCTGGCCCATCACACCAAACGCCTCGACCCCGCCGGAGGTTGGTGGCGCTCCGTCCTCGCCGCGACCGGCCAGCCGGAACGATTCGAGTAACCCTTCCCCAAAAAGGGAAAAAGCCTATGATCACCACCGCTGTCTTTGACACCAAACCCTACGACCGCGACCACCTCCAACCCGCCGCGGTCAGTGGCAACATTGAGTGGCGCTTCCTGGAGTTCCGCCTGACCCACGACACGGTGCCCACGGCCAAAGGGGCCCAGGCGGTTTGCGTCTTCGTCAACGACCAGTTGGACCGGGCCTGCCTGGCCGCGTTGGCCGACCAGGGGGTGAAACTTGTGGCCCTGCGCTGCACCGGGTTCAACAACGTGGATCTCGTCGCCGCCAAGGAACTCAAACTGGCCGTCACGCGCGTTCCGGTCTATTCGCCCTACGCCGTGGCCGAACACGCGGTCGCGCTGCTGTTGACGCTCAATCGCAAGGTGCATCGGGCCTTCAACCGCGTGCGCGAACTCAACTTCGCGCTCAACGGATTGGTCGGCTTCGACCTGCACGGCAAGACTGCCGGCATTGTCGGCACCGGTAAGATCGGACGCATCGTTGCTCAGATCCTGCGCGGGTTCGGTATGAAAGTGCTGGCCTCTGATCCGTTCCCGAATGCGGAATGGGCTGGCCAGCACGGTGTCGAATATGTGACGCCCGCTGCACTTGCCGGGCGGAGCGATGTCGTCTCCCTGCACCTTCCGCTGACACCCGAGACGAAATACCTCATCCGGCGCGAGACCCTCGACTTGATGAAGCCCGGGGCCATCCTCATCAACGTCAGCCGGGGCGCGTTGATTGACACCACCGCGCTGATCGAAGCGCTCAAGTCCGGACATCTCGGTGGTGTGGCCCTCGACGTTTACGAGGAGGAAGAAGGCATTTTTTTTGAAGACCTGTCCGGCCAGGTGCTGCAGGACGATGAACTGGCGCGGCTGCTGACGTTCCCCAACGTCCTTATCACGGCGCATCAGGCGTTCCTCACGCGGGAGGCGCTGGCGGACATTGCGCGGACTACCGTCGCCAACCTCGTAGCCTTGGACGGCGGAAGGCCATTCGTGGAAGGCTCGGTGCTGACCTGATCGCCGGCTCAGCCCGCATGAATCCAGATTCAAACTTGGCCCTGTTCTCAATAATCTTCGGCACTGGTGGCCGAGTGGTCGTCACCGTGACGGAGCGTGCCTTCGGGTGCGTCGTGGGTTGCGGTCTTTGAATGAGGTGCGGCGATGTGGTGTCGCCCCAGCCGTGGTGGCGGCTTGGATTTGTCTGGCGCTTGGACGGGCATTTTCATGTGCGGAATCACCTTGCCTTGCCTCGGTGAATCAGCACACTCCACGTACCAACCGATGTCCGCCTGCGTAACACGATCTCAAGGTCCACGCATCGAGCTGCTCGTCAGCACGGTGTGCGCGGTGCTTTCTATGCCGCTTATGGCTCAGACTGTCACGGGCGAGAAGTCCAAGGAATTTGTCTCCGCCTCCGAGCAAGTCGCCGGAGCTAAGCCGGAAAGCCCTGTACATTTCCTCTTTCAGTTCGAATTTGCCAGCGGCTACACCACGCCGCGGGGAATGATTATTCGCGATACTGGCCTCACGTTCCAGCCGCTTTTCCTTTCGTTCGTCGACCTGTACCAGGACAAGGCGAATGGTTTCATCAACAGCGTGAAAGCGGTCGGCGGAGTCTGGAATGACCTCGGAACGAGCGGGGTTTCGGTGCATGCACCGTACGGGAGCAACCCCAAGACGCATTGGACCGAAATCGATCCGATCGGCGGCATTTCGATTGGGTTCGCGAAGCGTTTCACGCTTGAAGTCACTTACAGCGCGTTTGTCGAAAATATCCTCGACATCCCGACCTCGCAAAATCTACAAACGAAACTTAGCTTCGACGACAGTGCTTTCCTCGGCGCCTTTGCCCTGCATCCGTATTTGCTCTACTTTCAGGAGCTGAAAAACAAATCCACCGATGCCGATGTGCCATATGAGGTGCTTGGCCCCTCACCGGACTCCGGCGCGAACCCGCATCCTGGCGAGAGCTTCTATTTCGAGCTTGGGATCGCTCCGTCTTATACGTTCAAGAATGCAGCTGACTTGAAAATCGAATTCCCGTGCCGCCTGCTTCTGCCGGCTTCGAGATTCTACGGCGAATACTACGGACCGAGTTCCACAGTTGGCTTGTTCGAGTTAGGACTGAAGGCTAGCGCACCACTTACTTTCATGCCCACCGGCTACGGTAACTGGGGGGGCTATGCAGGTTTCCGCTATCAGTACTACAACGACTTTAACCTCTACAATTTGAACACCTTCAACGCGCCGGGCGAGCCGACGCGGGATAACTGGGTGTTCTATGCCGGACTCACGGTCTTTTTTTAACCTGTCGTTTTTGAGTTTGATCCTCCATCACCAATCTTGATCACCGGATAACCACCAACCAAAGGAAAACTGCCATGCCACCCAAGCCAAAACCAAATGCCAGAATGGTGACGATCAAAGCCGAGCCGTTCGATCTAAACTTCAATCCGAAAACGACGGCGCTGGTCATCATTGACATGCAGCGAGACTTCGTCTTGCCCGGTGGATTCGGCGAGAAGCTCGGCAACGACACCTCGCTCTTGCTGGCCGCCGTCAAACCCACCCAACGCGTTCTCGCCCAGGCCCGCAAACAAGGGATGTTCATCATCCACACTCGGGAGGGCCACCGGCCCGACCTGTCCGACTGCCCGCCGGCCAAGCTTACCCGTGGCGGCAAAACCTTCATCGGCAAAGACAGCCCGATGGGCCGCATCCTCGTGCGCGGCGAAAAGGGCCACGACATCATCCATCAGCTTTACCCAATGAAGGGGGAGCCGATCATTGACAAACCCGGCAAGGGCTCCTTTCATGCAACCGACCTGCACCAGATTCTGCTGGATCATGGAATCAAAACCCTCATCGTCTGTGGCGTAACGCTCGAAGTGTGCGTGCATACCACGGTCCGTGAAGCCAATGATCGCGGCTACGAGTGCGTCGTGCTCTCCGACTGTGTCGCCTCCTACTTTCCCGAGTTCCAGCGCGTTGGCCTTGAGATGATCAAGGCGCAAGGTGCAATCTTCGGCTGGGTGTCGAACGCCGACAACTTCCTTGCGGCCATTGGTTGACCAACCCGCATGATGTCGCTGCAAGCTCTGTCTTTGGGTTGCAAGGTGGACGTCTGGAGGCCACAAACCGGGGTCGTCCATAGCGCCTTTGAGCGGGCCGTCAATCTGCTCATGGATGGCGAAATGTGGACGGTGGTTGGAGTTGCGCGACAGGACGCCCCGTTCGGGATTCGCCTCGCCCCGGGCGGTCGCTCCGTCGGGCTTGACGTGCGGACTGCTGATGGTGTGCACGTCAAAGCTGGCTACGTGGGCATTGGCAAAGTAGTCCTCGACTGCCGGACAGCGTCTTGCTGGTCGCCGGCACGGTGGGCGCAACCAGCAAGCGGTCTCGATGCGCGGCTATCCGCCATGGAACACAAGGCAACCCAGCGAGCCTGGCCCGAATCCGCTGACATGGCCAGCGACGTGGCACACGCGTTGTGTGAATCGGACGCGGAGCTCGCTGTTGTGGTGCGTCAGACCGTGGGTCGTGGACCGGGGTTGACGCCGTCAGGTGACGACGTGCTCGTTGGCATTCTTGCCGTTCTCACTTCTGGCGCCGCGGGTCCGGCAGGAGTCCGAGCCACATCCCGACTCGTCCGTGCCCTGACCCCGGTCGTGGCCTCGACATCCGATGTCAGTCGTCACCTCTTGACTCAAGCCGCACGCGGCCTGCCTGGTCGCGCACTGCACGACCTGGGCAAGGGGTTGATGGAAGGCGTACCGGATGACGTCCTGGCTGACGTGCTTGATCTCGTTCTCGACACCGGCTGCACATCCGGCGCAGATGCCTGCGTCGGCCTGGCCGCTGCCTCCCGGTTTTTATTCCTTAACCCAGAAAGGCTCGCCGCATGAGTAATAACTCCCGTTTTTATCCCAACCTCTACAAGGATTCTGTCTCCCTCATGACGGTGTCCGCCCAAGTCGTTGCCATTCCCGGAATCAAAACCGCGTCCGTGGTCATGGCATCGGCGACGAATGTCGAAAATCTTGCCGCGGCCGGCCTCGGCAAGTTTGAAGTCCGGCCGAACGATCTCATCGTGGTCGTATCGGGCACTGACAAGGCCTGCACCGAAGCGCTCGCGAAAGCTGACGAACTGCTCAAGCAGAGCGTGGCAGGTGGCGGCGACGAAGGCGCGGGAGCGCCGCAGCCGGTTACGAGCATCCAGATGGCGGTGGCCAGAGATCCGGCGCACAATTTTGCGTTGATCTCGGTCCCCGGCGACTACGCGGCCGCCGAGGCGATGAAGGCGCTGCGGCTCGGCATGGATGTGATGCTCTTCAGCGACAACGTGCCGCCGGAATCCGAGCGGGCTTTGAAGTTGTACGCGCAGAAACAGAATCTCATGGTGATGGGGCCGGATTGCGGCACCGCCATCGTCAACGGTGTCCCGCTCGGCTTCGCCAATGTGATCCGGCGCGGTCCCATCGGCGTGGTCGGCGCATCCGGCACCGGCACGCAGGAGGTGACCGTGCGCATCCATCAGGGTGGCTCGGGGGTGTCGCAGGCGCTCGGCACGGGCGGTCACGACTTGGCCGAAGCCATCGGCGGCATCTCGATGCTGCACGGACTGAAAGCGCTCGACGAAGATCCG
>JANXWY010000182.1 GCA_025350905.1 Verrucomicrobiota bacterium
AGAGACCTACTGGCTGAGGCTGCAAGGCCAGCCCCGGCCCCGGCTCACCTGGCATGCGGTCGGGTGTCGGCAATGCTGCGCCAGCGGTTACTCGGGCCGCGTGGGCATCTTTGAAGTCTATCGTCTGCGCGAGGAGGATTCGGACCTAATTCTGCGGCACACGGACGAACACACCTTGCGACGGCACATTCGCCGTCACGGCACCCTCTCGCTGCTGGAAGACGACTTGCTCAAAGCCGCCGAAGGCATAACCAGCCTCGAGGAAATTCAATCCGTGGGCGGATTGGGCTTCTATGCCCCGTGCCCGCAAAAGCCCGCATTGCCCAATTCCGAACGCCACAGCGCGAGGGAGAATCATGAAGGAGCAGAGTAAAAAGGACCCCACCTCGTGGCGGGTCAATCATGCGTTGGCCCGGATCGTTCTTTTTTCGTTCCTGCTCACCTTCATCCTAGCGCGTACCGTCGTGTTTCTGATCATGTCACACCGGCTCCCCGACCTGTACCTGCACCTGGGTGGTACGCACATTCACCATCTCAATTATGGCATCTTCGTTTTGGCGGGGGTCGGCGCGTATCTTCTGCTGGGCCGCGTGGAAGGTCGCCGGGAGAAGCTGGCCGCGGCGTTCTATGGGGTGGGGATGGGGTTGACGTTCGATGAGTTTGGCATGTGGGTCCGGCTGGGCGGGAGCTACTGGCAGCGCGCCAGCGTGGATGCGGTCGGAGTCCTCGCCGCGGTCTTCGGGCTGATCGCCTACGCGCCCAAGCTCCGAGACTTCCGCGCGAGACACTGGTGGGGCACCCTGGGTCTTGGAGTCGTCGTCGGTGCATTCTTCATCATGCTCATCGAGTCTTTCCATTTCGCCCACAGGATCATCGGCCCCAAACTCTACCAAATCGAATCCAACTCCCCGCCCTGAGAGGGCACAGATGACGCTCATTGAATACATCTTGCTGGCGTTCAGTTCGCTGTCCGTAATCGTGAACTCGATCGCGGGCGTAACGGCGTGCATGGCCATGACGCCAAACGTTGCCCTGCGGTGCGATAGCGGATGGCCCGGCTGGCTGACACCGCGGCGGCGGGCGTATTGATGCTGTTTGCCCTGGTGGCCGGAGGAGTTTCAAGTTGTTGGGTAGCACACTGGCGGCGTTTCAAATCGCGGGGAGTATTACGCCGTTGCACCTCGCCTTCGATATACTCTACGCGAAACGCAAAACCGCAACCGTTCAGGGTTTTGTTGCGGAGTTCAGTCCCTCCCACATCGGTTTGCTATCAAGACTCATCGTGTTCCCAGGCGAAAGAACGCTCGGCTGCTGTTCGCGGGAACCGTCGCGCTCCATTGATTGTTCGAAAACCACGGCGGGTTGGTTGCGGGCGTCCACGCAAACGGCGGCGTTGCGTCAGCCGACTGGTAAAGCCCGAAGTAACCGATGTCGCCAGGCCACGAGAGGGCGAGGGCGTTTCCCGCCGCGTCCCAACTCGATGCCAGTTGTGGCGAGGGAAGTTCGTAGATGGGAATGGCCGGCGCCGTGAGCAGGGGGAAGTTGGCCCAGGCTTTCACGACGTTGTCGGAATTGGGATTGTCGAATTGCACGCCGTTTGCAGCCGAGCAGCCGATGATCTCGGAGATTTTCCCCGCCGTGCCTGCGCCCGCGCCGAAGTAAATCTGGTAAATCGGAAAGGTCTGGTCATAGGCGATCCACGAGCTTTTGTTGATGAGATGCAGCGTGCCGCCGTCCACGCGCCCGCCGTTGATGCTGTGATCGAACATGTGGAGTAGTTCGAATCCGACGTCCCCCCCGCCGATAATGAAATCCCATTCGAGTGGTGCAAAAAGGGCCGAATTGAAGAAACGCGCCTGCCCGGCGAAGTCGCTTGTGCTGGAGATACCCACCGCCGATAAATCACCGAAGTCGGTGAAGACGGCCATGGTCGGATTGATCACGTTGATGCTGCTGGGCGCGTCCGCTTCGAAGCGGTAGCCTTCGACGGTCACGTCGCACATGTGTGCGAAGCAAGTGGCGGACGGCCCGCGTCCGTTTTGCGCGATGAAGCGGGTGAAAAAGCGCGTGAAAATCCAAAAGTCTTTGACGAGGAGTTCGGAGCAATCGCCGAGGATGTAGGCCTCGTTATTGTGCTCGATAAAATCCTTCACAGAGGTTTCGTCGGCCTGGCTGAGGCGGCTCTGCGAATCGTAGTTGTCAATCCAGTAAGTCCAGTTGGCATGGCAATCCACAATCGAGCCGGACGAGCCGTTCCCCACGACAAATCCTTTTCG
>JANXWY010000112.1 GCA_025350905.1 Verrucomicrobiota bacterium
CGAAGCCGGACGAATGTGCGACGAGATCCAAAGCTCCGAGCACACCATGTCTCGAACTGCGATTAGCTGTTCCTCCACGCGGACGATTCAGAGTACGCTATCCGCATATAGCGGCTGCCGTGCCAATGGCAGATCGGAGTCTGGTATCGGGCACGGCTTGGAATCCGCAGCCCATTGTATTGCGCCGCGGCGTGGCGAAGCTCTCGAAGATGAAACTGTACGCCTGCCCATGAACAATTGATGCATCGACTTGATGGAGTCGGTGCACGGTGGCGATAGTGTATCCGACAACGGGGGAGGGGCAGACTCCAATTTAAGACCGGACCGTATGTCAAGTTGCGGGCAGGGTCAGAGGGAAGTCGGCTGGAGGAAGCGCACTGAGCTAAACCGGACAGGAATCTCCAAGGGCGTGCTTTTGCTATAGTTGACTTTGATTTGCAAAGCCAGGTAGTCAGGTCTTAGGAAACCGGCACGCTGACGGTTAGTGCTAGTGCGAGCCCGATTACCGCGCCAAGCACCACTAGCAGCCAGAGATTTTTCCAAGAAAATCCGGCGACGGCCGGCAGAGTCTTGAGGTTCAATCGATCCATGCACTCGCTTTAAAAGCAGGGCCAATGCCATGCAGGAATGGAGAATTTAAAGGGAGACTTTGAAAGTGAACGATTGACGCGCGTCGCGCGTCGCGCCGTAAGAGCAGTTCAAAAGTCCGCAAGGGGGCGGCATAGGAACAATTCAATTCCGAGCTGCTGCCCGCGTTGTCAGAACTCCAGTCTTCGCCGGTCGCGAACCCGCGCCATTAGGGCTGTAAGTGTTACTTCGAGTTGCTCCACGGACCGGAGTAGCTCTCAGACCTGATCTCATCGCCTGAGCGAATGGTCGTGCATTCGGAGACTCTCGCGCATTGATTCTCAACTCGCGGGTCCTGTTCCCAAGCTGAGACGAGAATATTCAGCCAATGGGTCCGGGGTTTCACGTCCAAGACCCTCACGGCGGCAGTGGTCAGATGAAACCGCTCACAGAATTGATACCGACTTAAGTCACTTCCGTGATGACAAACGTCGGTGTCACGTTGCTGAATGATTATTCCGACTGATCCGGGTACATGCGGTCGCGAGTTCAAAACCGGCGCCCCATTCGGTCTTCGCCTGCGGGTATACTCTTCTGGCCGGATCTTATCCCACGTCAGCCTCCCAGAATTAAAATTCAGATCGTAATGGGTGATGAGATGTCCGTGAAGATCCTGGTCATTCGACGCGATTGCAGCACCCGAGCCAGAGGGGTTTGTCCGGCGGGCGCGAGGGACTCGCGCAAGGCTGCAGTTTTCCCGGGGCCGGAGGCTAGGACCCAAACTTGACGCGCCGCCGCAATCGTTCCATAGCCTAGCGTGACCCGTTCCGGCGGAGGCTTGGGAGAATTCCTGACCGCGCGAAATATAGCCGGGCTGGAAATTGCCGAATCAAGTTCGCCCGGGAAGAGCGATGCGACATGGCCATCCTCGCCCATGCCCAGAAAAACCAGGTCCAGCACTGGCTGACGGCTGAAGCCCGGCGGCACCAGGCGCTGGATTTCCGCGGTCGCCAATTCCGCCGCGGCGTCGGGAGATAGCTCGCCGGGGATCCGATGGATTTGGTCCACTGCGATTCCGAGCGGTTGGAAGAAATGACGGTCGGCGGCGGCAAAATTACTTGCTGGGTCGTACCGCGGCACGCAACGCTCATCTGCCCAGAAGAAATGAATCCCCGCGAACGAAAAACCGCCCGCCTTCGACAGCTCGATCACCGCCGCGAAAAACTCAAGCGTGATGTGTCCACCGGACAGCGCCACCCCATACGGCTTCGGCGCCCGATTCGTCGGGGCGATTTCTTCCAGCCAAGCTTTTGCGGCCGCCCGGCTGAGCGGATGGGCGGCCGGGAAGGCGAGGAGCTCAAAGTTTTTCATACAACGAAATTAATGGTGACCAGTGCGCTGGACCACGACCTTCGATTTCACGGAATTCGCGATGAAACATTGCGCGTGGGCGAGGTCATGCAACCGCTCTTCGTCCGCCGGCGTTGGGCGATTCTCGCCGCCGTAGACAATTTGCGGGTTGAGTACGACGGAACTAATCCATGGCACCCCCAGCTCGTTCTTGGCCATGCTGCCGATGGCTTCGTCCTGGTAACTGTCCACCTGGAAACCCTGCCGCCCCGCCAGATAGAGATAGGTGAGCATGTGACAACTAGCGATGGCTGCCACGAATGCCTCCTCCGGATCCACGCACGCCGGGTTGGAGTAGGGGGCGGGCACAATCGATGGGGAAGGGGACGCGGGCACTTCAAATCCGCCGTCAAAATTCCACGTGTGTTCGCGCGAGTACCGGCCTTGGAGAAAGTCGGGGCCGGTGCATTGCCAGCTCACAATTGCTTTATGTGCAGTCACAGGCAAGCTGCGCGCGACGAGCCGGACTATTTGACCGGCTGCGGATCGCGCCAAACATGGCCGCTCTGGGCGAGCAAATCTTCCGCCGCCATGGGGCCCCAGGTACCGGCCGCGTAAAATTCCCGGTTCGATAACGACTTGCCTTCCCAGCCTTGGCGTATGGAGTCCACAATGTTCCAAGCGGTTTCAACTTCGTCACGTCGGATAAAGAGGGTGGCGTCGCCGGCGACCGCTTCGAGCAGCAGTCGCTCGTACGCCTCCGGCGTGTAGGCGCCAAATTCGGAGTCGTAGCTGAAGTGCATCCGGACCGGGCGCACCCCGACTTGCGTGCCGGGGATTTTGCCGTTAAAGCGAATGGAAATGCCCTCGTTCGGTTGCAGGCGCAAAGTGAGCGCGTTGGGATCAAGCCGGCTCCCGCAAACGGCAGCGAATAAAACATTCGGCGTTGGGCGAAATTGGATCCGGACCTCGCTGGCCCCGAGGGGCAGACACTTGCCGGTGCGCACGTAAACCGGCACCCCCGACCATCGCCAATTGTCGATCAATAGTTTCATCGCCACGTAGGTCTCGACATTCGAAGCCGGGTTCACCTTCGGTTCCTGGCGATAACCCGACTGCGGCTGGCCGTCCAGCAGCCCGGCGAAATATTGGCCCCGCACCACCTGGCGAGCCACGTCGGCTGGAGACAGCGGACGGATGGACTTGAGGAGCTTCACCTTTTCGTCGCGGATGGATTCCGCTTCCAAGGACACCGGGGGTTCCATCGCTATGAGTGCGAGGACTTGCAGGATGTGATTTTGCACCATGTCGCGCATCGCGCCGGCTTCCTCGTAGTAGCCGCCGCGCCCGCCGACGCTGTGTTTCTCACTGACCGTGATTTGCAGATGGTCCACGGACTCGCGATTCCAGAGGCGCTCAAAGATTGAATTCGAGAAGCGGAACATCAAAATGTTCTGCACGGTTTCTTTGCCGAGATAGTGGTCGATACGAAAAACCTGATTCTCGTCCGCATAACGGGTTAATTCGCCGTTCAACGCATGAGCGGACGCCAGATCGTGGCCGAAAGGTTTCTCCACCACGATGCGCTGCCAACCGCTGGCCGGTCGCCGCGACAGCAGCCCCGCCCGGTGCAAGTGCTCGACGGTCACGCCAAACTGACTTGGTGAAATAGCGAGATAGAACAGGAGATTGTTTCGCAAGGCCGGATCGGCGAACGCCGTCAGGCGTTGTTCCAACTTTTGATAGGCGGCCGGGTCGGTGAGGTCACCCATGCAATATACGACGTGGGCGGCGAATTCCTGCCAGACGGTGTCCTCCACCGGTTGGGTGCGGGAGAATTGACCGAGCGCCTCGCGTAATTCCATGCGAAACGATTCGTCGGTCTTCTCGCGGCGGGCCACGCCGATGATGCGAAACGCCGGCGGCAGTTGTTTCTCCTTGAATAAATGGTAAAGCGCCGGAATGAGCTTCCGAGAAGTCAGGTCCCCACTGGCGCCAAAAATG
>JANXWY010000113.1 GCA_025350905.1 Verrucomicrobiota bacterium
ATAGCGGAGATCCGGTCGCTCGGGACCGGCAGGAGGCTTCGGCGCCGATCCTTCGGCACGCCGTTCTTCCCGTCTGGCGCGTCTCGCCGTAAGAACGGCATCGCCAACGCTTCGCCTTAGGCAGATGAAACATCCCTGGTCTGTCACGTCTGAGTCTTGCAATTGCTGTTGCGATGGCGGAAAATTACGTCTTTCATCTGGGGATTCATTTGGTAATGAACCCGCCGATCATGTGCTTCCTGGGCTATGATGAGCCCAAACTCCACCAGTTCATCCAAAGCGGCTTCGACGTCGCTGACGGCATATCTGAATCTTTGCTGGGTTTGCCACCACGCCACAATTCCCTCCACAGTGTCGTTTGTGTCTGCCTTTTGATGATAGCTGAGGTATTGCAAAACATCATCAGCCAGCAAACCACGGTCGCCATCAGCAATCTGATTCACGAAATTTCAGATCCTGTTTGGAGACTGCGGCAAAGCCACGGCGGTAACATCTGACAATTCCTCATATTATTTTGATTCAACCATTAGTTGGATGCGGCGCTTATCGACGACCGCCGTTTTCCGCGTCATACGCGACTTGAAACAGAATTCCTTTTCCTTCGGAAATTCTGTTACGTACACCTATTACTAAAGAAACGCCGAGGAATCATTACAAGAAAAGTGGGAAAAGTTTCGCCGTGTGAACGGATCGAGAACATAGGTCTGGCTAAATTTAAATCCGGCAAGGAGTTGCGCTCTTGCGGGTAGCCAACGTCAATTGCATAAACCTGGAGAAATGGATGCCGACAGACTCCGCAAACTGCACTCCGCTCCTCCCGCTGCGTTCAAACTCGTCAAGCAAATCCGCTGCCGCCCGGCTGGCCCCGTTGGTCCTACTCCTGCAATAGCGCGGAATCCAGCTCATCGTACGCGAGGCGGACAACTTTACCTTGCCCGCCTATCCCGGCCTCCTCGTCAAAGACAGTTACTGGCGCTGGCCCGATCGCAATCTGGCCGGCAACGCCATTGACTTCCACGTCCAGGTCCTCGGCCTGTCCTTGCACGACGCCATGCGCCACATCACCCAATCATAAAACCACCCCTGGCGCCATAACGCTACGACGCCAATTGGGGAAGAAACCCCGAACACAGGAAAATCGGCCTTGTACGATGCCAGTGTGGGAAAATCCTCCACTGCCGATCCAAAATCAAAATCCGTCCAGAAGCGTCATAACGCTACGACCAGAACGTGGTAATTTGGACGCAAAATACGACGCCAGTGCGGGACAAAACCTCAAATCGTCATGATGCCAGTTTGGGAAAAGTACGATCAGAGAAAAATCCGTAACAGGGAACTTCGATGCTGGAATCTGGAAGGTAGATTAGCGGCCGCGAATATATTGTCTGACGACACCGTTTGTGGTGACACAAACGACTGCGGAGCTGCCCACCTCGTCGTACGGCTCAAAACTAAGCCCGATGTTCCATTCGCCGCGTTCGAACCAACGTTCTCTCACCTTCATTTTTGTACGTCCCCGGCGCAGCGCCTCTTGTTTTGCTACCTCAGTAGCTTCTTCCTCGGTGATAAAACGCGATAGATTTGTCGTCACGCCTTGAAGGGGGATGTTTGTTGACGCCAAGTGTGGTGGCTTCACATCTGAATCCTCCACGCTGCGTCCGCACCCCGCAAGGATGACGGAAAAAGGCATAGTTACCAGAAGCAATCTCGCGTTCATTTAGGGCATTTTTCAGCCTTGAGTCCCTTTATGGTTGAGCGCTGGGCATTCAGCACATCATTGATACACTGCGGATCTCCAGCACACGCCTGAAGTCCTGACCGAAGGCAGGCCAATTCAGCTTTGAGTGCCCGACACTCTGAATCCTTGTTGTTGCCTTTTGCCGTGTCTAGGCAATCGGGTTTGCATGAAATTGCCGGGTCATTTACGTGTTCATTTTCATGAGCCTCTAGGCAGCTTTTGATGATCTTCTTCGCCTTCGAATCCTTTGGACTTGCATCACCGTTCGGATCCCAAACGCATGGCTTTTTTTCCCATCACAACATACCGTTCCGGCAGGATTGCCCTTATCTTTGCCCGCCTTCTGCGCATCGCCACAAGGATCAGAGCAATCGGTCAGGCCGAGTGGGTCATAATATGATATGGGATTGTTCGCAACCATTCCGTAAAGGTTGATACCACCGAGCTCATTAATAGGATCCCTATTTGGCCATTCATCCCGACCCGATGCGGTTTTGTAGCCGCAGCCCGCAAAGCCCATTGTGTTTTCAAAGGATTGCGCGCTGGCCGCAGAAGTCTGACCCGATGCGAAGACCCCGGATCCCCCGACGCGAGTTTCCAGCGGGTCGGATCGGATCGCGAATGCCGGAAGGCAGCCCCACCACAGGCAGGCAGCTAAAAGAAAAAAGCGGCTCAGAGGATTGGCGACCACGCTTTCAAGCTGCTTGATTTGCGGGCGGGACGGAAGCTTCATTTTGCGGCCTGGCGGAGGGATGGCAGCGGGCGTGAACCTCTTGCAGTTGTTTGATGCTGACCTCGGTGTGAAGGGGTCAGTCCCGACAATGAAGGGGTCAGTCCCGACAATTGACAATTTAGATTCATCGCGGTTGCTTTCAGTCACAACTCCACTGCCCGCCGATGGCGTAACTGTAGAGCGTTGTCCCCGCCGCGTCCACCATGTTGGTGATCCGATTGAGCGCATCATATTGAAACTTTTTTATCTGTTGACTGGTTCGCTTGCTTACTCTCGGGCAGAACTCCCCGAGTGGTTTGTCGCTTGAACCACCAGCCCAAACTGACGCCCGCGTAAATTTAGGACAACCTGCAGCACGACTCCTCACCGAGCCGGGGGAATTTATTCCGGTGGCCCTGTTTCCATCTTCGCCTTCGCCGTGTCGAGCAAGTGATAGGTCTGCTCCAGATCATCGAACGACCGGTGCACCCAGCGGCTGCCCCAGTAAAAGTTGCAGCTCGTCTCGGCCGTCAGCAGATGGTCGTAGGCGCGGACCAGCAACTGGCGCACCTCGTCGGCATTGGTCAGCTTGGATTCGCTTTGATCAAACGTCTTTTTCACCTGCCAATAGTAATCGCTGGTGCGACGAACTTCGTCCCAGCCCTTTTTCTGCAGCAACGATCCGGTCCATTGCGTGAAATCGCCCCCCCACTGTTGTTCCGTGTTCCAGGCCCCGCGATGCACCTCCACTTCCTCCGTCGGCGGAAAGCGGCGCAGATATTCGCTGATATGGATTGGCGTGAAGCCGAGCGTGCCCGCGCGGTAACGCTCCAGAATCGGCTGGTAGAAGAAACCCCAGAAGCCGCCCTCCACCTCCGCGGTGCGGAACCAGCCGCCGTTCTCGCCGTCCGTCCAGGTCGTCACCAGCGCCGGGAAATCACAGTGCTTGGTCCGTTCGAGCACTTCATTTTGAAACCAGCCCGGGTCGAGGCCGGAGAGTTGCGCGTTGGATAAATCCCGATCCCGCGGCACGACGATGATCTCCGCGCCGCCGTAACGCGCCCGATAAGGTCGATAGCGCAATTCCTCCCAACGCATCTCCCGTTTCGGCTTGAGATAAATGGCATCCACCAGGACGTATTTGAAACCGTGCCGGGCGAGCATGGGAATCATCTCCATGCAAAATCCCATCTCCGGCGGCCAAAAACCGTTGAATGTGTCGCGACCCAGCAGGTGGCGGCCCAGCCCCTTCCACCAATCAGTCTGCGCGTCCCAATCTGCGGGCGGCGTCAGCGGGTAAACCGGATGATACAGTCCGCTGCCGACGAACTCGATGTTGGCGCAGCGATAACGGTGCATGAAATCGGCGATGTCCACCACGTCGCTGAAAGTATCTCGCAATCCGGGATCTTCCAGTTGCTTGAGCAGCGTGCCGGAAAAGCTCAAGTGCAGCCGCGCCACGTCCCAGTAACGGTCGAGCATTCGGGTGACTCGATCGTAGCACCAAAGGATTTGCTTGGCCTCCCAGCGCTCGCTGGAATTATTCAGCGCCACGAGATTGCCGAGGGGCTGGTGCATATGGAGGCCGAGGGCATGAAAAACTTCAGGCATAAAGTTGGTTTTAAATTCGTCCCCGTCCTTTTCCTCTTCCTCTTCCTCGTCCCCGACTCCTGCGGCCCTTCGCGGACGAGAACGAGAACGAGGAAGAGGAGAAGGAGGTGTTAATTTGCAGGCATTGAAATTCGCGTCACTTCAGGAGTTTCTTTCGGCTTCGCTTTTGCTTTCGCGGGCGCTTCTGACCCTTCCACCATCGCCGCTCGCGCCGGGCAAAACGCCAGGATGCTCATTGGCGGCAAGGTGAATTCCGCGGAATACGATTGGTTATGCCAGTCCACGTCCTCCGACTGCACGCCGCCCAGGTTGCCCACATTGCTGCCGGCGTAAACTGCGGCGTCACTGTTCAGCACTTCGCGCCAGGGGCCGGGGCGCGGCAGGCCAATGCGGTAATGCTGCCGGATCAGCGGCGTGAGATTCACAATCACCACCACCTCGCTGACGCGCTCCGGGTCCCGGCGCACGAACGAGATGACGCTGTTTAGATTATCCGACGCATCAATCCAGGAAAATCCGTCCGGCTCGAAGTCCGATTGCCACAAACCCGGCTCGGCCCGATACAACCGGTTCAAGTCCGCCACGAATTTTTGGATCCCCGAGTGAAACGGCCCGGTGGCCAGCAACCCCCACTCGACCTCGCCGTTGGCATTCCACTCGGCGCGCTGGCCGATTTCACAGCCCATGAACAGAAGTTTCTTGCCGGGAAAGAGCCATTGATAGCCGAGCAGCACGCGCAGGTTGGCAAAGCGCCGCCAGTCGTCCCCCGGCATGCGCCCCAGCAACGAACGTTTGCCGTGCACCACTTCATCGTGCGAGAGCGGCAGGATGAAATTCTCCTGCGGATGATAAACCATCGCGAAGGTCAGATCGTGCTGGTGATATTTGCGATGCACGGGATCGCGTTTGAAATACTCCAGGGTGTCGTGCATCCAGCCCATGTTCCACTTGAACGAAAACCCCAGGCCGCCCAGATAAGGCGGGCGCGTCACTTGCGGCCACGCGGTGGATTCCTCGGCAATCGTCATTACTCCGGGAAATTCCGTATGCACCAGGTGATTGAACTTTTTGAAGAACGCGATGGCTTCCAAATTCTCGCGCCCGCCGTGCTGGTTGGGAATCCACTCGCCCGCTTTGCGCGAATAGTCGAGGTAGAGCATCGAGGCCACGGCGTCCACGCGCAGGCCATCAATGTGGAAGCGGTCGCACCAGAAGAGCGCGTTGGCGATTAGAAAGTTCACGACTTCATGCCGGCCGTAATTGAAAATCAGCGTCCCCCAATCTTGATGCGCACCTTTGCGCGGGTCTTCGTGTTCGTAGAGCGCCGTGCCGTCAAACCGGGCCAGCGCCCAATCATCCCGCGGGAAATGCGCGGGCACCCAGTCCACAATCACTCCCAGACCCGCCTCATGGAGGGCATTCACCAAATACTTAAAGTCCTCCGGCGACCCATAACGACTCGTGGGGGCATAAAAGCCCGTGACCTGATACCCCCAGGATGGATAGTAGGCGTGCTCCGCTACCGGCATGAATTCGACATGCGTAAAGCCCATTTGCTTCAGGTAGGCGATGAGCGGTTCGGCGATGCCCCGATAACCCAGGGATTCGCTCTTGGATTTCTTGCGCCACGAACCCAGGTGCAATTCGTAAATGCAAACCGGCGACCGCAAGGGATCGGTCGTGCGCCGTTGGTTCAGCCATTGGTCATCCGTCCATTTGAACTTGCAATGACTCCACACAATGGCGGCATTCTTTGGCGCGATCTCAAAAAACAAGCCGCATGGATCTGTCTTTAGCCGGAGAGCACCGTTCCGCTCGCGCATCTCGAATTTATAATGCGCCCCTTCGCCCACGCCGGGCAGAAACACCTCCCAAACGCCAGACGAGCCTAGCAAACGCATCTGATGCACCCGGCCATCCCAGCCGTTGAAATCGCCGACGACGCTGACGCGCTGGGCGTTCGGGGCCCACACGGAAAAACTCGTCCCCGCCACTCCTTCCAGCGTGCGCAGTTGCGCGCCCAGTTTTTCATACAAGCGCCGCTCGTCGCCTTGGCCCAGGCGATATAAATCATCTTCGCTCAGCGCCGGCAGGAACGAATAGGGATCGCGCTGCCGCTGCCCGGGCCCCGGCCCGGCCGAGACCATCAACTCATAGGGGTAAACTTTGCCGGCCGCGGAAGTAACGCCTTCGAATACGCCCTCCTTTGCATGGATGCGCTGGAGTTCAAACGGGGCCGGGCCATTTTCTCCCAAGGGCTGAACCACTACTTTTCCCGCTCGCGGCAGGAAGGCGCGCACCACCAGGCCGGCGCCATCCGGCAACGGGTGCATGCCGAGAATTGAATGCGGACAACGATGCTTGAGCTCGACCAATCGTCGCAGTTCTTCAGCCGGGAGGATCATTGGGCGCCGAGCTTAACGAAGGCCGGCGGGAAAGGAAAATCTTTCCGTGGCTGGCGGCCGGCCGGGGGGTGCAACCGCATACGGTCCAAAAATTAATTGCGCCCACTCACTGGATCGAGCCATCCCCTCACCCCGTCTCCACTGCCGTTGAATTAAGCGTTTGGACGCAGCAACGCCAAGCCGTTCGTAATCTTAATCTTTCTCATAATCATAATCTTCCCGCCGCGCCGAGAATAAGAGCAAGATTACGATTAAGATTAAGAACTCGGCACCAGAGCCTAATTCAACGGCAGTGCACCCCGTCCCTCTCCCCATCCACTGGGGAGAGGGTGACCGAAGGTCGGGTGAGGGGTTGGCCGGAATGTATTGTAGGGAGCTGTGTCAGAAGTCGCCCGCCGACCGGCTGGCGCGATGGGCCAACAAAAGTTTAGCGACCCGGGTTTGGCCAAGCCGCTCGGTGCTTCTGAATGCTGCGAGCGGGACGGCACGCCTAATCCGTCGGCAAAACATATGACCACTGCCGGGCGTGAACTTCCAGCGCACCCTCCGTCCAGATCACAAAATTGGACCGAGCCATTTTTTCCGCGACCGGGAGCTGCGCCGCGTTGCGCTGTTCGATCTGTTCCGGACTCCAGCCCCGCGCTTGCAATCGCTCCCGCTGGGTGGCGGCCGAACAAGCCACGCAAATCACGGAATCAAATTGCCCGGCGGCCTGCGTCTCGAACAGCAGGGGAATTACCACCACCGCCACCGGCTTGCCTTCGGCCCGCCAGGTCTGCAATTGGGTGTGCCAGAGTTGGTGGATGCGGGGGTGCAGAATGGCTTCGAGCCGTTGGCGGGCGACCGGGTCGGAGAAAACTATCCGTGCCAATTCCTCCCGCCGCAGTTGACCGTTTGGTCCGAGGATGTCCGACCCGAAGGCCAACTCGACTTCCCGCAACGCCAACTGGCCCGGCGCCACCACGCGGCGCGCCAGATCGTCGGTGTCCACGACCGCGACGCCTCGCTCGTTCAGGAGTTGGGCGGCGGTGGATTTACCCATACCGATGCCGCCGGTCAAACCAAATACTTTCATAAAAAAAGAAGCCGCGGTCCATCCTCGCGATGGCCGCGGCTGAAATAATTTCCGTCGGTTACGGCACAAACACCACCGCCCGATAGAATCGGAGGGGGTTGGTCCCGGTGCCCGGGTCCATATATTGGAAGACGCCACTGGTGGCGACATTGGTGGAAAGATTCTGCCAGCTGGACCCCGGGGTCAGGCTGGTGGCGCCTTGGATGACGTATTGTTGATTGGTTTGTCCCGTTCCCTGGAGGAGCAAGCTGCCATTCGGCTGGCGCAAGATTTGGAGTTGGGCGGGGGTGGAAGCGTTGATGCCCAGGCCGAGCGGAAAATTCACGTTGTCGAGGAAGGCCGCGTCAAGCCCGGCGCTCGCGTTACCATCCTTGGCGTAGCGCCATTCCAAAGTATGAGTTCCGCCGGGAAGCGTGAACGGATAACTCTGCCAGTCGACCTCGCCTGACCATTGTTGCACCAGGCTGCCGTCCAGATAGAATTGAAAGAAATCCCAACCCAACTCCGAACTAACCTTGAAGAAGAAGGAGCCATCCCCGCCGCCAAAATTCGTCGTAATTAGCAGGGAACTGGTCTGGCTGTTACCGATCACGCCCGATCGGGCACTAAAGTTGCCCGCCAGTACCGTGTTGGACTGCACCTGCCAGGGAACATTCCCGGAAGTTTTCCAATCGAGTTTCAATAGATTGCCGGTCTCAAAATCGTCGGTGGATTTGATCGGACTGAAATGGGCCGTGAGACTAAGGTTGGCGCTGACGACCAGCGACAGCGGATTATCGGACGAGGTAAGACTGCCGGTCCAGCCGTCGAACTGAAAGAATTGATTGGGCGTCGCCGCCAGTACCACCTTCGAGTTGGCGGTCACATTACCGGAGGCAGGCGTTACCTGACCGCCCGCCGTGGCATTAACGGACAGGTTGTAAACCGTCCCCGGACTAAAGACGTAACCCAGAAACACGACTCCCGAAGCCCCATCAAAACCGTCCACGGCGATGCGGTAAGTTGCGTTGGAACGCACGGCGAGACTCAAGGCGCTGTAGCCCCCGACTCCGGCATCGTCGTTGTCCGCCAAAGGCGTCAGCGCACTTACCATCGACCCGGAATAAACG
Source organism: Verrucomicrobiota bacterium (assembly GCA_025350905.1). GTDB lineage: Bacteria > Verrucomicrobiota > Verrucomicrobiia > Limisphaerales > JADLHS01 > JADLHS01. Next base: position 8,651 of record JANXWY010000113.1, read on the forward strand.
GCCAACAAAGTGTCGAAAGTTGAGTTGGTGGTGGTCAGGGCCAAGGATCCGTCACTGGGGGCAGTGAAAGACCACCAGGCGGATTTCCCGCCCGCATTCCCCGCGTGCGCCGGTTCGTTGAATTCTTTCGTGGCGTGTGCAGTGTTGACGCTGCTGACTCCGTTGTTGGTCGTCAACCCGATGGCGTTGGCGAATAGATCATTTATCGGATCAATGGGACGGTAGGTCACTTGTAACGTGATGGGCACGGACTTGTTCCCGGCATTATCTGTGGAGGTGACTTGAAGAATATTCAATCCTTCATTCAAGCCGACCTGGCGGGACCAGTTGCTGCTGGTGATCAGGGAAGCCGTCGGGCCGCCAATCGTTTCGATCGCACCGCCCGGATTGACGCGGATCGTAATGTCACTGATGCCAGAGGGCACAGGGTCCGGATCCACGGCCGTGCCGACAACGAGGACGCGGTTGGTCGCGACAGTGAATCCACTGATGGGTGAAGACACGCTGACGACGGGCGGATTGGTATCAGCGGTTCCTTTCGGGGCCACATTCAAGTAGATCGTGCCCGTGGTGTTCGGGGAAAAACTGGCCACCGCGATCCGATAAGTCGTGCCCGCCTTTCCATCGAAGACGACAAAGGCTTGCTTCCGAGTACCAAAATCGTCGGCCGAGGCGACTTCGCCGAGGGTCGCCAGGCTGGCATTGGTATAAACCGCCACGATGGAGTTAAATGTGCTGCCGGCCGTATCAACCAGCACAGGACCGTTGTTGGTGGGCGCATAGCTCCACCAGAGCGAAGCACTGGCCGTAGGCACTCCGGCATGAGTGGGTTCGTTACTTTCCAGCGTGGCCAGTTTATTATTGCTCAAGTAGGTCGCTCCGTTCGCTGGAACTTTCGTCGCATTCGCAAAATCGTCGTTCGCCGGAATTGGGATGACGAGGTACGTGGCCGTAATCGTCGTCGGGTCTTTCCCCGGGGCCGAGATCGTCGCCGCCAGGTTCAGGGAAGCGACGTTCGTCGGGACTAGGAAGGCGGCAGAGTAGACGGCATTGCTCGCCGTGGCGTCAGGCGACACACCGTCGTTTAAAAACACCAGGTTGGTACCGTTGATGGTCGCGTTAATGGTCGCGTTGGTGACGGGCCCAGCGTCCGTCACCCGCAGAAAAATGGGCTGGGACGAACCCGCGAAAAGTCCCGAATTCGGCGGCGGATTCAAGGTCACTTCCAAGATCCCGTCGGGAACGCCAATCACCACGTCATCGGGCACATTGAACGCCTCAATGACTCCGGTTGTGGTGTCGCTCGGCGGGGCCACGGCACTGAAACCCATACCGCGCTTTGCAAAAGCGATCCAAAGTTCATTGTAATTGTCTCCTCCGGTGTCAACCTGATCGGCTTGAATGATGGCATCGCGCGCTTCGAGAAAGGTTGGATTTTGCGGCGACAGCTTCATGCCATCCGTAACCAATTTAAGGATCAATTTATTTCCGACAGCATAGCCCAGCTTTTCGACCAAAGCGACGCGGGCTTCCCAAAGCGTCACGCACCAGACTTCCCCTTGGGCATGAACTTCGGATGGGTCGCCACCACCGGAAATCGGACTGATCGGAATGCCCGCATGCGAACTAGCCTTGGCGGGATCAATGTCTTTGAAGGTGAGCGGATTCTTTTGCAGGTCCGTTGAGTACGGATAACGCCGGATTCCGTAGTAATAATTTTCCGTCAACCCCCCAAGTTCGTAACTCGCGTAGCCGCCGGCTGCGTAGTTGCCATTCACATCGTCATTGGCATCGCTCAAAAGCGTTAAAGCGTAAAAATCGGACCAGCCTTCCCCCATCCCGGCCGTTTGCAATGCCGAGATGCCAACTCCGCCCCCGACCAATCGGGTGCTGAGCCCGTGCGTGTATTCGTGGCACATGACTTCCGCGTCCAAATCGCCGTCGCGGTTCGGAGAGGGGCCGCTGAAAACGTACATCTGCATTCGCCCGGGAAAGCCATCGGGCGGCGTTGAAAAATTGGCGTTGTCCGTACCCCCACCGTCCTGCGCGTCGGCCAGCACGGCGTCATTACCCAATCCACCGCGGCCGAAATTGCTTTTCTGAAAATTTCCGGCCGCTTCAGTGAAACCCACTTCGTATAGCTTGTCGTGCATGAAGTTGTTCCAGTAAAACAAATTTACCACCGCCGCGTCGGAGTACGTCGCGGGCGATTTCGTCAGATCCAGCGGAAAATTGAAAACCCGATTAGGGCCGACCCCTTGCGGCCGAGGCAAGTCCGGCACGTTGTCGTTGTTCTTGTCCGTGTGGGCGTCGACGTTATTGCCGAGGGTTTCATTGTCGGCATCATTGATCCAACCGTTCGGTGAGGCATTCGTGTTCAGGGCGGTGAGCGTCACCATTTGGCGCGCAATGATTGGTGGTTGGCCGTTGGTCGGAGTGTTGAACCCGGGCGAAAACGGCGAAGGGCTGTCGCTGGTATAAACGTTGTAAGTGGCGGGTTTGATGTAGGCCGTCAGACAGCGACGCACCCACACTTCACCCGTCTCCGCATCAACCAGCAGCGAGTACATTTCCCCGCGCGCCCGGGTGGTCAGGTCGACGCGCCAACACAGCCGCAGGGAGTCTCGCGCCACCGGCAGCCACCGCAGTTGAACCTGGGCGTCACCCCGCAACAGTCCGGCCTGATAGACCTGAAATTTATCCGCCCCGAGCGGTCCATTCGAAGAATTCAACGAACTTTCCACCAAGTCCGTGCCGAGATTGTAGGCGGCCGACACCAAGGCGGCAGCCGAGGAAACGCTGGGATTGGCAACCAATGCCAACCGGTTGGGGCTGCCATTGGCGGCCGCCGATTCGAGACTGGGAACGAAGCGACTGGAAATCGAAATCAGTTCGCCTTTGGCAGTGAGATGACCCATGAAAACGCCTTCAAACACCGGGACGTCGTCCAACTTTTGCTGCCACACCACGGTCCGCATTCCGTTGTGTTCCGTGATATAATCGCGGGTCACGTCGGCCGCCGTGAGGAGGCTGGCGTCATGACCAAAGAGGCTGGCGTGCTCGTTCACGAAAGCCTTGATAACGCGATGCGGGTCGTCCACGGGCAAGGCCGCGAGCTGCGCCGGGGTCACCGCATTGCCGCTACCGTTTGGGCCGGTCAAATAGCCGCGTGAGGTTGAAATCAGTCGCGGTACCCCCAAAAGGTTGTCCCGCTCGAATTTAGCCGTCGGCACGAGCGCCTTGAAGGCAGAAACAGCCTGTTCTTGTGAAGGGGCCATGACGGTGGCCGGTGCCGCAGAGCGTTTGTCGTAGTTGGGCAACTGGGTTGGCACCGAAGCCTTTAGGCCAAGCGCACCCAATGCCGGGCCGGCGAGCAGCCCAAAACAGACTGTCAAGCCAAACCGTATTTTCATAAATTCTAACAAGCCTCCAAACCCCGTTTTCTGAGGTTGAATTGCGGTCGAAAATTCGCTTTCCGTCGCTGCGGCAGCGACCACGCCATTCTTATCCCGCCGGTTGGTATCGGCAGCGATTTGTTTGTTCCACTTCAAATTGTTCATAAACTTTTTGGTTGTCGGTTCGCGGCAAGCTCAGTCCCGCACTAACAGACCATGTACAAATTACGCAGCCCTTACAGGACCATTACTGTACGGAAAGGATTCAAGGTGGAAACCCTCCCTATCAATCAGCGCACCCAATTGGCTTCGCACATGGCTCTGGCTTTTCCAGCCAAGGTTCACAGTTCTGTATCATTGGAACCCAACCACGCGGCGACGGGAACCGGTTCACGGCTCGCAACGCAAACTGACTCGCTCCCGCTGGCATCGCTTTCCCGCACTCTGGTTGAGCCTTCCCGTGCCATCCTGCCTGGCCGCCCCGCAACGAACCGGACTACTTCAAGGACCGTGGCCGACACGATAAAACCGCGGACTGCTGCTCGACGAAACATTGGTATCCCAAATTGAAACGGCCCGATTCGTCGGAGCGCTGTTGGTATACGTTAACAAC
>JANXWY010000114.1 GCA_025350905.1 Verrucomicrobiota bacterium
GCGTCGCCGGAAATTCATGTGCGTTGCGAGGACAACCAGGTCGAGATTCGGCCCATCGCCGGCACCCGTCGGCGCGCTCCTTCGGATCGGCGAGGAGTTCCTTTTCGAGGGCGGCGTCTTCATCCGGCGTTTTGCCGCGCCGACGGGTGCCGGCGATGGGCCGAATCTCGACCTGGTTGTCCTCGCAACGCACATGAATTTCCGGCGACGCCCCGACGAGTGAAAAGCCAGCCAGTTCGAGCAGGAACATGTAGGGCGAGGGATTCACCGAGCGCGCGGCACGATACACATCCACCGGCGAGGCCTGGGTCGCCACGCTGAAGCGCTGGGAGCCGACGACCTGGATGATGTCACCGCTGGTGATGTATTGCTTCGACGCCATGACGTTGGCGAGAAACTTTTCCTTCGCGACGTTGGACGTGAACGGAATGGACGGCACTTCGGCCGGCACACTTACGGGATGATGCTCGCTGGGCTGTTCGAGCAGGGCGAGCAGGCGCTCGATTTCGCTGACGGCGTTTTCGTAGGCATCGGCCGGGCTGGCGGCTTCGTCGAGCGCGGCGTTGACGAGGATGGTGATGGTTTGCGCGACGCGATCGAACACGAGCAATTGGTCCGCCACGAAAAAATAGAGCGTGGGCGTTCCCAATTCGTCGTGGGCCGGGCGGGGCACGACCGGCTCGACGTCGTGAATGAATTCGTAGCCGATGAAACCCACCGCGCCGCCGGTGAAGCGCGGGAGGCCGGGCAGCATGACGGGGCGATATTTCTTCATCACGCGCTCGACGACTTCGAGGCCGTCGCGAACGGCCGGGCCGCCCCTCACCCCGTCCCTCTCCCCATCGGATGGGGAAAGGGTGTCCGAAGGACGGGTGAGGGGTTTGCCTGCGACTGTAAAACTCTCCACGACTTTTCCGCCTTCAACGACTTCCACGCGGTTGCCCGTCTGTTTGATGACCGCGCGCGGATTGCAACCGACAAACGAGTAGCGCCCGAGGTGCTCGCCACCTTCGACGGATTCGAACAGAAACGATTCGCCCTGCCCGCGGATTTTGCGATACGCCGAGAGCGGTGTCTCGATGTCGGCCAGAATGCGAGCGGTGACGGGAATGAGATTTCCCTGGGTCGCCAGTTTCAAAAATTCGTCCAGTAATGGCGTAATCATGCCGGTCCTACTTTTTCATCAATTCCAAGACGGCCGCGATCATTGCGGTGATTCCAGTCTTTATCGTTGGTTCGGGGTCGGGGGCCCAGAAGGGGGAGTGAAGGGACGGCAGGGGTTTGCCGCTGCGTTGGGCTTCCGCAAAAACTTCCTGCTTCGCACCGCCGATCCAGAACAGACAGATCGGAATTTTGTCAGCGGTGCGACCATACTCGCTGAAATCCTCTCCGCCCATGACGGGTTTGACGGACACCACTTTATCGGCAGGAAACCAGTCCCGAAATGATTTGCCCACTCGCTCGGTCAGTTCGGGTGCATTGAATGTGGCGGGGGTTGCATCGTCGCTCAGTTTCACTTCGGGTAGACGATCTTCCGGCACGCCTGCCGCGAGCGCCTGACCACGGGCGATGCGTTTGATGGCGGCGAGGAGTTGCCCGCGCACTTCCTCGGTGTATGAACGCACGGTGAGTTGAAGCTTCACTTCGGCGGGAATGATGTTGTGCTTCGTTCCGCCATGAATGGAACCCACCGTGATGACCGCCGGCTGCCCGGGGGTGATTTCCCGGCTCACAATGGTTTGCAGGGCCACGACGATTTGCGCGGCCAGCACTATTGGGTCTTTCGTCGTTTCCGGCGCCGACCCGTGTCCACCCACGCCGCGCACGGCGATGTCCACGGAATCGACGTTTGCGAGCGCCGCTCCCGGAGTAGTGCCGACGGTGCCAGCGGGCAAATCCGATTTGTCGTGCAGGGCGAGGCAAAATTCCGGCTTCGGGAAGCGGGTGAACAAGCCGTCGCTCAACATCGCGCGCGCGCCGCCGCCCCATTCTTCCGCCGGTTGACCAATCAATACCAACGTGCCGCACCAATGGGCCTTCATCGCGGCCAGCACCCGAGCCACTCCGACGAGCGAGGCCATGTGAATATCATGTCCGCAGGCGTGCATAACAGAGACTTCCGCGCCGGAGTCGTCCTTGGTCGTGACTTGGCTGGCGTAGGGCAGGCCGGTTTGTTCTTTCACGGGCAGCGCATCGAGATCGCAGCGCACGAGCACCGTCGGGCCCAGCCCGTTTTTCAAAACCGCCACAACACCGAACTGGCCGACGCCCGTGGTCACTGCGTAACCGGCGCTCTTGAGTTCCGCACCAAGGCGAGCCGACGTTTGCGCTTCATGAAATGAAAGTTCGGGATTGGCGTGCAGATGTTGGTAGAGTTCAAAGAGGCTCGGATACTCCGCGTTGACTTTTGCCGTCACGGATTCGCGAAGGGTGGCATCCGCGAGCGCAATCGTCGCTACCAGCAGGCCGTGGATTAAAAGCAAAGTCTTTTTCATGTGTTGGTCCTAGCGATCCGGCTTCACGGTTTATTCGCTTCGAAGTCGGCAAGAATGCGGTACGTGATGGGAATCAGGCTGCCCTGTCCCGCCAGTTTCAGAAATGCTTCCAGTGTCGGTGCGTGCATAGTTGATGCGCCGCCCACGTTAACGGAAAGTTCGCCGGGTCCGCCAGACGGAAAGCAGGGTGTAGACGACCACGGCCACCGCATAGCCCACAATGCCGATCCCAATCGCCTGCGGGACCGCTTGCCCGGCGAAATAAATCAACGCCGCGCCGACAATCGCCGGGAGCAGGGTGTTGCCGGCCAGGCAGAAGAGGTACAGTGGCAGTCGCGTCGCCTGCACGCGGGCCACATACCAGTCGCGGTAGGCGTCCTCGCCGAGCGAACGCATGAGCCAGGCGGATTGGAAATTGCGTGCGGCCACCAGCAGGCTCGTCGTGGTGATGATGATAGCCGGAATCGGCAGCAGCGCAAAGCCAAGGCACAACCCGAGGTTCACGATCAAGCCCCATTTCCAGCCGAGCCACTTGGCGATGGGATTTCCTTCCAGTGTCAAATGCGGAGTCGCGACCCAGGTGCTCAGGAAATCCATGCCGCGAGCGAACAGCAGCAGACCGAGCAGGAAGAAATACTCGCGGCTGGCCAAGGGCAGGGTGTCGTCCATGAAAGTTGGGTGGCGGCGGCGCGGCGGGGCGTCCGGTCGGTGCTGCGTGCCAGCTCGACCGCTATTTCTTCCCGTAAATTTGTTCCGGTGTTTCCAGCTGCGGCTCCGTGATTTTGAAGCTGCCGTCCGGCCCCACGATGGAGCGGAAAAAACACGATTGATATCCCTTGTGACAAGCGGCGCCGACCTGCTCGACCTGGATCAGCAAGGTGTCGCCGTCGCAGTCGAAGGCAACGCTTTTCACGGTCTGCGTGTGGCCGCTGCTTTCGCCCTTCATCCAGAATTTCTGCCGCGAGCGGCTCCAGAAATGCGTTTTGCCTGTGGCGAGAGTGGATTCAAGGGAGGCGCGATTCATCCACGCCATCATCAGCACGCGCCCCGTGCTCTGTTCCTGCACGATGGCGGGAATCAGCCCGTTGGCGTCAAATTTCAATTGCTCATAAAAGCTCATGGCACGGTGATTTTAGCTCGGGCGGCAGGATTTGCGATGGAAAAGAAGGCGCGGACCAAGGTGACGCAACCACTGAGACGCGGAGGGCGGCAAATTTCCCCCGTCCCATGAACCGCCCGCCCGTAGCGCAGGTTGGCAACCTGCTGTTTCGCCGACTGGTAGTCGGCTCGGCAGTCGTACCATCAGGTCGGCGCGGATTCCCAATCCGCGACACAGCAGACTGCCAGTCTGCGCTACGGTTCCGGGGAGCCAATCACGGCTTGTCGCGGGCTGTGGAATCTCTCCCCCTGGACTGGAGCAACCGGTCAAAGGTCGGGCGCGGGTTAGTTCATCATCAACAGGATCACCAAGCCGGCCATCGTCGTCAGGATGGTGACCGGAATGCCGAACTTGGCGTAATCCCAAAAGCCCACTTCCGCATAACCGCGCGCCGACTCGACCACGATGACGTTGGCCACCGAGCCGAGAAGGGTGAGATTGCCGGCGAAGGTGGTCGCGAGCGCCATGACTTTCCACATCAATTCGGGTTGCGCAAAGTTGCCAATCCATTTCCCCGCCACGAGCACGAAGGGCACGTTGGAAAAGAGATTCGAGCCGAGCGCGGAAAACCAGGCCAGATTCCAAGCCTGGCTACCGGTCGAGGTTCCGAACACGCCGCTGACCGTTCCGTAAACCTGATCGGGCAGTCCCGTACCGTTCAGCCCTGCCACCACAACAAACAGCGCGGCGAAAAATACCAACAGATGCCAGTCCACCAGCTTGAGGACCTCATGCGTGTCGCGCCGCGCGAGGACCATGAGCAAGGCGCCGCCCGCCAGCGCGGTCCACGGCAGATTCAAACCGGCCATGAAGCCGACGAACACCAGCGACAGCACCGCCAAAGTCAGGCTCAACAAGCGACGATCCAACTTGCGCGCCGGGACCTCGGGGCGACGAATGACAACCGGGCGCAATACCTTCCGAAAGCCAATCGCGAGCACTGCATATTGGATTGCGAGTCCCACCAGCGCGACCGGCACCAGGGAAAACGAGAACCGGAGAAAGGAAATGTGCGAGAGCTGCCCGATGATCATGTTCTGTGGATTGCCCACGAGCGTGGCCACGCTGCCGACATTCGCACTCATCGCCAGCGCCAGCAGATACGGCGCGAGTGGCAATTGGCCGCGCACCATCACGGCCACGACGAGCGGCGTCAGCATCAGGCAGACGGTGTCATTCACCAGCAACGCCGACAAGCCGCCGGAAATCGCGATCAGGTAAAAGAGCAACGACTGTGGGGTTTTGGCGACGCGCAAGACCCAGTCCGCCGCCCAATCGAAGAAGCCGGCGAGCAACAGATACGCGGCGATGAGCATCATGCCGAGTAACAGCACCAGGGTGTCGTAGTCCACGGCGCGATACGCGCGCTCCGGCGTCAGCACGCCAAACGCGACCATCAGTACCGCGCCCAGTAACGCAGCGGCGGGCCGGTTCAACGGCAACACCTTCAACCGCCGGCCGCTGATCAGCAGGTAAGTGAAACAAAACACGGCGAGGGCGAGGACTTCTTTGGTGGCGGCGCTCACCGGGAGAGTTTAGGGTTCGTCAAAATAATCTTGGCGGGCAATTCAAAGTTTAATTCATGCATTCGCGATTACGCTTCGGGCGCAACCCGGTGAACACTGCAATCCGGCGGTTGTTCCGGCTGGTTTGAGCTTACCGGAAGCGCAAGCTCTCGGACGTTTGCGGGTGGATGGTTCCCACAAAGCCGGTGCGGATTCGTGACCACGGCTTGGTGGTCCCGCCAGCGGGGAAACTTAATCCTCCGCGAACAAGTATTCCAAATCCGCCTTCGAAAGGCTGCGCGCGAAGCCTTCTTCGCCCAGCACATCGGCGATCGTCTGCGCCTTGCTTTGCTGCAACTCCCAGATTTTCTCCTCGACGGTGCCCGGCGCGATGAGCCGGTAGGCGTTGACGGTTTGCGTCTGGCCGATGCGATGCGAACGATCGATGGCCTGCGCTTCGACCGCGGGATTCCACCAGGGATCGTACAGCACCACGTAGCTGGCGTTGGTGAGGTTCAGGCCGGTGCCCGCCGCGCGCAGGCTCAGGAGAAACACACACGGTTTGGTGTCCGCCTGGAAGGCATTGACCACCTCCTGCCGGTCCTTGGTCTGGCCGGTCAACAGGTGCGTATGGATGTTGTGGGCGTGACATTCCTTTTCCAGCAGGTGGAGCATTTGCACAAACTGGCTGAAGACCAGAACTTTTTGCCCCTCGGCCACCAGCGCGTCGAGCAATTCGAATAAGGTCTCCGTCTTGCCGCTGGGCGAATCACTACCGACAAGTTTGGGATGGCAACACACCTGGCGCAAACGGGTGAGGGCGGCCAGCACATGCATCTTGCTCTTGTTCAGGCCCTGCTCCGCGACGGCCTGCATGATCTGGTCCCGGCTGCGCCTCAGCTCGGCGAGATAAAGTTTACGCTGCTCCTCGCCGAGGGGGCAATCGCGCCGCTGCTCGATGCGATCGGGCAAATCCTTGGCGACGTGCTTCTTCAAGCGGCGCAGCAACAGCGGACGAAGTTTGGCGGAAAGCTGGCGGCGCGCAATGCGCTGGGAGTTCTCCACCTCGCCGCCGCCTTTCGGCTCGTATGTTTCCAGGAAGTGTTCCTGCGTCCCGAGGTAGCCAGGCTGGATGAAATCGACAATGCTCCACAGATCGAGCAGCCGATTTTCCAGGGGGGTGCCCGTGAGCGCGAGGCGATGCTCGCTTTTGAGTTGTTTGACCGATTGCGTGACCTGCGCGCCGGGGTTCTTGATGAACTGCGCTTCGTCCAGAATCACCGCCCGGAAGGCAAACTTCTGCAGCTCCTCCAAATCGCGCCGCAACAGCGCGTAGTTCGTCACAATGATGTCGTACTCCGGAATCTGCCGGCGCAAATTATGCCGCGCCGCGCCGCTTTCCAGCACCAGCACCTTGAGGTCGGGCACAAACCGTTCGGCTTCGCGGCGCCAATTGTGCAATACGGACGCGGGGCAAATGACGAGGGAGGGCTTGGGATTTTTCCGATTGCGCTCCTTGAGCCACGCGAACCACGTGAGCGTTTGCAGGGTCTTGCCCAGGCCCATGTCGTCGGCCAGGATCCCGCCGAGCCGGATTTGTACGAGGTGGACGAGAAAATCGAAACCGTCCTTTTGATACGGGCGCAACTCGGCAGTAAGGTTTGCGGGCAACGGGATGGAAGGAACACCTTTGAAATCACGGACGCGGTTGCGCAACGCCTTGGCCTCGGGCGTGTCGACGAAGCGGGTGAATTCGTCCTCGCCCAGGTGCGCGACATTTTCCAGCCCGACCTTTTGCGGCACCGCAATCAATCCATCCAGGCCGAGATCCGCCATCGCCTCGTGCGCCCGTTGGACCGCCTCGGTGTCCAGTTCGACCCAACCGGCGTTCGGCAGTTTGATAAAACGACCGCTCGCGCGGGCCAGCCGTTCCAAGTCGGTCTTGTTGAGCTTCAGGCCCTCGGCTTCCCATTCGGCGGAAACCGCGAGCCAGTCGATGCCGCTGCCTTTGATGATTAATTTTGGTTTCAGCCGGCGCGGGGTGAGGAACAGCCGGTGAAACGCAGGGTTGCCGAGAAACTCCACACCCTCGGGCCGGCGCTGCCACGCTTGCGCGAGCGTGCCGAGACAGTTCTCGTTGGCATCGCCGATCCACAAGCCGGACTCCGGAGTGAACCAGTCCAGCTGGCGTAGCCATTGCATGGCGGGTTCGAGGCGGGGATCGTCGAGAATCTCCGGCTTGTCCGTCGGCCGCTTTTTGTTTTCGCTCGGACGCCAATCCTGGCCGGTCCAATACCACACGCTGCCGTCGCGGAAACTTTTGGCCAGGAGGCGGAGGCGGACCGTGTCTTCCAGCAACTCGAACACGAGTTGCGGCACCGCCGGGTGGACCACGCAAAGTTGTTCCCAGTCCACGCCCTGATGGGCGCCGGCCTGCCGCAAATGCACGAGCAACCGATGGCTCAATCGCCGCACCGGGACGGCGGGTCGGTCCGCCCAATGGGCGATGACGGCGTTGGGTGGCGCGTTCCGCAGGAGATAAAACGTGTTGCCCGCCAGGACCAGGGGCGGTTGCTGGTTGAAAAACTTTACCTCAGCGAGCGGCAGGGTTTCCCCGGTCGGCAGCGTGAGACGATGGGTGAAAGCCAGCTCCTTGTCCCCGTTTTCGAGGTGCGGATCCAGCGCCGCGACGTGGCCGTGGAATTGCAGCGGTTGGTGGCCGGTGGCGGGTTCCAGCCGACGCGTATGGCCCCAGCGCGCGAGCCAGTGAAGCAATTCGGTGTCGGTCAGTTGCAGGGTGTCGTTCCCGTCCGCACGTTGCCGATGCGTCTCGGTCAGCCATGCGATGAATTCCCAATCGGCGGGCGGGAAAAGTTCCTGCTCGTGGGCGGCGCGCGTCGCGAGGTCGATCAAGTCGCGCAGCGAGCGCACTTTTTCGCCGGTGCGGGGGCGGAATAGATGAAACTGCACGCCGAGCCGGAACCGGGCAGGTTGCTGTTCGTCCAGTTGCGGCTGACAAATCACGCGCAACGTGGCGCGCGGCGTGTCGAGATGGGGCGGTTGCGCGGGGAACAGCCAGTTTTCCAGCTCTTGAACCAGCTTTTGTTCGTGTTCGGCCTGCTCGGCGCGGGCAAAACGCGCCAGGTTCGCGTGCGTCGCGAGCTCCGGCGGCAAGGAACGTTTGGCGCGGAGAAAGAGAAAGGCGAGTTCCTCCAGCCGGGCGAGGTTGTTGGCGGCCAGCATCCGGGGCCACCAGTCCGTGGCAGGAAAATCCTTCCGCGAGAGGGAAAGCTTTTCAAAATAATCTTCGAGCAACAGCCACGCGCGTTGCGAATCGGGGCACGTGGCGAAGCTGCGCAGAATTTCTTGCCGTTCGGAAACGGCGTCCTTGGAATCGGACAACTCGCGCCGCAAATCGGCGAACGCGCCGTAAGTCTGCGAAAGCACCTTGTGGTGCGCGTCGTATTTGGACGTGTTCCCGCCCTGGCGGGTTGCACCGTTGCCGTTTTTTACTAAGTCTCTGGCCATCTGTGAATCCAACCCGTGAATGGGTTCATCATCTCGCCATGGAACCGGGGGGTGGGTCAATCAGAAACAAAATATTTTTGCACTGGGCAACCAAAAGCACCTAAGTTGCGCCCGGCCGGTGTTGACTGATGAATCCCAAACTTGATCTGGCGAAGCCGATCGATATGCATGTGCATGTGGTGGGCAACGGGACCGGCGGCACCGGCTGCTGGTTGCGGGTGACCGGTTGGCATCGTGCGCTGGCGGCATTGATGCTCCGGCACATCGGCCTGCCACCGACCGCCATGGCCGGGGATTTGGACCGGCTTTACGTGGAACGACTGCTCACGTTGGTGCGAAGTTCGTCGCTTGGAGCCGTTGTGATCCTGGCGCAGGATGAGGTGCGCGACGAGCAGGGGCAGGTGATGGCGGGCGCGGGTTCATTTTATGTTCCCAACGATTACGTGCTGGGACTGGCCCGTACCTACCCGGAGTTTTTGCCGGCAGTTTCGATTCATCCCGCTCGCCGTGACGCACGGGAGGAATTGGACCGGTGTGTCGCGGCGGGGGCGGTGATGATGAAATGCCTGCCCAATTGCCAGAACATCCCCTGCAACGACCGGCGGTTCACCAAATTCTGGGAGCGCATGGCGGAGCTGAAGCTGCCGTTGCTCGCGCATACCGGTGGCGAACACACGCTGCCGGTGGTGCGGCCCGAATTCGCCGACCCGCGCGGACTGACCTTGCCGCTGGAATGTGGTGTGACTGTCATCGCGGCCCACTGCGGCACCAAGAGCGGTTTGTTCGACCCGGAATATTTTCACACCTTCGTCGCGATGACCCGGCGCTTCCCAAATCTTTATGGCGATACGAGTGCGTTCAATGTGCCGCTTCGTGGGCGGCATGTAGCCGCCTGCCTGGAGGAGCCTCTGGCTTCGCGGATGGTCCAGGGCAGCGATTTTCCCGTGCCCGTGAACGGCCACTTCGCCTGGGCGCGCGGAACCATTTCGTGGCCGGACTTTCGCCGCTGTCAGAGCAACCCCAACATTCTCGAACGAGATCACCAGCTCAAACGGGCGATGGGCTTTCCGCTGGCGAGCTTCACCCGCATCGGAGGGCTCTTGCGCCGCGGCTAATCCGATGGGTACAAAAAAAACCGGGCCAAACAGTCAGGGGGTGACCGAGAGGCCCGGGGAATTTTCGAATTGGTACTCAGTAGGTTTCCGGAGATATCCAGCACGGGCTTGTACCTAGTCACCGCACCGGAAATTGTATTGCTTCAAAGATCAACCGCGACCTACCAAAATTAATCGTGCTAACTGGGGACAGTTAATCACCGTCCTGCATCAGTGTCAAATATTCCGTGTTTTTATTAGCACAACTTTCTTGCGGCATTAACAGCTCCAAATGTTGCCCATGGGCGGTCGGAGCGGCTTCCGCTCGGTTGACTTGCGCGCTCGACCGTGGCGGAAGTGGTCGTCACGAGGACGCAGGCAATCAAGGCTGTGAATCTGCCGGCGCCGCGCGGGAGTTTCCCTCTGGGAAAATGACCTGAGAATAAATGAAATTCCGGGCGCGCTTGCGGGAGGAGTCGCCGGCGATGTTCGTCCCCCGTTGCGGGTCAAATTTGGCCGGGCGCGCGGAAAAAATCTTGAACCGATTCGCGGTGTAAAGTAATGCCTTGCCATCCGGGCAGAGGCGGTGGGAACTTTCCGTCGGCGCCCTTGATTATGAAAGCCCTTTCACCCACCGAAATCGCCGCCCGCCTGGACGCGGCGTTTTGGAAACCCGCCGCACCCGCAACCGAATTCGCCGCTTTCTGCGCCCGGGCGCGCGAAAGAAAATACCGCGCCGTCTGTGTGAACGGTGCGCGCGTGGCCCTGGCGGCCGCCGGCTTGGAGGACAGCCCGGTGCAGGTTGTGGCGCTGGTCGGCTTCCCCCTCGGCACGAGCGACGGCGACGTGAAGCGCTACGAAGCGGAAGTGGCGGTGGACTTCGGCGCGCAGGAGATCGAACTAATCCTGAACCTCGGCGACCTTAAGCAGGGAAATAACAAAGCCCTGCTACGCGAATTGTGGGATGTCATCGAAGCGGTCGACGAGCGGCCCGTATGCGCGGTGCTGGAGACGCAGGCATTAACCCGGGCTGAAATCGCGAACGCGTGCGCGATACTGCTCGATTCCGGTGTGCATTCCGTTTCGACCGGCACGGATTTCTGGCCCGATAGCCGGATTTCCACCGACGACGTGAAGGCCCTACGCGAGGCGCTCGGTCCCAAGTTCATTGTGAAAGCCGCCGGCAATCTGCGCGACGCCGAAGCGGTATTGGCGTTGCTGGAGGCCGGGGCCACGCGCCTCGGCAGCACCAGTCCAGCCGCGCTCGGCACTCGGTAAGGGTTGGATTTCCATTTGTCCAGCGCGCTTTTTGCGTTGACCGGGCGGGGTGAAGCCGGTTAGGGTGCGCGCCCTGGATTTAGCCAAAGTTTAGCCAAAAAAAATATGATTGGGACGATTCGTAAACACTCAAAATGGATGTGGTGGGTCATCATTGTGGCGATCATCATCACGTTCGTCTATTGGGGCTCGGCCATCAACGGCCCCCGCGGCGGATCGCGCGGCGGGCGGGGCAATTTTGGGGTGATCAATGGCGAGACCATCAGCCAGGGCAATTTTGCGGATGCACAGCGCGAGGTGATGCTCGCCTATTTCTTTAGGACCGGCGAATGGCCGGATGGCAGCCGCAAGAACGCAAACTTCGATCTGGAACGGGAGATTTATTACCACCTGCTGCTGCTCCAAAAACTGAAGGAACTGGGCATCGAGGTCAGCGACGAAGCGGTGGCCCGAACCGCCGCCGAACGAATGCGGGTGCTCAACCGTGGCAACCCGGTGCCGCTGGATGCCTTGGTGAAGAACGTTCTCGGTCCAAAGAATCTGACGGAGAAAGATTTTC
Source organism: Verrucomicrobiota bacterium (assembly GCA_025350905.1). Classification (GTDB taxonomy): domain Bacteria; phylum Verrucomicrobiota; class Verrucomicrobiia; order Limisphaerales; family JADLHS01; genus JADLHS01. The sequence continues at coordinate 11,619 of JANXWY010000114.1, forward strand.
AAAGGTATATCCGTCACGATCTCGGCATCCAGCAATTGATCGCGGTCACCAGCCTGGGTGGCAACCTGGTGACGCCCCAGGAAGTGCGGGCGTTCTATGAGCGCGAGCATCAGGAGCTGTCCGTGCAGGCGGCATTTTTTCCGGCGACCAACTATCTTGCCGGCATCGCCGAGACCCCCCAGGCGCTCACCAATTTCTATGAGTTGCAATCGGCTCAATACCGTTTGCCGGAGCGCGTACAGGTAAACTACGTCAAGTTCGCCGCGTCGAATTTCCTGACCGAGGCGGCGACGCAATTGGCGCAAGTCACCAATCTGGAAGCCCTGATCGAAGCCGAATACCAGGCGCGGGGCACCAATTATTACCAGGAAGCCAAAACGCCGGCGGAGGCGAAGGAAAAGATCCGGGCGCTGGCGCTCAACGAGGCCGCGCTCAGCGCCGCGCGCAAGCAGGCACTCGCGTTCGCCAGCGAATTATTCAACCGCACACCCGTCGCGCCGGAGACGCTGCCGGTTTTCGCCAAGGAAAAAGGGTTGACCGCCCTGGTCAGCCCGCCATTTGATCGGGAGGTGCCGCCGGTAGGCCTCGACGTGCGCGCGGATTTTCTGCGCGCGGCCTTCGCATTTGCGGCGGACGAACCTTACAGCCAGCCGTTGGTGGGCAGCGACGGTGTCTATGTGATCTCTTTGAACAAGACGTTGCCCAGCGAAATTCCCACGTTTGAAAGCATCCGCGACCGCGTCACACAGGATTATCGTTTTCGCGAGGCGATCCTGAAAGCGCGCCAGGCGGGCTTGGGTATGTACACGGTGGCAACCAACGCCCTCGCCGCCGGCAAGAACTTCGCTGCCGTATGCACTGAGGCGAACGTCCGGCCCGTCCTGCCGCCGCCGTTTTCCATTAGCAGCCGCACCATTGTTGGGATTGAGGGCCGCGCGAACCTGTCCCAGTTCAAGCAAGCCGCGTTCAGCACCCCGCCCGGCCAGGTCAGCAACTTCACGCCGACCAGCGACGGCGGCTTCCTCGTTTTCGTGCAAGCGAAGCTGCCGCTGGACGAAGTGCGGATGAATGCGGACCTGCCCGAATTTACCCGCACCGTGCGGCAGGCGCGAAAAGGTGAGGCGTTTAATGAATGGTTCCGCCGCGAGGAGGAGAAGGGTTTCCGCCAAGTGCCGTACTTCCACCAGCAGCAAGCGCAAATGTCCGGCGCGCCGAAGAAGTGACCGCACCGTTGCTTACTCTTTTTCGGGGCCGTCTACTCCCGGACCGCTTCGGCGGCTTATGCGTGAGCGAAAAATGAAATGGCCGAACTGCGGGCTGATGCGGAGATGGAGGCGCGGCTGGACAACCGATCGGAATTAGCCACCGTGCCGTGAGCACCACCCTCAAACTTTCCGCACCCGCCACGCGCGAGTTTTGGGAAATCCCCATCCTCTTTGAAGACGCCCACCTGCTCGCGCTCGACAAACCGTCCGGCCTGCTCTCCTCGCCCGACCGCGCGGACCCCGGGCGGAACAGTTTAACGCGCCTGTTGCACGAAGCCATCGCCGCCGGAAAAGCTTGGGCCACCGAGCGCGGCTTGACGTATCTCACCCCGGCCCACCGGCTCGATGCCGAGACCAGCGGCATCCTCCTCCTCGCCAAATCCAAACTCGTGTTACTGGCGCTCGCGAACCAATTCGGCACCGATCAGCCTCAGGCAAAATATGTCGCGTTGGCCCGGGGCGTGCCGCGCGCGGAACAATTTGAGGTGGACGCCAAAATCGCGCCGCATCCGCTCACGCCCGGACTGATGCGCGTGGATTCGCGATCGGGCAAGCAAGCGAAGACACGGGTCAGTGTAGTGGAAACATTTCGCGATTATGTGTGGCTCGCCTGCCGGCCCGTCACGAACCGCGTGCATCAGATCCGCGTTCATCTGCGGCACACGGGCCTGCCCCTCGTGGGGGATACGCTTTACGACGGGAAGCCCCTGCTCCTCTCCCGCCTCAAGCGCGACTATCGGTTGAAGCCCGGCCGCACGGAGCGCCCGCTGCTGGCGCGGGTGGCCCTGCACGCCGCGGAACTCACCCTCGTCCATCCCATCACCGGTGCCACCGTGACCTTCACCGCGCCCTTGCCGAAAGATTTGCGGGTGGCTTTGAAGTATCTGCGGGAGCATGGGGGAACGACCTTCGGCCGCCACGCAACGAGCGACGATGACCAATTGTCCTCGGCGCCCAATTGATCGCCTGCCGAGCGACGATTGCACACACCGAACTCGTAGCACGGTTACTCCCTCTCGATCCGGCCGCAGTTTTCTCCAGTCTCCGGTCACGAATTGCCGGCTGCCTAGTTGGCGGGTTTTGCTCTCTTGTCGCGCTCCGAAATAACACGAGCAGCGCCATCGAGTACCCGCGAATCTAGTTTTCCACGAACCGCTGGCAAAAGCTGTCAATGCCAACGCGCCGCGGAAGTTGTTACCGGGTTGGAGCTGTAGTGGGGCCGGAGGATTGGCAAGATTCAGGCGGGGTAGTCCAGCCCAAACCGATCGTTTGAGGCTCCGGGAACTTCTTGGTGAAGGGCAACCCTTTCGTACAGTGGGGGCAAGGCCAAGTACCCACTTGCCTGATCAGGCGATAATTCCGTCGCCGAATTCTGATTTTTTTAACCACACCAAGAATTTTTTCTGTTTCAAACCGGCAGAAATGAACGGGACATTCGACGAGGGAATTGACTTTCCCAAATCATTCAGCATGCTGGCCGTAACCTAATTAACTTGGAATTAAACGTTTTCTTATGAAGGAAGAAGTTGGTCAGCCTCCCCCGCCCGCCATGGCTTACAAATTTGCGGTGTATACACTCATTGGCTACGGCTGCCTGGCCGGAGGTTCCGCAGACCCGCTCGCCGCCGGCTTGGAAGCGCGGACCACAGCCATGCCGGTGAATCGAACGATCCCGCAAGTCGCACCGCCGAAATCGGTCTTGGAGTTCTCGACCAATCCTACGGCCCAGGAATTCTTCCGCGCGCGGGTTTTCGAGGAGCCGCTGGTCCCAGTTGGCGGCGTGCCGGATAAGGACGAGAACATCGCCCTGGCTGCCGCCTTGATCGGCTATTCGCAACGCACCAGCCCGGATGACTTCTCCAGTCTGACTGGCTTCTTGGAAGCCCATCCAACTTCTGCGTGGAACGCGGCGCTGCTCACTGACCTCGGTCTCGAATACTACAATACCGCCTATTACTCCCGCGCCTTGGCGGCCTGGAGCGGGGCTTGGTTGCTGGCCAAAGACGCTACCGACGTCAATGGCAAGGCTATTGCCGACCGGGCGGTGGGTGAACTAATTGCCATGCATGCGCGCCTAGGGCACATGGCTGAGGTGGCGAGCCTGCTGAACTCCATCGAGGTACGGCCCCTCTCGGGCCCAGCCACCGAACGGGTTGCCAACGCGCGCGGCGGCCTCGCGGACATGCAGGAGCGTCCGGAGATCTCCTTTCGCTGCGGCCCGCTCGCACTGCTCAGGATTGTTCTTGCATCCAAGCCCGAGAAGGCGTTCGAGGTGACCCCGATCATCCATGGCTCGGCCTCCACGCAGCGCGGTTTCTCATTGAGCCAGGTGGCTGAACTCTCGCAGAAGATCGGGCTGAACTATCAGATGGCTCGCCGTTCGCCGGGCGCGGCGTATATCGTGCCATCGGTGGTGCATTGGAAAGTGGGCCATTACGCGGCATTAATCCGACAAGAGGGAGACCGCTATCTGCTTCAGGACCCCACCTTCCGGAACGATGTCTGGGCCACCCAGGCGGCATTGGACGAGGAGACAAGCGGTTATTTTGTGGTGCGATCGGGCAAGTTGCCGGCGGGTTGGAGCCCGGTTGAAACCGCGGAAGGCGGCACGATCTGGGGTAAAGGCAACGTGGGCGGACCCGATTCCGGTGGAGGCGGGGCGGCTACTCCACCTTCCCCTTGCAAGGGAATGGCGGTTTCCAGCGCGGATTTATTGTTTGTCAGCCTCACGCTCTCTGACAGCCCGGTCGGCTATTCGCCGCCGGTGGGGCCGCCCGTGCAGTTCACCGTGCGCTACAACCAGCGTGACGCGACGCAACCGGCCCTCTTCACCTATTCCAACTTTGGACCGAAATGGACGTTCGATTGGCTTGCCTACATCACCGACAACCCGTTGAGCCCAAATGCGGATGTCCTGTATTACCGTGTGGGCGGTTTCGCTCGCGTTTTCACCGGGTTCAACCCGGTTACCCGGACCTTTGCGCTTCAAATGTATGACCGAACTCGATTGACGCGCATTTCCGCCAACAGTTACGAAATGGTTTCGGGAGACGGTTCCAAGCTGGTGTTCAACCAGCCGGATAGTTCCACCGGCACGTCGCGCAGGGTGTTCCTGACTCAGATCGTTGACCCCGCCGGCAACGCTGTGACTCTCACCTACGATGGCTTGCTCAGATTGGTGAGCGTCACCGACGCCATAGGCCAGGTCACCACGCTTTCGTACTCGAACCCGACCGACACTTACAAGATCACCAGAGTGACCGACCCGTTCGGGCGGTTTGCGATCTTCGACTACGATGCCACCAACCGGCTCAATAAAATCACCGATGTCATCGGACTTACCTCGCAATTCACTTATGACTCAGGCAGTGATTTCATCAACGCACTCACGACGACTTACGGCACCACCAGCTTTACGAAAGCCGAGATCGGCACCACCCGTTCATTGGAGACGCTTTACCCGGATGGCAATCGGGAGCGGGTGGAATTCAACCAAACCACGAACACCGGCATCGCCATGGTAGAGGCGCTGGCGAGCGTGCCGACCGGCCTGGCCACGCACGATGACTATCTGATCTATCGCAACACTTTTTTTTGGAGCCGCACCGGCTGCGCCACGGGTTACGGGGATTACACCAAGGCGCGGATTTACCATTGGCTGCACACCGCCGATTACACATCGGCAGCGGCCAACCTTGAAAGCACCAGGGCCCCGTTGGAGGGGCGCGTCTGGTACAACTACCAGGGCCAAAACGATACCATCGCGGTCGGTGTGAATAATCTTCCCACCCGCATCGGTCGGGTATTGGATGACGGCTCAACTCAGCTTCGCACCTATGCCTACGATGGATTTGGTCATGTGACAAATAGTGTTGATCCGGTCGGCAGGACGTTCAGCTACCTGTACTCGACCAATGGCATTGACCTGCTGGAAGTCCGACAGACCCGGGCCGGAAATAATGAGTTGCTCACGAAGATGACCTACAACAACCAGCACCTTCCTCTTACCCGGACCGATGCTGCCGGTCAGACCACCACGTTCACTTACAATGCGCGGGGCCAACTGCTCACCACCACCAATCCCAAAGGCGAGACGACCGCGAACACTTACGACCCCAACGGGTATCTGATCTCCGTGGACGGACCCTTGCCGGGAACAAACGATCGCGTAACCGCCACCTACGATGCCTACGGCCGCGTTCAAACCAAGACGGACGTGAGCGGCTACACGCTCACGTTCAATCACGATGCGCTGGATCATCTCCTCAAGATCACTCACCCGGATTCCACCTTTGAACAGTTCACCTATGATCGGCTTGATCCGGTTGTGATCCGGGACCGGGCGGGACGTCAAACGTTGCTGGAATACAACAATGTGCAGCAAATGACGAAGCGGACGGATCCCCTGGGTCGGGTCACGCGGTTTCAATGGTGCACCTGCGGGGATCTCAGCAGCCTGACGGATCCATTGGGCCGCACGACCTTTTGGAACAAGGACGTCCAGGGGCGCGTCACGAGCAAGCAGTACGGCGATGGATCGCAGATCCAGTATTTTTACGAGAACACCACCAGCCGGGTTCGGGAAGTCATCGACGAAAAGCAGCAGGTCAGCCTGTTCGTATTCAATCGTGATGATGCACTAAAATCCACCGCCTACGCCAAAGCTGCCGTCTCAACCCCGGGGGTCAGTTACACCTACGATTCGGATTACCAAAGAGTTTCCTCGATGACCGATGGGACGGGAACTACCCTTTACACCTATAACCCGGTCACTGCCTCGCCGACTTTGGGGGCGGGTCAACTTGCCAGCGTTGACGGTCCGCTGCCCAATGACACGATCACCTACGGCTATGATGAATTGGGACGGCGCATCAGCACCGCCATCAACGGCGTCGCTTCCACGGTGACCTTTGATGCGGCCGGTCGTATCACCACCGCAGCCAACGCGCTGGGAAGTTTTGGCTACGACTATGATGGCGCCTCTTCCCGGATGGTTTCCGAAACATTTCCTAACGGCCAGACTGCTGCGCGAAGCTACGGCGGCAACCTGGCCGACAAAGAACTTCAGCGGATCACGTATACCGTGGGTGCGACGCCCGTTTCGGAATTCCTGTATGGCCGTGACATTGCCGCTGCGCGGATCACGAGTTGGTCTCAGCAAGCGGGAGCGCAGCCCCCCTCGACCTACAACCTGGGGTACGATGCCGCTGATCAAATTGTCTCAGCGGCCGTCACCAATTCGGGGGCGCTTATCAATTCTTTCGCTTATAACTACGACCCGGCCGGGAACCGTTTGGGAGAACTGGCAGCCGGCGCTACGAACAGCGCAACGTACAACGCGCTGAACGAACTCACGACAAGCACCGCGTCTGCAGTATTGCATACCAACGAATGGGACGCCGCCAATCGGATCGTCGCCGTAACCGCCGGGAACAATCGCACCGAGTTCATTTATGACGGCATCGGCCGGGTGTCGAGTCTTCGCATGCTCACCAACGGATCGGAAGCCTCACTCCGCCGGTTCCTGTGGTGCGACAATGACCTTTGCGAGGAACGCGATTCCTTGGGCGCCGTCACCAAGCGCTTCTTCCCGCAGGGCGTCAGGCTGGAAACCGGGCCGAACGCCGGGAATTACTTTTACACCCGTGATCACCTTGGCTCGATCCGCGAGGTGACCGATAGCGGTGGCAATGTGCGTGCCCGGTATGCGTACGATCCTTTCGGGCGCAGGACCAGGTTGGCGGGGGACTTGGAGGCCGATTTCGGCTTCACCGGCTTGTTCTGGGTGAATGAGGCTTCGCTTTGTCTCGCCCGCTTCAGAGCCTACGATCCGGAATTGGCGCGCTGGCTGTCGCGTGATCCATTGCGCAAGGCGGAACAAAGGGAAGGTCCCAATCTATATGCCTATGTGGTTAACAATCCTATCAACAAAACAGACCCTCTCGGTCTTGCTCCATGTTGCGAGTTCGAGCGTCAAGCGCTTGAATTCTTACGAAGGGAATGCTCGCGGGTTGGGCATCTGATGGAGAAAAGGTGTGAATTAGCGAAATCCTACACCCCTGAAATCGCCGAGAAAGAATGCGATCGCGCATTCGACGGGGCAAACGACTACTGTGATATTGTCAAGGCCCAGACTTCGAAGGCAGCCCAAAAGTATTTCGATTGCCTGATCGCACCCGAGTGCGAATCGACTCCCTGCAATTCTGCTTCGCCGTCACGTGCCAGTTCGCCGCCGCCGAAAGAGAGTGGTTACGGTCCTATGGGCGAGTTCTCCGCCGTGGGTTCATCGGCCTACTCCAGTGGCAACGTCATCCACATGACGGTTACGCATGGTCCCTGATTCTGTCCGGCTAAGAACACAGCGTGCTGGATTAGAGTATGTGCGAAACATTTTGGAAGAATTGAACAACCGATGAGCTTATTTGCAATCCTATCCGCAAGGCGCCAGACCGGTGTGAGTCGCCGGACAACGACAGCGGTGACAACGGTCTTGGTCGCGCTGGTTGGGTTTGCCCGTGCCACAGCGTCACAGTTCGCCTTTGATCCCAACGGCAATCTCCTGGCTCAAACGGCAGAAAACGCCGCCCTCCCCATGATCATCAGCCAGCCACAGCTCCAATTGGCCATGCCAGGCGCCCTGACGTCTTTTTTCGTCGTGGCGGCGGATACGCGCGGCCTCGCTTACCAATGGGAGTTCAACGGCACGAACATCTTGGGCGCGACCGGCGATGCCTTGCTCCTGACCAATGTTGGAGCTACCAATGAAGGCCTGTATTCGGTCGTCCTGAACAACAGTTCGGGCAGCGTGACCAGCGCACCGGCGGCGCTAATGATTGACAGCGATGGCGACGGCCTGCCCGATTCCTGGGAAATTGCCCACTTCGGTAATCTGAACCAGACCACCACCGGCGATTTTGATCATGATGGCGTTTCCAACCTGCAAGAGTTTTTGGACGGCACTGATCCGGCCAACACGGCATCGGCTCTGTTCCGGCTCACCATCCTGAAAGATGGAGGATCCGTTCAGACGGTTCCGTCCCAAGACACCTACACCAACGGCCAAATCGTGACGCTCACCGCGACCCCCCTCACGCCAGAGACTTTCCATTTGTGGACGGGAGACCTTCTCGCGCAAAGCAATTCCATTACCCTGGTCATGACCTCGAACAAAACGGTGTTCGCCCACTTCACCTCCGTGGATTTCCTCTGGACCAATGCTGCGGGCGGCGACTGGAACGTGGCTTCAAATTGGCAACTCAATTTCGTCCCGGGCCCGGATGACAATGTCATCATTACCACGGCCGTCACCATTACCGTGAATAGCAACGCCGAGTGTAAGAACCTCACCTTTGGGGCCGCCGGAGTTGCGCCGACTCTCACCGGGACCGCCACGTTGGCCGCCCACGGAAACTGTGCCTGGACAGCGGGCACGATGAGCGGAAGCGGGCGGACGGTCATCGCTGCGGGCGGTTCATTGATCATGGCTAATCCTGCTGCGGTTTATTTGGATGCGCGGACGTTGGAGAATGGCGGGACGATACTCTGGACGGGGGCAGGGAATTGTTATCCGAGCTCCGGGGCGGTGATCACCAACCGCCCGGGAGCCTTGTTTGACGTCCGAGGCTTAGGTTCACTCATCGGGTCGCCGGGCACGCCAACACGAATTGACAACGCGGGCCTATTTCGCAAATCGGTAAGCGCGGCAACGATGGCAATTGGGGCTGCGTTCACCTACGCCCTGCCGTTTAACAACTACGGCACGGTGGACATCCAGAGCGGGGACGTGGCCTTTAGCGGTGGCTTAAACAACGGCGATATTCTCGTGGCGAATAATGCGACCTTGAATCTGGCGGTCTTCGTGTTCGGCACGTTCACTTCGCGCTCGAACTCGAGCATTACAGGTGCGGGAAATCTCACTTGCAGCAGTGGGTTCAGCGACCTGGGCGGCTTGGTCAATGTCAGCGGACCAATGACGCTCACCGGGAACAATCCCACTGTGAACTTTGGTGGGGCGGTGTTCTGTACCAATAACACGCTGAGCATTGACAACGGCACGGTGAACTTCAACGGCACGGGCACGATCGCTCCCGCCGTCGTGAACCTGACCGGCGGCACGTTGGGCGGCAGCATGGTGGTCACGGTCGAAAATGCCATGAGCTGGACCGCCGGCGGTATGGCTGGAACCGGGCAGACGATAATTCCCCCCGGTGTCACCCTGACCATCTCTAATTCGAGTTCGGTTTCGCTGGCCAGCCGGACCTTGGAAAACGGCGGGACGGTACTCTGGACGGGGGCGGGGAATTTTTACCCGAGCGCCGGGGCCGTGATTACTAACCGCGCGGGCGCGCTGTTCGACGTGCAGGGCTCGGCTTCTTTTATTACCTCGGGGGGCACGCCAACACGAATTGACAACGTGGGCTTATTTCGCAAATCGGTAAGCGCTGCAACGACAGTGTTTGGTGGTGCGTTCTCCTCCGCCATGCCGTTTAACAATTACGGCACCGTGGACATCCAGACCGGCGGTCTGGCCTTCAACAGTGGCTTAAACAACGGCGACATTCTCGTGGCGAATAGTACGACCTTGAATCTGGCGGTCTTCGTTTTCGGCACCTTCACTTCGAGCGTGGGTTCGCGTATCACGGGTCCGGGAAATCTCACTTGCAGCGGTGGATTCAGCGACTTGGGCGGCTTGGTCAATCTCAGCGGACCGATGACGGTCACGGGGAACAATCCTACCGTGAACTTCAGTGGGACCGTATTCTGCACCAACAACACGTTGAGCATCGACACCGGCACAGCAAACTTCAACGGCACGGGCACGGTCTCGCCCGCAGTGGTGAACCTGACTGGTGGCACGTTGGGCGGCAGCATGGTAGTGACGGTGGGGCATACCATGAGCTGGACCGCCGGCGGCATGAACGGCACCGCACAAACGATCATCCTTCCCAATGCTTCGTTGACCATTAACAACGCGACCCCGGTTTCGCTAGTCGGCCGGACGTTGGAAAACGGCGGGACGACAGTCTGGAGCGGCGCGGGTGAATTTTACCCGAGCGCCGGGGCCGTGATTACCAACCGCGCTGGCGCGCTGTTCGACGTGCAGGGCGCGGCTGCCTTTCGGGGTTCACCCGGCGCGGTCCCACGGATTGATAACGCGGGCACCTTCCGCAAATCGGTGAGCGCGGGAACAACCGTCGTCGGCCCGATTTACCCGGTCTCGTTTAACAATTATGGCACATTGGACATCCAGAGCGGCGTTCTGCTGGCGAACAGCGGTTATTTCTGCTCCTCGAACAGCTTTTTGAATTGCGCCCTGTGGGGCACAACCGCGGGAGCCACCTACGGTCAGCTTCAGGTTCCCGGCACGGTGAACCTGAACGGAACGCTCAGCGTCAACTTGACGAATTATTACGTTCCCGCCACCAACGACACCTTCGCGGTTGTGAGCGCGGGCACGCTCAACGGCGCGTTCGCCGGTTTTGTCTATCCGTCGAACCAGGTCACCCTGTCTTTAAGCAATGCCATCACCGCCGAGGTTGTCCGGGTTTTGGGGGTCACCACCTCCCAGGCAGTCCCGCTGCCGCCTCCCCCTGGCATCATCAGTTGGTGGCGGGCGGAGAATAACGCGCTGGACGCCGTCGGCACGAACCACGGGGCGCTGACGAATGGAGCAACGTTCTCGCCTGGCGAGGTTGGGCAGGGTTTTCTTTTGGACGGAACGGCCGGTTACGTCGTTATTCCGGATTCGCCCAGCCTGCGGCCTTCTTCGGTGACGGTGGAGGCCTGGGTAAAAATCTTTTCGACGACCGGCACCCAGCTGGTTTTCGCCAAGCCCATCGGTCCGGCCACCCTGGATTCCTTCGGGTTGGCGCTGGCCAACGGCGCGCCCCTGGCCGCGATTTCCGACGCGAACGGATTTGGGACCTTTGTTTCCACCGCCACGCCACTTCCGCTGGGACAGTGGAACCACCTGGCGTATTCCTTTGATGGAAACACCCGGCAGGAATCGCTCTACGTCAACGGAGCCATGGTGGCTTCCGCCAACGCCGGCAAATCCATGGCCTTCGACACGCATCCCTTGCTGTTGGGCGCCGATATTGAAAACGGGGTCCCTGGCCTTTTTCTCAATGGCCAGATCGACGAGGCTTCCATTTACAATCGGGCCTTGGCAGCAAGCGAGATTGCGGCCATCTACAATGTAGGTTCCGCCGGCAAACAGCTCTTATCCGTTAGCCTGCCCGTCCTGTTAACGCCGCAGCTTTTCGGGACCGACGTCCGGCTGGTCTGGACAGCCATCTCGAACACCTCGTATCGGTTGGAGTTCAATCCCGACTTGAGCGCTTCCAACTGGATTGTGCTTCCGGGCGATGTGATCGGACTCAGCAACACCGCCAGCAAACTCGACACCCTGACTTCGAGCAACCGTTTCTATCGCGTCCGCGTGGTCCCGTAACCGGCGGCTGTGCAAAGCAGATTCGAATTCGAATGCGACCGTCTCGCGCGGAAGTCATCATCGCTGAACATTTATTCGACAGCGTCCCCCCAAGCTCCTAATCTCACCCCGTCACCTTCCGAGCCGGCGTGTTGGCCGCTCATTTGGGGTCGCGTGATTGAACTAACCAGATCGAGAAAAGAATTGTATGCCCTACATCATGATTCGTCACAAGGTCGCCAACTACGCCCAATGGAAACGCGGGGTCAAAGCTTTCGCCCCGTTTCGCCAGGCGTCCGGCGAGAAATGTTTTTACGTCTGCCGCGGCAGCCAGGATCCGAACGAGCTGCTGGTATGGTGCGAGTGGGACACCACGGCGCGGATGAAGAAATTCGCCAAGTCGCGGGAATTGCGCCAGGCGATGAAGGGCGCGGGTGTCATCGGCAAACCGGAGGTTTCGTTTTACGGCAAGATGGAATCCCTGAACGCAACCTGAACCTCGGGGCGTCCCGTTCGTTGTCCCTTCGGCAACGTGATGCCCGGCTTGTCATTCGCCGGCAAGTTTGTATGCTTCGGAAGGTGAGAGAGAAGTTTAACCAGCTGCTGCCCTTTTTGCTGATCGTGGTGTTCGCGCTTTCGCGCATTCCGGGCATGTTGCCGCAGAATTTCAGCGCAGCTTACGCCCTCGCGTTCTGTGCCGGCGTGTATCTCTCCGGCGGTCGGGCGTGGTGGCTGCCCTTGCTGACGCTGCTGGTCACTGACATCGGACTTAATCTTTATTACTGGCTGGCCTTGGGCTGGAACGTGTGGGAACTGCCCGTGCTGAAATATCAGCTGTTCAACTATGCCGCGTTCCTCGTCATCATTTGGCTGGGCCGGCGTTTCAAACCGCAGACGTCGTTCCTGGCCCTGCTCGGCGGCGGCGTGCTGGGGGCGCTGTTATTTTATCTGATTACGAATACGGCTTCCTGGTTTTTCAATCCGTTTGGCAACCCGGAATATACCAAGACCTTCGTCGGTTGGCTCACCGCCTTGACCAAGGGCACGGGCGGCTGGCCGCAAACCTGGGAATTTTTCCGCAACACGCTCCTCAGCGGCGGCCTGTTCACCGGACTGTTCGTCGCCGCGGTGAAGCTCACCAGCGCTGAATCGCCGCAGGAAAAAACCGCCGGGGTGCGCGAACCCGAAGTGGGCGTGAGCGATCCGGAGGCCGAGGGCAAACCCGAAGCGGAGGAGGCGAAAGCATGATCCGACCGCCTTCCGTTTGGCCCATGCGGTAACCTTCCAGAAGTCCTTCGATCCAGTTCGCCGCTGACTGATTCCTGAGTGCTATCCCCATGAAAATTGGCCTTATTTCCGATACGCACGGCTTTCTCGATCCGCGCCTGCCGCGGATCTTTCGCGGCGTGGACCACATTCTCCATGCGGGCGACATCGGGCCCGACCATCTCATCGCGCAACTCGAGTCCATCGCGCCGGTCACCACCGTGCTGGGTAACACCGATAGTTCGACGCTCTACCGGCTGACCGAAACGATCGTCCTCGGGGGGCGCAAATTTCTCGTCCACCACATCGTTTCGCCTCACGCATTGACGAATGAACTCCAGGAGCGACTTGCCCGGGAGCGGCCCGCCATCGTCCTCTTTGGTCACACGCACCAGCAATTCAACCACGTGGTCAATGGGATTTGGTTTTTGAATCCCGGTTATGCGGGCAAGCCCAAGTCCGGTGCGGCGCGCAGTGTGGCCTTGCTGGAGGGAGATGCGAAGGAAATCCAGGTGGAATTTATCGAGCTGTGATGCCGCGCGGCAGCGCTCGCTCCGGCTCACGGTTTCTCCGCCTTGACCACCAGAATCGGAATGGCGGTTCGGTGGCGCACTTCGTTGATGGTGCTGCCGTAAATGATGTCACCAATGAGCCGGTGACCGTGGCTGGTCATGGCGATGAGATCACAGCGCTCGGCCGCGGCGGTCTTCAGAATTTCCGTGGCCGGATCCCCCAGCGCCAGATGGGCGGAGACGGACAATCCTTTCAGCCGCAGTTCGTCCACGGTTTTTTCCAGATAGGCGCGGTCCGCCTTCATCTCGTCGGATTCGGCCAGTTTAAGCTTTGAAAAATTCCGCGCCACCCAACCATCTGCCACATGCACCAGGAGTAATCGCGAACCCAGCCGGGTGGCCAGTTCCGTGACGTGCGGCAGCAGGCTCTCGTCCGCGCGCGTGTTTTCGAGGGCGACCAGGATTTTGCGATACATGAGACGGGTGGTTTGTCGCGTGATTAGTCGCGGCCCGCGGCCAGATCATTCCAGCCACCCCAGGCGCGCGTCCACGTCTGGGTTTGCCAGCGGTAGAAAAAGTGCAACGCCGTTCCCGCCGCCGCCAGACCGGCCAGTGTCCACCAGAACTCGCGCCGGTCGTGAAAGAAAACGGCACCGACGCAGATGCCAGTCCATTTGACAATGCGAAACCAGACCGGCTGGGCGCGGCGGGAGAAGGCGACGCGGAATTCGCGGCGGAGGGCGAGGTTAACAGTATTCATAGGGTTTGCCGTTAGCGATCAACCGAGCCATTCAACGACTTTGTCGAATAAGTACTTCACGTTTAGTGCAACAATAATGGCCGCGGTGAGCCACGCGAGCCCTTTCATCCAGAGCGGGATCACGAACTCGCCCATTTTCAGCCGGCTGCTGGTGAACAGGATGAGCGGGATGACGGCGAAGGACAGTTGCAGGCTCAGGATGACCTGGCTAAAGATGAGCAATTTGGCGGTGCCGCTCTCGCCGTACATCAGCGTGACGATCACCGCCGGGATGATGGCGATGAGCCGTGTGATCAGCCGTCGCAGCCAGGGCCGCAGGCGGAGGTTGAGAAAACCCTCCATCACGATCTGCCCCGCGAGCGTGCCAGTGAGGGTGGAGTTCTGACCCGAAGCCAGCAAAGCCAGCGCAAAGATCGTGCTCGCCGCCGTCACGCCGAGGGTGGGGCTGAGCAAATGGAAAGCATCCTGAATTTCGGCCACTTCATGCTGCCCGCGCGTGTGAAACGTGGCGGCGGAAACGATGAGGATGGCCGCGTTGATGAACAGCGCAAACATCAGCGCCACCGTCGAGTCAATGGTGGCGAACTTGATGGCCTCGCGTTTGCCGGCGGAGCTTTGTTCGTACTTGCGGGTCTGCACGATGGAAGAGTGCAGGTAAAGATTGTGGGGCATCACCGTCGCGCCGAGGATGCCGATGGCGACATACAGCATTTGCGGGTTCTGGAGGATCTCGAGTTTAGGCACAAACCCGCCGAGCACCGCGCGCAGCTCCGGCCGCGAGGCAATAATTTCAAAGAGAAAACAGCCGCCGATGACGAGAATGAGCGTGATGACCAGCGCCTCGATGTAGCGAAAGCCCTTGTTCTGGAGATACAACACCACCAGCACGTCCAGCGCGGTGATACAAACGCCCCAGACCAGGGGAATGCGGAACAACAAATTCAGCGCGATGGCCGAGCCGATTACCTCGGCGAGATCGCAGGCGCAGATGGCGATTTCGCACAACAGCCACAGCATGACGGTCGTGGGTTTGGAGTAATGATCACGACAGGCTTGGGCGAGGTCCCGTCCGGTGACGATGCCCAATCGCGCGCAGAGCGCTTGCAGCAGGATCGCCATCAGGTTCGAGAGCAGGATGACCGAGAGCAAGGTATAGCCAAAAGCCGAGCCCCCGGCGAGGTCGGTCGCCCAGTTGCCTGGATCCATGTAGCCGACGGCCACCAGGTAACCGGGTCCGGAGAAAGCCAGCAGCTTGCGCCAAAAGCCGAAAGACTTCGGCACCTGGATGCTCGCGTGGACCTCTGGCAAGCTGGGGATGGCTTTTTCCTGCCGCCACGCGCGGGGCGACTGCGAGGTCTGGGCGGGGTCAGGAGGCTTCATGAGGGGAATCACCGGCTACCGCGCGGAGCCGGCGGTTCGAAGTCACTTCGTCTTCGTTCACGGCTAGGAAAGTAGCGCACTTCAAGTTTGAAGCAAGAATAAAAGTTAGTCAGGACTAACTTTCGGTCAGGAACGGGATTTTGTCGCTTGCCAACCTCCGCCGATTTCGTGTCTCGTTGGGCATGCCGGATTGGATTGCCGTTGTCATATTGGGAATCATCGAAGGGATCACGGAGTTTTTGCCGGTCTCCTCCACGGGCCATTTGCTCCTCGCCGAACATGGCCTGCGGCTGAAGCAAAGCGATCTTTTCAACGTCGTCATCCAATGTGGTGCGGTGATCGCCGTGCTGCCGCTCTTCCCGGAACGCCTGCGCCAGTTTGCGTTTGCGTGGCGCGTGCCGGCCACGCAAGCCTACGCGTTAAAAATTCTCGCCGCCTTCGGGTTGACGGGCATCGGTGGATTGATTCTGGAAAAAAAGCATTTCAAACTGCCGGAGCAGTTGCTGCCGGTGGCGCTGGCGCTATTGATCGGCGGGGTGTTGTTCGTGGCCGTGGAACGTTGGCTGCGGGGTAAACCGCTGGCAAATGAGGTGACTTGGGCCATTGCCTTCGCGGTTGGCGCCGGTCAGCTGCTTGCGGCGATTTTTCCCGGGGCCTCGCGTTCGGGCACGACCATCCTGATCTCGCTGCTGCTCGGCCTAAGCCGACCGGCGGCGACGGAATTTTCCTTCCTGGTGGGCATCCCCACGATGCTTGCGGCGAGCGGGCTGAAGATTTTCAAAGCCCTCCACCATGGCGCCAACGCGTCCCCGGAAAACTGGGGGCTGCTCCTGCTCGGCGCCCTGGTCGCTGCCGTCGTCTCCTTTATCGCAGTGAAATGGCTCTTGCGCTATGTCCAGACGCACACGTTCGTCGCATTCGGCTGGTACCGGATCACTGCGGGCGCGGTGATTCTTCTGCTCCTCTGGCGCTGAGCGTGGCTTATTTTTCGGGCAGCGGAACCAAAACTTTCTGCCCCACCTTGAGCTTGTCGTCCTTGATTCCGGGATTCGCCTTGCGAATCTGCTCGGTGGTCACCTTGACCCCCTTTTCCTTGCTGTACGCAGCGGCGATGGTGGACAAGGTGTCGCCCGCCGCGATGGTGTGCTCGATGGCTTTGTCCGGCAGGTTGCCGGGATTGGGGGTTTCCGCCGCCACCGGGGGCGGGGCTTTTGGCCCTTTCGGTGGTTTGTTGGCGGCCCCGCCCGCGGTGGCTTTGCCCAGTTTCTCGATTTCTTTCAGGATGAGTTCGCGGTCCGCCTTGCGTTTGGTATCGAGCTCCTGAAGCTTCTTCGCCAGTTCCTGCACATCGGCCTGGCTCGCGTAGGTCGTCGTTGGCTGGTTCTGCTGATGTTCCCGCAGTGCCTGAATCTCCCTGGCCAGCGCTTCGATTTGCTTTTTTTGGTTGGCCTTGTCTTCCAGCAAATCATCCACGTGCCCCCGCAATTGTTTGATGCGCTCGTCCATGGCGGCGACATCCTGCGCCCGCAGGGGAAGGGTCGCGGTGGCCGCAAAAATGGTCAGAAAAATAATAATCCGTTTCATGCCCCGACAATAGAAAGCCCGCCGCGCCCGCGCAAGCCAAGGAATGAACGGGAGCGCGACCGGAAGGAGCGGGCAAGTTTCAGGCCTTACTCTGACTCTTCATAGTGATCTCAATCTTAATCTTAATCTTAATCTCCCCACCCCGCTTCGGGCGCCGAGCATAGCAAAACAGGCGAAGATTAGAATGAAGCCCGAACCGAAACTGACCCGCCCCGGTCACCGGGCGCCATCCACAATCTGGCAGAGGTCGGGTTGCAACTTCCGGCCCGTCTGCTTCTCGTAGCCGGTGGCCATGTGCGTCATGAACACTTCCGCTTCATGATGGACCACGAGATTAAGGGTCGCTCCGCCAAAGCCGCCGCCGGTGAGCCGGGCGCCCAGGCAGGCGGGATGTTGTCGAGCCAGCTCGACGAGTTGGTCCAGTTCCGCGGTGCTGTTCTTGAGGAAATCTCGCGAGCTTTCGTGGCTTTGAAACAGATACTGCCCAAACTGCGCCAGATCATCCGCTCGTAACGCCCGCTCCGCCGCCACCACGCGCGCAATCTCGGTTACGACGTGGTGGGCGCAGGCGAACTCGCGATCCGTCAGGGCAGTCCGCGCCGCCTGCAACTGTTTCAGTTCCACCGTGCGCAGGAATTTCGCCCCGAGTTTGCGCGCGGCGGATTCGCAATGGTCCCGCAACTCCTTGTATTCGCCGCCGATCAGCGCATGGTTTACACCGCTCGGACAGACCACCAGCACCACGCCTGGCAAAGGGGCGTAATCCACCGTCAAGGCCTGGCAATCCAGACTCGTCACGTTCCACGCCCGGCCGCATAACGACGACACTTGATCCAGGATGCCGCACGGCACGCCGACGAATTCGTTTTCCGCCGCGCGACACAGCCGGGCATAGTGCATGCGCTCCACCGGCGTTACCGGCGGCAATTCCCCGCGTGGATTTGCTTGGGGCGGCTGGGCCGTGCCGGTTTCCGTGAGGGTGAAGGGATGCAGCCGGCGAATCGCGAGCGCCGTCGCCACTTCCAAAGCGGCGGAACTGCTCAGGCCTGCCCCCAGCGGCAGCGTGCTGTGGATCGCGGCGTTGAACCCGCCGAACAGCACGCCGCGCCGACGCAGTTGCGCCAGCACCCCTTTCACATAATCCGCCCAACGGGCCGCCGGGTTGGATTTGAGGTCGCTGACGGAAAACTTTTCCGGCGCCGGAAACGCGGAGGAAATCAACTCCACCCGGCCATCCGGGCGCGGTGAAGAGGCGATGAAAATATATCTGTCCACGGCCACGGACATCACGAGGCCGTGGTTGTAATCCGTGTGATTGCCGAGCACTTCGAGCCGACCGGGTGCCGCGACGACGTGCGTGGGCGTATGGCCAAAATGCTTTTTGAACAGGGCCGACGTAGCTTCCGGGGTACAGTTGTTTTTCAAATCGCGGAATTCAACTTTTCGTCATCGGCGCTCCGTAGCCCAAAAGCAAGTCACAGGGTCGATCCAACCGAACACTGAACACTGAATATTTTCCCTCGCCTCACGCCAGCCGATCCAACTGCCGCGCCAGCTTAAAATCCTTCTCCGTGAGTCCGCCCTCGCTGTGCGTTGTGAGCGTGAGCGTGACCTGGTTCCAGCGAATATCAATGTCGGGATGATGCCCGGCCTGCTCCGCGCGCCGGGCCACCGTGTTGACGAACTGAATCGCGGCGGGGAAATCCTTGAAACCAAAGGGGCGGGTAATGCTGGCGCCCATTTTCTTCCATTTCGGCACGGTAGCGAGGGCGGACTTAATTTGGACGGCATTGAGTTTTGGCATGAGCGGTCGGGGGACCTAAAACCATTCCTTACGGCCATCCACGTAAATCCGAACAAATTCCTCATCCGACTTGGTCAGGTAAATAATGCCTTCGATCAGGGCAATGACATGCATCACGACCCCGCCCATCCCGCAAGTCAGCAAGGTGACGAGCAGCATGACGATCCCCGTGCCGGTGTAACCGAGGATGAATTTGTGGACGCCCAGCGAGCCGAGCAAAATGCCACAGACGCCAGCCGCGATCTTGTTGGAAGCGCGATTCGCCAGATGTTGCGCCGGCGGCGGGGTCAGAGGCGGGGGCGCCGATGTCCTCGGCGGCTGGGTGGCGGCAAGGTCGCTGCCAAACTCCGGCCACGCGTGCAACGGTTTCCAGTCGGTGGCGCCTTCGGGTTGGGCGAGCGTTTGCCCATTCACTCGGTTTTCCGCAATCCAACGTTTGATCTGGTCGGCGCCCACCGGGCCGTAGCACTGACCATCCGTGCCGATGATTTTATACATGACTCACCTTATCGATTTACCGTCACTGGCGCATTTTCCGTCGCCGGAGACAAAATGCCAGTCTGAAGTTGACGCCTACCTGATGTGCGGCGGGGGCATGGCCGCAAACGCCGCCGTCGTGTTCCGCCGCGCTTCGCGAACCAGACCGATACTGGTCACGAGCGACCAGCCCCAAGCCGCGAGGAACAACCCGGCACCGATCTCCGCGAGCCAGGCGATGGGTGTCACCGCAACATCTCCGGTGATCTGACCGTAATACTGACGCAGCAAGGCCACAAACCACCCCAGGACAAAACCAAACCCAGCCACCGCCAAAATCAGCTGCCCGACGCCCACCACCAGCCGGCCAGCCATAAGCGTCCCGAGTCCGGGCGTGGCCAGCAGATTGACGAGCACAGCGTTGCGGGCGGCAGTGGAGCTAAGGGGTTTGCGGTCGCGCCGCCGAGAAGATGGTTTCATAGGCGTACATCAAGGCCGCAATGCCGATGGGCATGGAGAAAAGCAGGCCGACACAACACAAGAGGGCTCCTCCCAAGTTGATCAAGCCAACGAGTACGATCAGGCCGAAAAGTTGCCACCAATGTTTGCGCACCATCTTCCAGCTCGTCTGCATCGCCGGCCAGAAATCCATGCGCTTGTCCAAAATCAATGGCAGGACGAAAATCCAGTTCACGGTCAGAAAGATAACTGGCAGCAAACTGACCAACCCGACACCGACAGCGATGACCACCGCGACCAGATTGGGTTGTTGGTGGTGGGTAAGCGACGGCAAAAGCGTTACTAACGCCACGATGACCACGGGTATAAAGCACAGAGCGGCAAGAATGGTGCTAATGATATAACCCAGGATGAGTTGTATGTATGACCGACGAAAACCTTCAAACAGATCCCCGCTGGTGGCCGGTTGGCCACGTACCGCTAGCATTGTGACGTAGAAAAGTCCGCCCCACAACGGTACCGTCACAAAAAGACTCAGCAGCGAAAAGAGGGGACCAATGAGCGGAATGACTCCGAGCAAAGAAAACGCGATGCCGATACCGAGATAAATCAGCGTTATGCTGACCAGCAGGCCCAGGTTTTTTTGCACCAAATTCCAGCCCTGGCTGATACACCCGCCGAGGTCCAAATCATAATCGCGTTCCAAAATCTCCGGCGCCACCCCGGTCGCCCCGGCGGCAGCAAACGGCGGCGGCGGGGCCGGCGACTTGGCCGCGAGGGCTTCGGCGAATTCGGGATAGTCGCCCACCGGCCGCCAATCGGTCTGGCCCTCGGCCTGGACGGGCGTGGCCGCGCCGGCGCGGCCCTGTTGAATCCATTCGCGCAATTGGTCGCCGCTGACCGGACCGTATTCTTTTTTATCGGCGCCGATGATTTTATACATGGTTGGGTTGGGTTGGGTTGGGTTGGCTAGAAGGTTTACGGGGACATCCAAGCGAAGGCCGGCCCCGGCACATTTCGCAACACCCCGAAGGCAATGACGATGGCGCCAATCGCCCAGGCCGTGGCCGGTCGCCGCAACCGGGAGGTGGGGAAAGGTGAATCGCGCCGCCAGCCTTGCTGGCGGATCCAGGTCAAAACCAGCAAGGTGAGGGCGACGATCAGCAGCGGATTGCAATGCAGCGCGGCGCGGAACTCGCCGTGCGTCAGATGGTGCAGCGCGCGCAATGAACCGCAGCCGGGGCAATTCAGGCCGGTCAAGGCATGAAACAGGCAAGCGGGATAAAACCGGTGTTCCGTCGGGTTGAAGTAATGGAGGATCCACGCGGCGGCGCCGAGCGCAAGGACCAAACTCCAACGAAACTGTTCGAGCCGGGGCCATCGCGTGCGAAGCACTGGGGGCACGCGAAGCGCCTCGTGGGTCGATGGGCAGCCGGGTTTCATTGGAAGGCCGCCTTCACTTCCGGCTTCGACAACACGACGAGGGCCCAGATGCCAGCGCCGACATTGACACAACAACAACAAGCGCCGCACGGCAGGAGCATCAGGAGGGCGGAGGTCAAAGCCAGCCCATAGGATTTGAGTTTCAGCATGCGGAGCGACCCGAAGAGGCAGACTAGGGCGATCGCCAGACCCGCGGCATTGGTGGGCAGACCGAAGAGGAGGGAGAGTTGCCGCTGAAGCTCCACATTCTGTTGTGGCAAATTCGGTAGCGCCAGGAGTGGCGTCGGCAAGCAAGACATCACAATTCCCAGCAGGCTGGCGAGGATATCGAGGAGGGCAAGGACCAGCAGAAAAATTGCCGGGCCGCGAACCAGTTGGAGCGCGGCCGCGGAGTCGGCGGCGGGCGTCACCGGGAATATCGCGGGGATTCCGGTGGCGGAGGCGAGTTCCGGCACTTCCCGCAACGGCTTCCAATCCCCGTCGCCCTCGAGTCGCACCCGCGTGTCGGAGTTCACGCGACCTTCGGTGATCCACTGGCGCAATTGTTCACGGCTGACCGGGCCGTATTCCCGTCCGTCTGCCCCGATGATTTTATACATGGTCCATTCCTGCTGGCTGAAGGGCTACTGTGCGCGTCCATCGGTATCCCGGTCGGCACCGTTTGGCAAGCGCGGAAAGGCCGGTTCGGCGAACGGGACCAGGGATGTTTCATCTGCCTAAGGCGAAGCGTTGGCGATGCCGTTCTTACGGCGAGACGCGCCAGACGGGAAGAACGGCGTGCCGAAGGATCGGCGCCGAAGCCTCCTGCCGGTCCCGAGCGACCGGATCTCCGCTAT
>JANXWY010000129.1 GCA_025350905.1 Verrucomicrobiota bacterium
GGCCAGACGCGCGCCACCTTGACCGCGCAGATCGAACGCACGCTGGCCCGGGCGGCCAGCAATCTGGCCGACCGCCAGAGCGGCCAAAGTTCCCTCTTTGGCGCGCTGGAGGAAAAGTCGCCGGCCATGCCGGAGGCGATCAGCAATCTGCCCGAATGGCCGCAACATGAATTGCTCGCCCACGAAAAGGAACTGCTCGGTTTCTACGTCACGGGCCATCCGCTCACGCCCTATGCGCCAATCCTGGAAAAATATGCGCTCACCAATACCGCCCAACTTGCCGATTTGCCCAACCGCAGCCTCACCCGCATCGGCGGCTTGATCGCCGCCGTGCAAAACGGCATGTCCAAGAAAAGCGGCAAGCCGTATTCGATTGTCACGCTCGAAGATCTCGAAGGCTCGGTGCAGGTGCTGTGCATGAACGAGAACTACGACAAATATCGTGAATTACTCGTGACCAACAAGGCCATCCTCGTCATCGGCGAAGTCAACAACAGCGAAGACAAGCCGAAGCTCTTTCCCCAGGAAATCATGCCCCTGGAAGACGCGCCGAAGAAATATACCAAGCAGGTCCACCTCCGGCTGCACACCGCCCACTTGAAGCCCGATGACATCGAAGCCGTGCGCGAACTGGTGGCCGCCCATCCGGGCAAGTGCCCCTTGTTCCTTTGCTTCATGCGCCCGACCGGCGAGGTCATCTTCCTGCAACCGCACGAACGCTTCGGCGTGTTACCGTCGCAAGCCTTGCACCAGGCCGCGGATGCGCGCTTCGGCGCGGAAACCTATTACGTCAAAGTGGACACCAGTTTGCCGGAGAAATCGCCGCGTCGGTGGGAGCGCAAACCGGGAGCGCATGACGAAGAGTAGCCCGGCGACGCGCGGCTGCATGGTGGGCGACATGCATCGCAGCTGACGCGCGGTACGATGCGGTAGCCGGTACGGCAAAAGGCCTTTCCCCCTGGAATGCCAGTCGGGGAAAGGCCGTGAAATTTTGCCGGGCGGGCCGCTATGGATTTACGTTCGGGCCGCGGGCTTATTCTTGGCCGTGTCGAGGAGCTTTTCCGCGACACTGTTGGGCACCTGGGCAAAGGTCAACGGCTCCATCGAATACGAGGCGCGGCCTTTCGAGAGCGAACGGATCGCCGTCGCGTAACCGAACATTTCTGCCAGCGGCACCTGCGCGTTAAGAATCGTCTGTCCGTTCTTCGCCTCGATGCTGACAATCGTGCCGCGCCGACGGTTGATGTCGCCGAGCAGGTCGCCTTGATACTCGTCCGGCGTCGTGCATTCCACTTTCATCAGCGGTTCGAGCAAAATCGGACCGGCCTTTTTGAAGGCGTCCTTCAAGGCGAAAATGCCCGCCATGCGGAACGCGAGTTCGTTGGAGTCCACTTCATGGAACGAGCCGTCGGTGACCTCAACTTTGATGTCAATGACTTGATAGCCTGCATACACGCCGCCCTTGATGGCTTCTTCGATCCCGGCGATGACCGCCGGAATGTATTCCTTCGGGATGGAACCGCCGACGATTTCATCCACCACTTCCACGCCCTTGCCTTTTTCATTCGGCGCGACGGTGATGCAGGCATGGCCGTATTGACCTTTACCGCCGGATTGACGGATAAACTTGCCTTCGCCCTCGGCTTTCTTGGTGATCGTCTCGCGATACGCGATTTGCGGCGCCCCGGTGTTCGCCTCCACTTTGAATTCGCGCTTCAGCCGGTCAATGATGATTTCCAAATGCAACTCCCCCATCCCGGCGATGATAAGCTGGCTGGTTTCCTCGTTCGTGAAACAGCGGAACGTCGGATCTTCTTCGGCGAGCCGCTGCAAGCCTTCGGACAATTTGTCGCGATCCTGCTTGGTCTTCGGTTCGACGGCCATGCTGATGACCGGCTCCGGAAACGTCGGCGGTTCGAGCGTCACGTCATAATCTTCATCGCACAACGTGTCGCCCGTCGTGATGTTGCGCAGCCCCACCAGCGCCGCGATGTCGCCGGCAAACACCTCGCTGATGTCCTTGCGTTCGCTGCCCTGGATGACCATGAGGCGGCTGACGCGTTCGCGTTTGCGCGTGCGGGGATTGTAAATATTGTCGCCCTTCTTCAGGTGGCCGGAATAAACGCGGAAGAACACCAGCTTACCCGCGTACGGATCGGTCCAGAGCTTGAACGCCAGCGAGCAAAACTTCTCGTTATCCGTAGTCGGGACATGGACAGCGACCTCGGTGCCGAGCTCGTGACCTTCCGCTCCCGGGATATCCAGCGGGCTGGGGAGATAATCAATGACCGCGTCCACCAACACTTGCACGGCCTTCTTCTTGAACGCCGAACCACAGAGCACCGGAACGAGTTCGATCTTGCAAGTCAAACGGCGGATGGCCGCCTTGAGCACCGGCGGGCTGATGGGTTTTTCTTCCAGGACCAAGTCGGCAATTGCCTCATCTTTGTTGGAAACCGCGTCAATTAATTCCGCAAGGGCGGCGGCCGCGCGTTCCTTATGCTCCGCCGGAATCTCCATGATTTCGTAATTCAAACCTTCGTTGGCTTCCGTCGGTCCCCAGTAGATGACCTTTTGGTTGACCAGGTCGATCACGCCTTCAAAGCCGCCGGTGACCGGCTTGCCTTCCACTTCGGTCGGACCGGCGCCGAGCGGCAGGAAAATCGGGAACGCATACGCGCGTAATTTCGTGCGCATGTCATTCAGGGCATTTTCAAAATTGGCCCCGATGCGGTCCATCTTGTTGACGAACGCGATGCGCGGCACATTGTATTTGGTCGCCTGCCGCCAGACGGTTTCCGATTGCGGCTGCACGCCCGCGACGCCACAGAACACGGCGACCGCGCCGTCCAGCACCCGCATGGAACGTTCGACTTCCGCGGTGAAATCCACGTGGCCGGGCGTGTCGATGATGTTGATGCGGTGCGGAATGTTGTTGAATGCCTTGTAAATCTGGTCTTCGCCCGCCTTCGCGCATTTCTGCGTCCAGAAGCAGGTGACGGCGGCGGACGTGATCGTGATGCCGCGTTCCTTTTCCTGCTCCATCCAGTCGGTGACCGTGTTGCCGTCGTCCACGTCGCCAATCTTGTGGATGAGGCCGGTGTAAAACAGGATGCGCTCGGTGGTCGTGGTCTTGCCGGCATCAATGTGCGCGGCGATGCCGATGTTGCGGGTGCGTTCGAGCGTGTACTCGCGGTTGGGTGAGTTCGGCGAGTTCGGCGCGGGGGTGGCAGGAGCAGTCATAATGATTAGGGTGATAAAAAAACGCCCCGGGCAGTGTTTGCTTCCGGGGCGTGGTAAAATTTTTGGCCTACCAGCGGAAGTGCGCGAAGGCCTTGTTGGCCTGCGCCATCTTGTGAACATCGTCGCGCTTGCGGATGGCCCCGCCCTGCCCTTGATAGGCTTCCATGATTTCGGAGGCGAGCGCCTTACTCATCGGGGTGCCCTTGCGCGCATCCGCGAAGTCCACAATCCAACGCAAAGCCAGCGCGGCTTGCCGGTCGGAGGGCACTTCGAGCGGTACCTGATAGGTAGCTCCCCCAACCCGGCGGGGCTTGGTCTCGATGCGCGGCTTGGCATTGTCCACGGCGCGCTGCAAAATTTCGACCGGGTTCGACGCCGGATTTTTTTCGACGAGCTGATCAAACGCACCGTAAACAATGCGTTGCGCGGTGCTTTTCTTGCCCGAAAACATGACGGTGTTGACGAGGCGCGCAACGAGCGCGCTCTGAAATTTTCCATCCCGGGAAACGGGACGTTTGGTGGCTTGACGGCGACGTGACATGGCTTTGGTAGATCGTTAATCGGTTGACTCGCAGTTTACTTGGCGGCGGCCGGCTTGGCCGCCTTCGGCCGTTTCACGCCGTACTTGGAACGGCTGACGCGCCGCTTTTCCACCCCGGCGGCGTCCAGCGTGCCGCGCACGATGTGGTACCGCACCCCGGGCAAATCCTTCACGCGCCCGCCGCGCACGAGCACAATCGAGTGCTCCTGCAGATTGTGGCCCTCGTCGGGAATGTAGGCAATGATCTCAAAGCCGTTCGTGAGCCGCACCTTGGCGACCTTACGCATCGCGGAGTTGGGCTTCTTGGGCGTCCGCGTCATCACCTGGATGCACACGCCGCGACGAAACGGCGAATTCTGCAAGGCCGGGGACTTGGACTTGTACTTGATCTTATTGCGGCCCTTTCGGACCAATTGATTGATTGTCGGCATTTGGCTATAAAAAATGTTCCCCCTTCCCGGCGTCTGAACAACCGGGCAAACGGGGTGTGGAGAGTAGCAAACGACAACTCACCCGCAACAAGTTTTTTTGGGAAAAATCGCCGAACCAAATCCTGTCACTTATCGGTGTCATTATTTTCAAGCCATCGACAGAATAACGGAGTCACTTAAACCAACTTTCGAGACTGGAGGGTGATTTTTTGCGTGACCCGCGAATTTTTTCGATTTTGCGCCGGGTGACGGTCAACGGTCTTCCGTCCAGTTTTTCTGCGCCGTGCTCAGGGCGTAATCTTTTTCTGCGCTCAGCCGCGGCGGGGGTTGCGGGGGCAGTTTCAGTTTCAACCGCCCCAACAACAATTCGACCGCCGGCTCCGGGCGACTGTAGCGGCTCATCACCAGCCAGCGGCCGTCGGTCGTCGGTCGTCGGCACTTCCACATCCAACATCGTTACTCCGGCCAGTGTTTCCAGCACGGACCGCGGTGTCAGTCCCGGCGCCACCGGGCAGGTGGATTTCCAGCAGCGATGCTGCCCGCCCAGCCTTGGCTTTGGCCGCGCCCAGCCGCCGCCGCAACCGGTCGCACGAAAGAGTTTGACCTCGACCGAGTCCTTGATTTTTTGCCAGGGCAACGCCTCCCATTGGCTCGGGGTCTGGCGCACCCGCACCCGCGAGGAGCCCACCAAATAATGTACGGGCGGCTCCGCCGCGCGCATTTCGGCCAGCACTTCCTCGGTCGGCATGCCCCGATCCAGGATCCAGATGCGCGCAGCGCGGCCGTATCGTTTTTAAATGGTGGCGTTATGGGCTCCGACAGCGTTGACCGCGCGGAAATTGTTCGCGTCCGATGTGGAAACTTTCGAGTCGGGCAAAACTTCCTTCGCAGTTGCAAAGGCTTTCCCAGCGTACCGGCCGACAAGAAGGCTCGCGCCGAATCCGGCCACCACCAGCAGCACCGCGAAGCAAAGGGGGATGGGTTTCAAAGTCTGGTCGCGTTGCGAGGGTCGCCCGCGCGGACGTCACTTTTTCCGGCTGCTCTTGCGCGATTGCTTGAACGCCCGGAGCGCCGCGGGGTCCTGCTCAAAAAAACCGGCGAGGTCGGCCAGCATTTCGAGCGTGGCCGGACTGAGATGATGTTCAATCCCTTCGATGTCGGCTCGCTGTGTTTCGGAGTCGAGCCCGAAGAGGGAGAAGAACCGCGAGAGGGTGGCGTGGCGGTCCTGAATGTTGCACGCGACCGCCCGACCCTGGTCGGTCAGTACGAGGCCGCGGTATTTTTCATATTTTACAAAGCCGGCGCGGCCGAGTTTTTGCACCATGCTCGTGACCGACGCCTGCCGGACTTTCAGCGAGGACGCAATGTCCACCACGCGGGCGTAGCCCTTGGCTTCGATCAATTCGTGGATGCGTTCGAGATAATCCTCGGCGCTCTGGCTCGGAGTGATGGGCGCAGACATGTCGCGGGGATTAAACACGGTTTTGGGTTTGAAGCAAGCGGCAGCGCTCCCGCCGCCCGGATTCCGCCCGGTCGGGTGGAGCTTCGGCTTGCTTGAAATGGGGGACGGCAATATTTAAAGACCCGATTAGTTCTCGCCGCCATGAATTGCCAAGGCTCACCCGCTGGGCAAGAATCGGTCCGGTGGTCCCAACGTCAACCTGACCCAAGCTTATGAAGCCAATAATTCTGCAGCTCGTGATTTGGTCCCTGGTCGGTTCCGGCTTCGCCACGTCGCCGTCCGACCCCGCAAATCCAAGGGCCAGCGCGCCCGCTCGTGCCATTTTGAATTACTTCCAGACGCTGTCCGCCACACCACCTGGCGCCGGCGGTCGCGTGCTTTCGGGCCAGTTCACCGACTTTGGACCGCGCGCTGATCTGCGGTTGATCAACCAGATCCACGAGCAGTCCGGGCATTGGCCGGGGCTGATCGGCGTGGATTACGCCGATGTCGGTCGGGGCCCGCTGGATTATGCGGCACCCAACCGGACAGCACGGGACTATTGGAAGCAGGGCGGATTGGTCAGCGTGAGCGCGCACCTTTACAATCCGGCCCGGACGAACCAGGCGGGTTTGCGCGATAAAGGCATGGACCTCGCGAGCCTGCTGGACCCGGTCAGCGTGGCGCACACCAATTGGATGGCGGAGCTGGATTCCCTTGCGGCTGGGTTGCAGGAGCTCAAGGACGCGCACGTGGTCGTGCTGTGGCGACCGTTTCATGAGATGAACGGCGGCTGGTTCTGGTGGGGCGCGAAAGACCCAGCCACCTTTATCAAAGTCTGGCGGCACATGTTCGACTATTTCATCCGGACCAAAGGCCTCGACAATCTGTTGTGGGTGTATGGTCCCAACCACGGTAAAAACACCGTGGCCTACTACCCCGGCGACGCCTACGTGGACCTCGTGGGCTTGGATGCGTACACCGATATTGTGGACCTAGCGCACATTCGCGGCTACGCCGAGGTTGCGGCGCTGCCCAAGCCGTTCGGGTTCACCGAATACGGACCGCACGGCTCGGAAAACCCGCCGGGCGATTACGATTACCGGCGGTTTCTGGACGGGATCAAGAAGGACTTTCCCAAGACCTGCTTTTTCATGTCCTGGAACGCAAAATGGAGTCTGGGACGCAACACTCATGTCCAGGAGTTGTTGGACGATCCCTGGGTCATCAATCGGGAACTGCTGCCGCGGAGCCTCGTCGGCGACGGAAAGTAGCCGGGCGCGCGTCTGGCTTAAATCCCACCCGTGGCCAGAAGCGGGTGCGTG
This sequence comes from Verrucomicrobiota bacterium, assembly GCA_025350905.1. Classification (GTDB taxonomy): domain Bacteria; phylum Verrucomicrobiota; class Verrucomicrobiia; order Limisphaerales; family JADLHS01; genus JADLHS01. The sequence goes on from JANXWY010000129.1 coordinate 6,982, forward strand.
ACACGGGAGACTCGCGCGCGCTTATGGGTAACAGGTCGACCATGAAACACCGTCGGCAACGGCAGGCTTAAGCTAAATTGGGTTCGCTACAGCGCGTGCACGGTTGCCAATGATGTGCTCGGGACAATCGCCATGCAGGCGGTTAGCCCGACTTGGCGGACCGGAGGGCGGGGGGGGCGGGAATGGCTGGATTTCACAAGATCGGGTCAAAAGGTCTGCACTACAGACGCGGTCCTTTCGCGACAGCTTCGGGCGGGGGTTGCCGGGCCTGGATCTTCGGCGGGCCTTGCTCGGGGAGGGTGAGCTTGAGCTGGTCGAGCAGGAGTTGGAGGTCTTGCTCCGGTTGCGTGTGGCGGGCCATGACGATCTCTCGCCCGTCGGTCGTCGTCAGATGCACATCGATCATCTGCACCGCCGCAAACTGCTCCAGCACGGCTAGCGGCGTGAGCCCGCTGGCGATGCGGCGCAGCCGCGCTTTGAGCGTCACTTGCAGCCAGCAGGCCAGGAACGACACGAAGGCCTTTCTACTGTGAAATGGGATCGGCGTTTGACACCCTGATTGCGTTGACCAGTCCAACGAATCAAAGACTCCATCCCGATCCACTCAATAAACTGATGAAATCCAAACTCACTTCTCGCCACCTCGCCTTCGCCGAGTTCATCTCCATCTTGAGCCTCTCGCTCGCCACGACGTTCGCCCAAGGCACGGCGTTCACGTATCAAGGCCGATTAAACAATGGCGGCAGCCTGGCCAATGGCAGCTATGATCTGGTGTTCACCTTGTTCGCGACGAACCGCGGCGGGGTGGCGCTGGCCTCGCCCGCGACCAACTCCGCCACGGTGGTAAGCAACGGCCTGTTCATCGCCCTGGTTGATTTTGGGGCGGGAGTGTTCACCGGCGGCAGTAATTGGCTGGAACTAGCCGTGCGCACGAATGGCAACGGAGACTTCGTTCCCTTGACGCCGCGCCAACCGTTGACGCCCGCGCCGTATGCGATTTTTGCCCTCAATGCCGCGAGCGCAGCCACGGCAACAACCGCAACGAATATCACCGGAGGATTGACCCCGTCCCAGTTGCCCGCCGGGGCCGTGCTGGCCACCACCAATGCGTCTAACCCATACCTCAATTTAGCGGTTGCCTCCAGTGGTGGCTTGAAGGGTTTGACCAATCTGGACCTCGCCAATTCATTATTCGGAAACGCGAATCACCTTCGGTTCAATGATGCCGTCGGCCTCGAACAGGTGTGGCTCCATGCGGTCAAGAACATGGATCTGGAAACGGCCAATGACGGAACTTTTTGGGTGGGGCATGACTACACGGCGACCATCGACCACGACTTCACCTTTCACGTGAAGCACGACGAAACCCTCACCGTGGACAACAATCTTACGGAGACCGTCCACGCTAGCTTCAGTCTTTCCGTGGACAATAACCTGAGTATTACCGCCGGCACCAACCTGGCAATCCTCGCCTCCGGCGGGGTAGGCCTCGGCACGACCAGCCCCCAGGCCAACCTGCACATTTACAGCGCGAATAATCCCACCGTGGTTCGCGTGCAATCCTCCGGCACCCCCGGATTTGGCCGGTTGGAATTTGTCAGCGACCCGCAGGGTGATGCCAGCGAGTGGCGGCCCGGTTACATCGAGTCGGTGGACGCAGGCAGTTTTACGGGCGGGCTGGGTTTTTATGTAAACGGCACGGGGGCGAAAAATAAATTTGGCAGCTATGAAGCAATGCGGGTAATCAATGGCCGAGTGGGCATTGGCACCAATAGTCCGCAGGCCACCTTGGATGTAAATGGGTCCTTTCGGGTCAATCAAGGCAGCACGTTTACGCGAATACAAGACGGCAGCTTCATCGCCGGACCCAGCAGTAGCGGCACGTTGGTGGTCACCAACACATTTCCCGTGGCTTTCAGTTCGGTGCCGAATATCACGTTGACACCCATTTCACAGGCGGGGACTGACTATCCGGATGTGTTCTGTTTGACCGTGCGGCGCATCACTACTACCAGCGTGGTAATAAACATCTACCGGATAGATGTTCCGGTGGGGTGGAGCAACGGCTTGCGGATTGCCTACCACGCCTGGGAGTAACTCCATCGCTATGCTCCACGCCGACACCGAGGACCCGCTTGTCGATCCGCCCACCATCGGGTTGTTCGCCGAACTCGGTTAGAGCACGGTCTCGGCATAGGAGGAGTTCTTCGGCAGGAGTCGAGGTGACGAGACTCATTTATCTCCGGCCGAAAGTCAGCGCCTCCGCACGTCGTCTCCTACCATTTGTCTGGGGTGCGAGACGAAATGCGAGATGGTGCTCTTCGCCCTCGTCGAGCATGTGGCGAGAGCTACCCCGAACGCGACGTGCGAGTGGATGCAGTCGCAGCGTAAGGCTCCCACCTTTGCCAACAAGCAGGCAACTGCTACGTTCGGGGCCGTGACCGAAACCGCAATTGACGTGAGGGAAACCACCGAACAGCGCAAAACCCGCGCTGGGCTGGGCTATGGCCTGGCCGCCTACACGATGTGGGGAGTGTTTCCGATCTACTTCCGGGCGCTGACACACGTTTCGCCGTGGGTCATTGTCGGCCACCGCATCATTTGGTCGGCGGTATTTCTGAGCGTCATCGTCTCGCTGCGGCGGGAGTGGCCCCTCCTCTTACTCGTCGTGCGCCAACGACGAAGCCTGTTGTTGCTGGCGGTTGGCGGAGTGCTCATAGCGATCAATTGGTTGGTGTTCATCCATGCGGTCCTCACGGGACAGGTCCTGGAAGCCAGCTTGGGCTATTTCATCAATCCGCTGTTTTCGGTCGCACTCGGAATGGTCTTTCTGCACGAACGCTTGCGCCGTTGGCAATGGGTGGCCGTCGGCATCGCCGGCAGCGCGGTCGCGAACCTCATCTTCCGAGGCGAACGGATTCCGTGGATCGCGCTTTCGCTTGCCGGTTCATTTGGGTTGTACGGGCTGGTTCGGAAAAAGGTGGACATCAATTCGCTGCACGGGCTGCTGGTGGAAACGACGGTCTTGCTGCCGGTCGCACTCCTGGGATTGATGTTGTTGCCGGCGAGCCGGCCGGGTGCCGGAACCTTTGGGCTGCTGGCTTTGCTCGGAGTCATCACCGCGGCGCCGCTGTTGCTTTTTGGTGCGGCGGTGCGGCGGTTGCCGCTCGCAACCATTGGCTTCCTGCAATACATCGGTCCCACGCTCCAATTTCTCGTGGCGATCTTTTTGTTCCGGGAACCGCTGGA
>JANXWY010000176.1 GCA_025350905.1 Verrucomicrobiota bacterium
CTGATGCCGAATTAGTCCGAACAAGTCCGAAATAGGGCGAAGATCAACCGCTTACAGCGAACGCGTGGTTCCTGATGAGTCAAGGGTGTTCACATTAGCTTTGGCCGCTTGAAATAGAGAACGTATTGGACGACAAACCAGTCGTAACTGATCCCGACCAGTTCCCAGCCCTGTTCCCCCACCTCGGTGCAGATTTTTCTGACCTCCGGTAGCTTGCGGGATCGCAGCCAGAAGATTCCTTTCACGGTTTCGACTTTGTATTCCCAGAGCGTCATCGAGATAAGTCGCTTTTACGAGCAGGTCTGTGCTCGTAAGCCCAATCGTCAGATTTGTTCATACATTCAGACCCATGGTAGCCACCAGGACGCGGTAGCCAGCTAGGCTAGTTACCCTTGGCCTTTTTTGAACAGTCTTCATACCGTTTTCTTGCATCATCGCCCATTTTTTGGACTGGACCCATGCAGTGATTATATAAGCACACATCAACGATTGCCGTTATACCGACCCCGCCAAGACCAATAGCTCCACCTCCCAAAGGAGTAGTGAAAATTGCGCCCACGCCCCCAGCAATGATTGATAGGACACCGCCAACCAGACCGACCTCAATGGCCTCGCCAGCACATTTTCCCCCTTCCTTTGCAACCTCTGCCATGTCACTTTCTAAACGCGCCACGCAATCCTCCTCCGAAACCACACCAAGTGCATCATACCTCATGGTAGGCCCGTTGCCGCAGAACAGATAGGAATTGACGTCTTTACGGAGCGCGCAGAATAGCAGGTCGTACATGCGCCTCTGAGCACTCTATGCCCCTGCTCGGCAATCGGGTCCCGATTTAGCCACCGTTGGAGATTGGGGTCGTAGTAGCGGAATTGATGATGAATCAAACCGGAGTTGGGATGGACCTCCTGGCCGACGTAACGATACAGGTTGGCATCGGCCAGCGGCCCGCTTTTGGCCAGCACGTTGCCAAACGGGTCATAGCCATAGCGGGCCAGCACCGTGCCGTTGCGGTTGACCAGGGCGGTGGTGCTGCCCAAGGCATCTTTCTGGTAAAGGGCCGTTTCGGTGCTGGTGGTGCGCGCCCGCAGACCGTGCGCATAGGTATAAGTCACCTGGGGCGTGTTGCTGGCATCCCGCTCTTGCAGCACATCGCTGCCATCGTAGATGTAGTGAACTTCATTGGTCAGCACCCAGCTACCGCTCCAAGTGTATTCCTTGCGCACCCGCCGCCGCATCAGGCCATCGTAGGTGAACTCCGACTTCCAACCGTTGGTGACGGTGATCACGGCCAGCGATTCATCGGCGTTATACGTATAGCCATGCAACCCGTCACTGATCAGGTTTTCATCGGCGTCATAGGCCAGGGTGACTTGCGCGGGCAACGTCAGGGTCGTGACATTCGTGGTGTTGCCACCCGTGTAAGTCACCACGTTGGTAAAATTGTTCACCCTGTGGGTCCAATTTAATTGCGAGACCAGTTTTTGGGATACAGTAGTTGACACATTTGGTTTCTGGTTTTGACGGACGGCGATCAGGCCCTGGCAGCGGAGCCAGGCTTCCACGGTGACCCGCCACGCTGCGGCGGGTTTGGGTTGATGGCCGTTCGGCGTTTTTCCGAGCATCGCTCCGAACCGTTGGAGCAGCAACCGGAAAATGGTTTGGCGCCGGCGGCGGGTCCAGCGGAGTTGTTGGGCGGCGGCGTGGAAGACGGCGCCGCGGCTGGTGATTGAGCTGCTTGGTCAGTGAGCTCCACCGCCAAGGCAAAATCTTTTGGTTTTCGCCCCGGGGTTGGATGCCGTTGATCCGGCGCGGCTTTGGAGTCGCGAATGCCTTTTTCCTGCGCGCCGTTGTAGCGGGGATAGTACGGCGGATTATCTGACGACTGCACTCCCGTTCATGCGCTGCGACCGGGGACCGGTCGCGCTCCTGGGTTTGCTACCTGGCGCGTTTGCGCCCTTACGTTGGCCTGTTTGGTTTTTCAGGTCCGAAGGTGTGCGAAGGCGGGCTCCCTGGGCTTTCCTCGAGTATGCATGCCCGCGGCCGGACGCTAACGATTCAGTGCCTGCGCGAGGTGCGGCGTGAAGAGGCGCGGCTCCAACAAAAATGAATCGTGGCCTTTCTCCGTATGCACGGTGATCCACATCACCGGGACGTGAGCGGCCTTGAGCAGGTGGACGAGCTTTGATTGGTCCGGCGGCGGGAAGGCGACGTCCGAGTCCATGCTGAACACGAGAAACTCCTGGTGCTGGCAACGCGCTAAGAGCTCCCGGTAATCCGCGGCCCCGGCCTCCGCGACCAGGTCGAACCATTGCCAGGCGTCCACGATGCGCAGGTAGGTATTGGCATCGAAGCGTTGCACGAATTTCTCACCCTGATGAAGCATGTAGGATTCGACGGGATGGTTCATTTCATACCAACCATGGGGCGGTTTGTGGCTCACCAACACGCCGCGCGCCCGTTCGCGCAAGGTGTCCGGCGAAACAAACGTCTTGTGGGCAATGCGCCGCGCCAGCGCCAGACCCACATCCGGTCGCGGGCCATCGTAATAATCACCGCCCTTGAAATTGAGGTCGCTCTCGATGGCGGTGATTTGCTCGAAGTTCAGGATGCGATGGGCAATGGTGGTTTCCACGCTGGTGCCGATGGGGATAACAATTTTTACCCGCTCGGGGTAACGCGTGGCGAGGAGCAGGGAGAGGTAACCGCCAATGGAACCGCCAATGACGGCGTGGAGTTTTTTCACGCCGAGGGCATCGAGCAGCCGCAGTTGTGATTCAACAATGTCAATGACGCGCAACACTGGAAACGTTGGCCCCCAAGGTTTGCCGGTTTGCGGATTGATCGCAGCCGGGCCGGTCGATCCATAGCAGCCGCCCAGGTAGTTCGCGCAAACGACACAGAATTTGCGCGTGTCCAGCGCCTTGCCCGGGCCGACAAAGGCGTCCCACCAGCCTTCGTGCAGTTCCGCCGTCCAGCGCCCTTTCAGGCCGGGCACTTCGGAGTTGAGGCCGGCGGCGTGCTGGCTGCCGGTCATCGCGTGAAAGAGCAGGATGACGTTCGATTTGTCCGCGTTCATGCGGCCATACATTTCGTAGGCCAGGGTGAAGCGGGAAAGTTTTCCGCCCACGCGCAGCGCCAGCGGTTTTCGCGGGTTGTTGAACTCGAAAAAACGCGTGGCAACCTGGCCGGAGGGGCGGCTCATCGTGGGGTGGAGTGGCCGTTTAGGTCGCCACTTTGAGGGCCTGATCCAAATCCGCCAGGAGGTCGTCAATGTTTTCCAAGCCGACGCTGAGCCGGACCAGTTCCGGCGTAATGCCTCCCGCGAGCTGCTGCTCTGCGGTGAGCTGCGAGTGTGTGGTCGTGGCGGGATGAATCGCCAGGCTCTTCGCGTCGCCGACGTTGGCGAGGTGCGAGAAGAGTTTGAGGGCATCAATAAACTTGCTGCCTGCCCCGCCGCCGCCCTTGATGCCGAAGATCACCATGGCGCCGCCTTTCCCGCGAAGGTACTTCTGGTTGAGCTTGAACATTGGGTCGTCCTTGAGACCCGGGAAGCGGACCCATTTGATCTTGGGATGTTTCTTGAGATGCTGCGCCACGGCCAGCGCGTTTTCGCAGTGGCGCTCGACGCGTAACGGGAGCGTCTCGATGCCTTGCAGGAAAAACCAGGAGTTGTCGGGCGCGATGCAGGCCCCGAGATTGCGCAGGGGCACCGTTCGCATGCGCAGAATGTAGGCCAGCGGCTTGAGTGGCTCGGGCAGATCAACGCCCCACCGCAGCCCGTGGTAGCTATTGTCCGGCGTCGTGAAGAGCGGGTGTTTGCCCGCCGCCCAGTTGAAGCGTCCGCTGTCCACTACCACGCCCCCGATGCCGGTGCCATGGCCGCCAAACCATTTGGTGAGGGAATGGACGACGATGTCCGCCCCGTGAGCCAGCGGTTGGGTCAAGTAGGGCGTGGAAAAAGTCGAGTCCACGATCAACGGCAGGCCATGGGCGCGGGCGATTTTTGCCACGGCATCCAGATCCGTGATTTCCAGCGCCGGATTTGATACCGATTCGCAGAACAACGCGCGGGTGTTCGCATCAATGGCCTTGGCGAAATTCTTGGGGTTGGTGGAGTCCACGAACTTTACCGTGATGCCAAACTTGGGTAGCAGGTCATTGAATTGCGTGTAGGTGCCGCCGTAAAGGTTGCGGGCGGAGACGATGTTGTCGCCGGTCTGCGCGAGATTAACAATGGAGTAGAAGACGCCGCTGGTACCGGAGGCCACCCCGAGTCCGCCCATTTCCGGCGCGCCTTCGAGCAACGCCACGCGTTTTTCCAAGACGTCGGTCGTGGGATTCTGCAGGCGGGTATAGACGTTGCCCAGCTCCCGCAGCGCAAACAGATTGGCGGCGTGCTCGGTGTTGCGAAAGACGAACGAACTCGTGCGATAAATCGGCACCGCCCGCGAGAGCGTCACCGGGTCGGGCTGCGTGCCGCCGTGAAGGCAAAGGGTTTCAAATTTCATGGACCATACTTTCAGCGGAAAAAGTGGAGTCTGACAAGCGATTTTCTGAGCGGCGGGGACCGCCGGGTGCATCTTGGCAGTGCGCCCCTCGACTCGACTGGCATTGCGGAGCGCCGATCTCCGATCCGGCGCGTTTCTCAGCGCTTTTCAATACCCGCCGGGTCGGAGGCCGGCGCTCCGGGGGCAGGGTCAAGCGGCGCCTCGAACCGCCCGCGCTCGATCGGCGTGGGGCCGCGGATCACTTCGGGCCAACCAACCGCGCGGTGGGAGCCAGGGGCGGAACGGAACCGCGGCGCGGCGGATCGATCAATCCAGCGTTTTCGCCCGGAGGTTCCGGAACTCGACCTTCATCGCGAGGCCGGGATGAATTTGCAGACCGATGGGCGCGGCGCCGGCGTACTTGGCGTTGGTGTATTTGACCGCCTGCACGCCATTGATCCAGACGGTGAACGTGTCGCCCTTGGCTTCGAGCCGGAAGCGATTCCAGTCGCCGGGCTTGAACAGTTTCTCCAGGTTTTTCGCCTGGCCGGCTTCGGGATATTTTTCGGTGCCCCCGATATAAAACGAGCCGGTCAAGTCCCGTTTCAAGCTGCGCGAAATCCCCATCT
>JANXWY010000187.1 GCA_025350905.1 Verrucomicrobiota bacterium
CAGTAAGAGATCAATTGCCATTCGGCGTCCGTCAGGTCATGAGTGTATCGCATCCCCAGTCTGTTGGGGCAGGTGGTCAAAAAAGTACAGCAAAATCTGCGGTTTTATTGGTCTTTTCAGAGTTTTCAAACAGGCTCTAAGTTAGTTCACCGCGGGCCCGGAGGGTTCCCCGGTTTTCAACTGACCATCCAAACATTCCGTGATGCACACGCTTGCCCCGGCCCCGGCGCGAGGTTAAAAGGGGTTGTGCAATATTGCTGGGTAACCTCCAGAATTGCGGTGCTCCTCCGACCGATCCTCGCCGGGCTGCTGCTCTCCCCTGGTTGTCTCCTCCGGGGGCAAGACTGGGATGCGGCCCAAAAATCATTTCTGACCGGCGAGTATCAGCGCTGTCTCGCAAGTTGCGAACAGGCCTCGACCAATGATTCGCGGAAGACAGATTGGACGCTGCTGCAGGCGCAGGTATTGCTGGCCGTCGGACGTTATCCGGAGGCCGAAGGGGTGATCAGCAATGCGTTGCTGACGGCGCAATTCAATCTGCGCCTGCATGAGCTCGGCCTTGAAACGGCCAAGCGCACGGGCGACGTCCCGCTCAGGCAAAAGCGCATTCAGGAAATCAACCGCCTGGCTACCGCTCGAGCCTGGGCCTATCGGGATCCGCCCAACTTGCTCGTGCTCGGACGTGTCGCCTTGCTGCTCGGTGCCGATCCGAAAACGGTCTTGGAGCGGCTCCTGATGCCGGCGCGCCAGGCGGACCCGAAGTTGCGCGACGCCTGGCTGGCCAGCGGTCAGCTCGCCTTGGACAAGCACGACTATGCCCTGGCGGCGAAAACCTTCAGCCAGGCCCAGGCACAATTTCCCGAGGATGCGGACGTAATGGCCGGACTGGCACAGGCCTATCAACCCAGCTCCCGCAGCAACATGTTGTGGTTCTTCCAATCGGCGCTGAAGCAGAATGCGCAGCACGTTCCGAGTTTGCTGGGGCTGGCCGAACACTTCATTGATGCGGAAGAGTACGCGGAGGCCGACCGGATTCTGGCGCGTGCACTGAAGGTGAATCCCTGGCAGCCGCAGGTCTGGGCGTATCGCGCCGTCCTCGCCCATTTGCGTAACGATGCGGCGGGCGAAACGGACGCGCGGCAGCAGGGGTTGAAGTTTTGGAGCACCAATCCGGAAGTCGATCATTGGATCGGGCAGAAACTTTCCCAAAAATATCGGTTCGCGGAAGGGGCCGCTCACCAACGTCAGGCCCTGGCGTTCGAACCGGGCTTCCTGCCCGCCCGCATTCAACTCGCGCAGGATCTGTTGCGCTTGGGTGAGGAGACGGAAGGCTGGCAATTGGCGGAGGCCGCGCACCAGCAGGACCCCTACGATGTGACGGCCTATAATCTTACCGCGCTCCACGGGACCATGGAAAAATTTCAGACGCTCACGAACGCAGATTTCATCCTCCGGATGAATCCCCACGAGGCCGCGCTGTACGGGGAGCGCGCGCTGGCCTTGCTGCAGCGCGCCCAATCGCAACTGACCAAAAAGTACGGCCTGACGCTGACCGCGCCGACGGTCGTGGAAATTTTTCCGGAGGCCAAGGATTTTGGCGTCCGTACGTTTGGGATGCCTCACAATCCCGGATTCCTGGGGGTTTGCTTTGGGCACGTCGTCACCGCGACCAGTCCGGCGGCGCAAGGGGGCAATCCGGCGAACTGGGAAGCGGTCCTCTGGCATGAGTTTTGTCATGTGGTCACGCTGCAGCTCACGCGGAATAAAATGCCCCGCTGGTTGAGCGAAGGCATTTCGGTGTATGAAGAGCGGCAGGCCAATCCGGCCTGGGGTCAGACCATGAACCCGCGGTACCGCGGCCTGGTTCTCGGCGACGGCTTGACTCCGGTCGGTAAATTGAGCAGTGCCTTCCTCGCGCCCGAGAGCGATCTGCACTTGCAGTTTGCTTATTATGAATCGGCGTTGGTGGTCGAATATCTGGTGGCCCAGTACGGGATGGAAAGCCTCAAGGCCATCTTGCGCGACCTGGCCAACGGCGCAGAGATCAACGACGCGATTGTAAAACATGCCGGGCCGTTGCCCCAAATCGAGACCGGGTTTGCCCGGTTTGCAAAAGCGAAAGCCGAGGCATTCGGGCCTGGGCTGGATTGGAAAAAGCCGGAGCCGATTGCTGGCGGTCGACGACGGGAGGTGGCGGATGATTTGAATTTCCTGACTTCGAGCAATCCGTCGCCTGCCGTTGGCGGTGTCAGTTCGAATTTGCTGGTTGCGACCCAATCATCCAGCAAGTCCAATTTCTGGGCTTTGCAGGAGCAGGCCGAAGAGCTTCTCGCGGAGAAGAACTGGACGGCGGCAAAGGTGGCATCGGAAACTCTGATTGCGCTGTGTCCGAGCCAATCGGGCCCGAACAATGCCTACGCGGCGCTGGCGGAAGCGCATCGCGGGCTGCACGAATCCGAGCCGGAATGCGCCGCGCTCGAGCAATGGGCCGTGCAGGATGCCGCGGCCCCCGACGCCTACCTGCGCCTCATGGCATTGGCCAAAGGCAAAAACGACTGGCAAGCGGTCGCCCAAAATGCCGAACGATTCCTGGCGGTAAATCCGCTGGTGTCGCCGCCGTATCGCTATTTGGGTTCGGCCCGGGAAGCGCTCGGGGACCCCCCGCCCGCCGTCGACGCTTATCAAAAGCTGCTCCTGCTGGAGCCCGCGGATCCGGCGGACGTGCATTTCCGACTGGCGCGTCTGTTGCGTTTGCAGGACGATCCCGCAGCCAAGCGTCACGTCCTGCAGGCGTTGGAGGAAGCGCCCCGGTTTCGCGCGGCCCATCGACTACTTTTGGAAATGGCGCCAACCGAAAACGCTTCAACGAACGCCCCGCCGAAGCCAACGCCATGAAATTGCGCCCAACCTGGTATGTGACCGGGCGGTTGCCCGCCATCGCGGGGTCAGTTTGCTTCGCTCAGTGGCGTTGCGTTGGGCGGCGGTTTGGTGCGGTTAGCTCCGAGCGCTATGGCGTTCCCGAGTGGACGATCGCGCCGGGATGCGAGCAAGATTCGTTCGTTTTCGCGCGCGTGCGTTATGCCTCGAGCGGCGATGGCCGCGGGGGCGGCTGGGACACCGACTATCGGGATGCCGACCTCAACCTTTCCTTGCGGCTCCACCAGTTGACTTCGCTCCAGGCGGATCCGGAGGGCAAGGTCATTGATTTGACCGACCCGGACTTATTCAATTACCCGTTCGCGATCAATGTTCGGTTCTGCGCGATGACCCACTGACACCTTTCCGCAAAATCAATCGCTGTAACCCAAGGAACTCATTGCAACCGCCCGCCACCCCCCACGCCGCCGAAGAACAAACCGTCGAACAAATCAAAGCCGGCCGCACGCGCATCCAGGCCGAGTTGTCCAAGGTCATCGTGGGCCAGAAGGAGGTGATCGAGCAATTGCTCATTGCGCTCTTCGCGGGCGGCCATTGTCTCATCACCGGCGCGCCCGGCCTCGCCAAGACGCTGCTCGTGAAATCTATCGCGCAGGTGTTTCATCTCAAGTTCCAGCGGGTTCAATTCACCCCCGACCTTATGCCCGCCGATATTACCGGCACAGAAATTTTGCAGGACACCGGGGGCGAACGGAAACTTGCCTTCGTGCCCGGCCCGGTGTTCGCCAACATGATCCTCGCCGATGAAATCAATCGCACCCCACCGAAGACCCAGGCGGCCCTGCTCGAAGCGATGCAGGAGCATCAGGTCACGGCGGCCGGCGTGCGCCACGCGTTGCCCGAACCGTTCTTCGTCCTCGCCACGCAAAACCCCATCGAGATGGAAGGCACGTATCCGTTGCCTGAAGCGCAGCTCGACCGCTTCATGTTCAACGTGGTGATTGATTACCTGCCGGAGGACGACGAAGTCGAAGTCGTGAAACAAACCACCAGCGGCAAGCCCGCAGCCATCGAACCGCTCTTCACCGGCGAGGACGTGCTCCGCTTCCACGACCTCGTCCGCAAAGTGCCCATCGCGCAGGACTTGATTCGCTACGCCGTGCGGCTCGCTGCCGCTTCCCGCCCCAAGCAACCGCACGCGCCGGATTTCGTCAACGAATGGATCAGTTGGGGCGCCGGTTTGCGCGCCGGACAATTCCTCGTGCTTGGCGCCAAAGTCCGCGCCCTGCTCCAAGGCCGCGCGCATGTGACCATTGAGGACATTCAAACGCTCGCCTACCCAACGCTGCGCCACCGCATTCTCCTGAACTATCGCGCGGAAGCGGAAGGTGTGACGGTCGAGAGTGTGATTGGGAAACTCCTGGAAACCCTCAAGGGAGTCGCGATGAAGTAACGATTTGAATAAAATGTTTAATCGCTCGCCCTCACCCCGACCCTCTCCCCCAGGAGAGGGAGAATCTTTGCCCGACTTCTGGCGATGCGAACGGCCTACGATTTCACTGGGACACTGGCGTAAAGAGCGAATGCGTGGCAGATGCAACGGAGATTTCGAAACAATCAGAGCGCGCCAGACTTTCCTCCCTCTCCCCGGGGGAGAGGGTTGGGGTGAGGGCGAGCGTCACACAAATTTCACTCCGCTGGCGAGACAATGAGTGCCCTCGCCCCAACCGCCACCTCGTCGAACCGGCAGATCCATTCGGAATCCCGTTCCACCAAACTCATCTCCCCATCGGCCCTGATGGCGATCAAGAATCTCGAACTGCGCGCCCGTATCATCGTTCAGGGATTCTGGCGCGGCATCCATCGCAGCCCGTATCACGGCTTCTCCGTCGAATTCACCGAGTATCGCCAGTATTCGCCCGGCGACGATCCGCGTTATCTCGACTGGCGGCTCTATGCGCGCAGCGACCGTTACTACATCAAGAAGTTCGAGGACGAAACGAACCTCCGTTGTTACCTGCTCGTGGACCACAGCCGCTCGATGGATTATGGCTCGCTCGGCTATACCAAATCGCAATACGCGAGCACCCTCGCCGCCACGCTCGGCTACTTTCTCCATCACCAAGGCGACGCCGTCGGCCTACTTACCTTCGACGAACAAATCCGCGACTACCTTCCAGCGCGCAATCGCCTCGGCCACCTGCGCCGGCTCATGCTGCAACTGGAACAAGCCACGGCCGGCACCGCCACCGACCTTGGCGCCCCGCTCCAGCGCATCGTGGAAATAGTCCGCAAATGTTCACTCATGGTGCTGATCTCGGACTTCCTTGCGCCCATTGAAACGCTGGAACGAAATCTCACGGCGCTCGTCGCCTCCGGTCACGAGGTGATGTTGCTTCAGGTGCTCGATCCGGCCGAGCTCACGTTCGATTTCGATCGCGCCGTCCTGTTCCGGGATATCGAATCCGGCCGCGACCTGTTCATTGAACCGGCCACCGCGCGCGAGGATTACCTCCAACGCCTGAACACTCACAACGAGGCTGTCCGCGCCACTTGTCAGCGGCTCGGTACCGGGTTCCGCTCCTTTAGTACCAATCACGCGCTCGAACTGGCGATGTTCGATTTCCTGCGCGAGCGAAAACAGCGGGGCAAAACCACCAGCCGCTTCGGGGGAGCGAGGAAAGGGCGATGAAATTTCCAACGCTGCAACCTTCCATTCGCACCGGGCTTCAGCCCGGTGTCGGGCGAGGGTCAGGCCGAAGCCCTTTCAACGGCTTGGCCGATGCGCGAAATGTCATTGAAACGAGAAAACGGTTGAAACCGTTTCGTTCCATTCGCCTGCTCACCACCCGGCTGAATCCGGGTGCTACGGAGAGCAGAGGCTCTTTCTGAACTAAGCCATGAGTTTCCTCGCGCCATTTTTCATGTTCGGCGGTCTGGCTATCGCGCTGCCGGTGATGTTTCACCTTGTCCGCCGTTCGTCGCGCGAAAAGCTGTTGTTTAGTTCCTTGATGTTTCTCCGGCCCAACCCACCGCGACTGACCCGGCGCCATCGGCTTGAAAACATTTTTCTCCTGCTGCTCCGCTGCCTCGCCCTCTGTATTCTCTCGCTCGGCTTCGCGCGCCCGTTTTTCCAGCGGCCACTGGCGGCCGTGGCTACGAATACTACTGGCGCGCATATCGTGATCCTCGTCGACCTCAGCGCCAGCATGAAGCGCGAAGGTGTCTGGGCGGAGGCGCTGGCGAAAGTCGAAGCCGCACTGAAGAAAGCCACGGCCGCCGATCAGGTCGCGCTGCTGACGTTCGACGACCAAGTCCGCACCCTCGTCAGCTTCGAACAGTGGGCCGCGATGAACCTCTCCGACCGCGCTGCGCTCGCGGCTCAACGGCTCCGTGAAAGCCCGCCGACCTGGCATTCCACTCAGCTGGGTAACGCGCTCATCGCTGCCGCGGAAACCATCGAGGACGCCGAGAAACGCGAGCCGCAGGCTGGCCCGCGACGCATTGTGGTCATCACCGACCTGCAGGAAGGCAGCCGGGTTGATGGCTTGCAAGGCCACGAATGGCCACGCGGCCTTGAAGTCGTCGTCGATCTGGTCAAAGCGAAGCGGCCGACCAACGCTGGCCTGCAATGGGTGATGAACGTCGAAGATTCCGCGCGCCCGGCGACCGACACCGCGGTGCGCCTCCGGGTCAATAATTCCGCGGACGCCAAACGGGATCAATTCCTCATTCGTTGGGCGGGCGATGCCGGCGGCGATTCCTTGGATGCTTATGTTCCCCCCGGCCAGAGCCGCATCCTGCCGGCGCCTCGCCTCCCATTGAATGTCGTGGCCGAACAAATCACGTTGAGCGGCGATGATGATAATTTCGACAACACTGCCTACATCGTTCAACCCACCGCCGAAGAGATTAACGTGCTTTTTCTCGGGAACGACGCCGAAGGGGACCCGGGGCAATTGCTCTATTACCTAAAGCGGGCATTTCAAGACACGCGCCGGCTGGCGGTGCATCTAAATAATATTAGCGATCTCCTCACCCGACCTTTGGCCACCCTCTCTCCATCCGATGGGGAGAGGGACAGGGTGAGGGGGCTACTCTCGGCAAGTCGCCTCGCCATCATCGCGAGCACTTTATCCGAAGCCCGCCGGGGTGAAGTTCGCCAATACCTCACCAACGGCGGTACTGCCTTGCTCGTGCTCAACGATCCGTCGACGGTGGCCACTCTTGCCCAGTTGACTGGCGTCCTTGGTGTCAGTGCGAGCGCGGCGACCGTTCCCAATTACGCCATGTTCGGCCAGATGGATTTCACACACCCGCTGTTCGCGCCCTTTGCGGATCCGCGCTTCGGCGACTTTACCAAGATTCGGTTCTGGAAGCACTGCAAGTTGTCCCTCGACCAATTGCCCGGCGCTCGTGTCCTTGCGAGTTACGATGACCACGACCCCGCCATCCTCGAAGTTCCGGTCGGGCGCGGGCGCATTTTTTTGTTCACCTTTTCGTGGCGACCTTCGGATAGCCAGTTGGCGCTGTCGTCGAAATTTGTGCCGCTGCTTTATTCGCTGCTCGATCAAACCGGCGGCGTGAGTGCACAACGCGCACAATTCCAAGTGGGTGACACCGTTGACCTCTCATCCGTCCGTAGCCGACGACGTGAGGAGGCGGACTCGGTCGGCACATCGGGGAATCCGCCGCCTGACGTCGGCGGCTACACGGTTCGCAAACCCGACGGCTCGCAGGTTCAACTCGCGTCCGGCGAAACGCGCTTTACCCAAGCCGATCAGCCCGGCATCTACGAGGTGCTGGTAACCGACGATGTAAAAAGGCGGACGGCATCGCCCCTAAGGTTCGCTGTCAACCTCGACGCCGCCGAAAGCAAAACCGCGCCGATGCCGGCGGACGAGCTCGAACGCCTCGGGGTGCCGATGAAATCCGTGACGGCGCCGTCCGATTCGCTCGCGGCCAAGCCGGAGACGCTGCACCAGGCCGAGCTGGAGGCTCGACAAAAGCTGTGGCGCTGGTTGCTTGTGACGGCCCTGGCGGTATTGTTGGTGGAAACTTGGCTGGCGGGCTGGATTACCCGCCGGACCGCCGCGCCTGTCGTGGCCGCAACATGATTGATCGCCTCCTCCAGCTCCACCTTGAACCCATCGCCCGGGATCACCGGCGCGGGCAGCTTTTGCGCAGCTTGTCGCGCGGCTGGCTCGCGGCTGCGGGGGTGGGCCTGTGCTTCATTATGCTCCACCGCGCTACCGGATGGATTTCGCCCTGGCTGTGGCTGTTGCTTTTGGTCGCGGCTCTGGCGTGGACGTTCGTCGCGTGGCGCCGGCACCAACAGTCGCCGCTCGATTTTCAAACCGTCGCGCAGCACATCGAGGCGGAGGATCCGAAGTTACACGCGCTGTTACTTACGGCGGTCGAGCAAAGGCCCGCTTCGCCAACGCAGGAACTGAACTATCTCCAAGACCGCGTCATTCGCGAGGCCCTCGCGATGGATCGGCGGAGTCGCTGGCGCCATCGGGCAGCCGGCCAGCTGCGTCGCGCGCAACTCGGCACCGTCGCGGTCGCCGCTCTGCTCGCCAGCGTGTTGCTCACGTTGTATCAGGCCGCACCGCCGCGGCTCGCGATTTTTACCCGGACCGGCCACGAAGTCACGGTGACGCCCGGCGATACCAGTATGGAGCAAGGCAGCAGTCTCGTGGTGTTGGCGAAATTTACCGGCAACGTGCCGGCGGCAGCCGAGCTGGTCGTGCGGCCGGCGAACGAACTCGAGCGCCGGCTTCCGCTGACAAGGAATCTGGACGATCCCGTTTTCGGCGCGAGCCTGCCCGACGTCAAAGGCGAACTGACCTATCACATCGAATACCGCGACGAGCGGACTCGCGATTTCAAAGTCACCACGTTCGAGTTCCCGCGCCTCGAACGCGCGGATGCCAGGGTTACGTTTCCCGAATACACCGGCTTGCCGGGGAAAACGATCGAGGACACCCGCCGGGTCAGCGCGTTGGAAGGGAGCGCGGTCGCTTGCACGTTTCAACTGAATAAACCGGTCCGTTCAGCGACGTTCGTCGAAGTCCGCCGAAGTAGCGGCGACGCCTCGTCGCCGGGTGTGGTGATGACGCCCCCGTCGCCACGAAGTGACTCACCCGAGAGCCCCAAAGCGACGCGGACTTCGCTGCCACTGCTCGTGGACACCAATCATCCGAACGTGTACACCTTCAACTGCAAACTTGAACAGAGCGCCCGCTACGAACTCCTCCTGGTGGATGAGGCCGGCCGCACGAACAAGGTGCCACCGTTGTTTGTCTTCGATGCGCTGACCAATCATGCGCCGGAACTCAAGTTCGCGTTTCCGAAAGGCGACCTGCGCGTTTCGGCGTTGGAGGAAATCGCGTTCCAGGCCGAGGCTTCGGATGATTTCGGCCTCCAGGCTTACGGCTTGGCCTACAATCTCGCCGGTCACGAAACGAAGTTTGTCGCGCTGGGTGCGGCCGCCGGACCCCACGAGAAGCGCGCGATCAATCAGTTGGTGCCGCTCGAAGCGCTCGGCGCGCAGGTGGACGAGTTGTTGAGCTATTACCTCTGGGCGGACGACTTGGGGCCGGACGGCCAGCTGCGCCGCACGACGAGCGATATGTTTTTCGCCGAAGTGCGCCCGTTCGAGGAAATCTTCCGCGAAGGCCAGCCGCCGGATCCGAACGCGCAACAATCGCAGTTGCCGGGCCAAGGTCAAAACGCCGCCGAGAAACTGGCCGAGTTGCAAAAGCAAATCATCACGGCGACCTGGAATTTGCAGCGCCGCGAGTTGGGCAAGACCCCCACCGCCGGATTTAAGGCGGACGCCCAGACGGTAAAGGATTCGCAAGCGCAAGCACTCGAACAGGTGCGCCAGCGGACGGAGCAAGCGGAAGATCCGCGCGCAAAAGCCTTGCTCCAGACGGTGCAAACGCAAATGACGCAGGCGGTCGCGCACCTCACCGGCGCGACGGATGACAATTCGCCCAAAGCTTTGCCGCCCGCCTTGGCCGCGGAGCAGTCGGCGTATCAGGCTTTGCTGCGGTTGGCGGCCCGCGAGATTCAAGTGTCCCAAGGTCAGCGCGGGCAGAGCGGGCAGAGCCGTCGCGGGCAGCGGGCGCAACGGCAGCTGGACCAACTCAACTTGCGGCCGGCGCCGAATCGCTACGAAACCGAGCGGCAGGCCGCGCCGCCCCCAAATCCGCAGTCGCGCGAAGCGGTGTCGGCCTTCAATCGTTTGCAGGAACTCGCGCAACGCCAGCAGGACGTGAACGAACGGCTCAAGGAATTGCAGGCCGCCTTGGCGGAAGCGAAGACCGCAGCGGAACGCGAGGAGCTGCGCCAGCGACTCAAGCGGTTGCAGGAAGAGCAACAGCAGACGCTCGCCGACGTGGACGAACTGCGGCAGCGCCTGGAGCGCCCGGAAAACCAATCGTCGATGAGCGAGGCGCGGCCGCAGCTCGACCAGACGCGCAAGGAAGTGCAGGGGGCGGCCGAAGCCATGGAGCGCGGCGAGGTGACGCAGGCCTTATCATCGGGTACGCGGGCCCAGCGGGATTTGCAACAGCTCCGCGATGATTTCCGCAAACAAAGCGCGAGTCAATTCGCCGACGACCTGCGGGAGCTGTGCCGTCAGGCCCGCGAACTGGCCCAAAAGCAGGAAGGCATCGGTCAGGAACTGGACGCGTTGGCGGACCCGACGCCACGCAAGACTCTCACCGATGCCGACGGCCGCAAGCAACTGGCGGCGCAACTTGACGAGCAGAAAAAACTCATGGATGAACTGGTGAAGCACGCAACCGAAGTCACGCAAAAGGCCGAGCCCGTCGAGCCGCTGTTGTCCCGCCAGCTTTATGACACGCTGCGGAAGGCGACCCAGGATGACGCGCGGAATTTGCAGGCGACAAGTGATGAGCTGCTGACGCAAGGCCGGTTGCGCAAAGGCGTCGAACAATATTTGCGGGAAAGCCGGCGGGGAGGAAAAACGGCGGTGGAAGTGAGCGCCGATCTGCTGCGGGAAGGTTTGTCGGCCGAGGCGGACAATCTCGAACAACGCGCGCGCCGCAGTATCAACGAGCTTAAGACGGGAGTGGAACGTGCGGCGGAAAGCGTTCTCGGCGACGACACGGAAGCGTTACGGATCGCGCGCAACGAACTCGACGACCTAAGTCGGCAGCTCGAGCGCGAGCTGGCAGAGGCGCAGCGTTCGGCGAACACGAATGGCCCCGGTAACCGCCGAAGTGAGTCGTCCGATCGCGTGGGCGGCGAAGAACCGCCGGCCAACGTTACCAACGGACGCGAAGGCCCGCCCCCCGGCGAAGGCCAGCAAGGTCAACGGCAGGCGCAAAATCAACCTCAACCCAAACCAGGGCCGCAAAACAATCCACCGGGACCGCCAGCGCCATCAGCTCCGCCCGGACAAGCAGGATCGCGGACCGCGGCAAATCAAGGGCTAGGTGACGGCGCGGGGCCGACCGGCAACGCTCGCGGTCCGGCCGGGCAGAACCAAGCCGGCCAGCCCAGCGGTGAGCGTCCGCCCGGCGGACAACGCGATGGTGGTGGCGGTGGCGGCGGCGGTAATTTTCTTGATCAATTCGGCGAGGAGCAGGGGGGGCGGGCTGCGGGCGGTCCCATCACCGGGACGGAATACACGCAATGGTCGGATCGTTTGCGGGATGTGGAGGCAATGTTGGACGTTCCGGAACTGCGCGCTGAGGCCGCCCGAATCCGGGACCGCGCCCGCAACGCACGCCAGGATTTGAAACGCCACGCCCAAGAGCCGCGATGGGACGTTGTCAGAATGGAAATTGCCGGGCCATTGCTGGAGTTACGTTCGCGCATCAGTGAAGAACTCGCCCGGCGCGCCTCGAAGGAGGCGCTCGTGCCGATTGACCGCGATCCAGTGCCGACGCGTTACTCCGAATTGGTACGGCGTTACTACGAGCAATTGGGCAAGAGTGAGTCCGGCCGGGCGACGGAGGCTGGGGGCGGGAACCCGTGAACCCTTTGACTTGCCCAGACCCCATGACCTCACGTCCGACCTCAACTCGACTCTTCCCCCCGCGGGGAGGGAGGGCGATTCGGCACGCCGCAAATATTTTTGCATCCCATTGGCCATCGCGGCGATTGCTCCATGTTTGCCTGCAACCACAGGTGAAACTGGCGCACCCAGTTGATCCAAGAGCAGCCGAAGATGCTCGCTTTTGTTGGGAAGAGGGTCGAGTTGTGGGTGGACTTCCATCCATGCTGGTCGCTCCTATGAGGCGCGGTTCCGCTTCCTCAATTCGGCGGCTACCATGATGATGGGCGCCATTCTTATTTCCGGTCGTGAATGGCTGTTGCCGGCGGCGGGGTTACTTTCCGTCGCGGGCGGGCTGCTGGCCTGGACTTATCTTCGCGCGCCGGCCGATCCGAAACTCCGCACCGCTTGTGCCTGCTTGAAGTTGCTCGGCTTGACCGCGCTGCTCGCCTGTTTGCTCGAGCCACTTTGGAGTACGCAACGCGCACGACCGGGGGCCAATTTTTTCGCGCTCGTCGCCGACAACAGTCAGGGAATGGAAATTAAAGACCGCGGTGAAAGCAAATCCCGGGGTGCGGCGCTCACCAACCTGCTCGCACCGCGATTCGGAAACTGGCAGGCCAAACTGGAGAACAACTTCCGCGTCCGTCGTTACCTGTTCGATACGCGCTTGCAGAGCACCAAGGATTTTTCCGAACTCGTGTTCGACGGTCGTGCTTCGAGCATCGGTGCGGCGTTACGGTCATTGGCCGATCGTTTTCGCGGGCAGCCGCTCGCCGGGGTGTTGCTGTGCACAGACGGAAATGCCACCGACCTGCCCGAGGGCAAGCTCGACGTGACCGGTCTGCCGCCGATCTACCCGGTCGTCATCGGTCGGGACGACGCGCCGAAGGACCTGGCACTGCAAACGGTCACCGTCAGCCAGACCGCCTTCGAAGATCAGCCGGTCACCGTGCAGGCCGAAGTGTTTGCGGGCGGCTACGGGGAGCGGATGATCACGGCGCAATTGCGCGATGCGAATGGCAAGGTTGTGCAGGCGTTGAACCAGCGTGCCACGCGGGAACTCGCCACGTTTCGCTTTCAATTGCGCCCGGAGAAAAGTGGACTCGCGTTCTTCCAAGTGCGCGTTTCTGCGGCGGACGAACTCGGCCAGTTCGCGGCGCCGGAAAAATCCGTCGAAGCGACGCTGGCCAACAACACGCGCCTCATCACGGTGGACCGCGGCCAGGGGCCATATCGGATCCTTTACGTCAGCGGCCGGCCCAACTGGGAATTTAAATTCCTCAATCGCGCGCTGGCGGCCGACGACCAGGTGGAACTGCTGGGCCTGATCCGGATTGCCAAACAGGAGAAAGGGTTCGGTCGGTTTGAATTTCGCAGCCGCCCGGGGGAGGCGGCCAATCCGCTGTTTCGCGGCTTTGATCGGACTAGCGAGGAGTCCGAGGGTTACCACGAACCAGTGTTACGGTGGATTCTCCCCCCCGGAGGGGAGACGAACCTGGTCACCGACGGTTTCCCGAAAACCGCTGAGGCGCTGTTCAAATTTCACGCGGTCATCCTCGACGATCTGGAAGCGGAATTTTTTACCCGTGATCAGATGTCGTTGTTACAAAAGTTTGTGTCCGAGCGCGGCGGCGGCTTGCTCATGCTCGGCGGCGCGGAATCTTTTCAACAGGGCAAATATGAGCACACGCCGATCGGTGAGCTGTTGCCGGTGTATCTGGATAGGCTTCCGGAAGGCAAACCGCCTTCCAACCTGCGCTTGAGTCTTACTTCCGAAGGTTGGCTGGAACCTTGGGCCCGATTGCGCGACAACGAAGCGGCCGAAAGGGCCCGGCTCACGGACATGCCCGCGTTGCAGGTCCTGAATCGGGTCCGGGAGGTTAAGCCGGGCGCGAGCGTGCTGGCGGAAGCACGGGATGCGAGTGGCGGGAAATATCCGGCCCTCGTGGCCCAGCGGTTCGGCAATGGCCGCGTCGGCGCGCTCCTCCTCGGTGACTTATGGCGCTGGGGCTTGCGGGATGAAGTCACCCGGCACGATCAGGATCAAGCGTGGCGCCAAATGATTCGCTGGCTGATCGCCGATGTGCCGCCGCGCATCGAATTTATTGCGGCCGCGCAGCCAGCGGATCCGAATCAAGCGCTGCGGTTGCAGGTGCGGGCGCGGAACCGGGAATTCAAACCGCTGGACAATGCGACGGTGAGAATCACGGTGACACCAATGCTGGCGATGACGAACGCGACCAATGCGCCCGCGTCACTGTCACTGAACGATACCAATCGCGTTCGACTTAATGCTGAGCCGGCGTTGACGGAGGCGGGGCTTTACGAAGCGTTATTTGTTCCGCGGGCGACCGGTGGCTACCTGGCCGAAGCTGTGGTGACTGATGCCGAGGGAGTGGAGGTTGGGCGCGCCCAAACCGGTTGGTCGGCGGATCCGGCCGCCGAGGAATTCAAGTCGCTGAAGCCAAATCGTGCGCTGCTCGAAAACATCGCGCGCCAAACGGGAGGGAAAGTAATCGCCGCCAACGAACTGGCTGCCTTTGCCGAGAAATTGCCAAACCTGAATGCGCCCATCACGGAGAACCTGACCACGCCCCTCTGGCATCAGCCCTGGGTGTTCTTGCTGGCCCTGACGTGTTTCGCCGCCGAATGGGGACTGCGCCGGTGGAAAGGTATGGCGTGAGTATGCGGCATCGCCACCGAATCGAGGCGGAGAATTATGCATCGTGGCGAATCCGCGGGTTTCTCGCTGTGGCGGCTAAGGCTGTTGCTTTACTGGGGTGGCTGCTGCTAGGTGCCGCCGCAACTCACGCCAGCGGAACGAACGCCCCCGAGCCGGCACGCGTCATCGTCGCCGTCGGTGCGGCGGGCGAGGAAGATTACGGCAAGGAGTTCGCAAAGTGGGCGGGGCTATGGGCCAAAGCGAGTGACCAGGCGGAGGCCAACTTCGCCGTCGTTGGTCTCGGCCCGACCAACGCGACCGCCGACCTGGCGCTGTTGAAACAGTTGCTGGCGAGCGAACCCACGAATTCCCCCGCCGAGCTCTGGCTCGTCCTCATCGGCCACGGGACGTTTGATGGCAAGGAAGCCAAGTTCAACTTGCGCGGGCCCGACTTGTCGGCGACGGAACTGGCCGAGTGGTTGAAACCATTTCACCGTCCGGTCATCGTAATTAACTGCGCGTCATCCAGCGGACCGTTCCTCAACAAGCTTTCGGCGCCCGGCCGGGTGATTGTGACCGCCACCAAGAGCGGCTACGAAGAGAACTACGCGCGCTTTGGGCAATTCTTCGCGGCCGCCCTCACCGACCCGCTGGCGGACCTCGACAAGGATGACCAGGTATCGCTTTTGGAAGCGTTCATCATGGCGTCGCGTCGCGTCGCGGAATTTTACGCCGCCGAGGGCCGGCTCGTAACGGAGACCGCTTTGCTGGACGACAACGGCGACGGCTTGGGCACGCCCGCCGATTTTTACCGCGGCGTGCGCGCCACGAAAAAGCCCGCCGGCGGCGCCACGGTGGATGGCGTGCGCGCGCATCAGCTGCATTTGGTTCGCAGCCCGAAGGAAGTTGGCATGTCCCCAGTGAGTCGCGCCCAGCGCGACGCTCTAGAGCTGGCCCTCGCCGCGCTCCGCGAGGCCAAGCCGGATTTGAGCGAGGCTGAATATTACGATCGGCTGGAACGGTTACTCCGCCCGCTCGCTGCGCTATATTCTGAGTTGGACACACCGGGTGTAACGGCTCCGCACTCACCTACCAACTCAAGCGAAAGTCAATCGCGCTCCAAGTCGGACTGATTCGGAACGCGATCTTGGGAGGGATTTGGCAATCAATTTGGCCGACTCCAAGAATGGCCGTGAACGACGGCGGTAATGTTCCTGCCGCCAGCGATGGCGTCGACCCAAAAGAGTGGTGGCAAGAACTTGCGAAGATTGATGGCGGAGGGGTTGTTTCTGAACTTTATTGCCATCGGGTGATCAGGTTCGTAAGGGTGGATTCGCCGCCGAACAATAATGGTCAACAGCGGCCTGAAATGCTGGCTGAATATCGTAAGAGATTTGACGGGGTTTTCCAGGGAAGAGCGCGCGAGGTGCTCTTGATCAGGGAAACGAAATTCCACGACCACATGGGCCAGCCGCAACTTTCCGGCTGGGATGCGATTCACTCATTTACGACCCGCGTTGGTCAGGAGTGAATTGACGCGGCGACAGCCCATACCAGAGCGATCGCGCGGACGCTAAATTGCTTCGGCCGCGTGGACCGTATACCCCGAGATCTACCCGCCCGTTCTGCGCAAAACCATTTATGGGTCGCCAATAGCGCATGCGTCGGGCACCTTCGCCGGAATTCGCATGTCAAAGCAAAGCTCTGCAACGTCCGTGTCTGAATCTCAAGGCTGGTTGGGGGGTGTCTTCCGCAACCCTTTGGTCATGACCGGCGGGGGCATGCTGGCCTTGCTGGTGCTGGCGGCGGTGACGGCGCCGCTCTGGGTCACGGCCCGCCTGCTGCGCGATCCGGTCCGGCAATTCCCCACCGGCTTGGACGAGGATGGCCTGCCGGTCATCATAGGCACGGTGATGTTCAGCGCCGTCATCGTCGTGGCGGCCAACCTGGTGGTGGACGTGCTCTACCGTTGGATCGATCCGCGCATCAAAGCGGCGGCGTGAAATGAAATCCGAACCCCGAATGTCGAAATCCGAAAGAATTCCGAAATCCGAAGCTCGAAGAAGGATTCTCTCCGAGCCGGAGCATTCGAATTTTGAGCTTCGACATTCCTTCGTCATTCACCATTCGTCATTCGGAATTTAATCCCCATGCCCCTTCTCGAAATCAAAAACCTCCAGATCGAATTCGGTTCTGGCGCCTCGTCCGTCCGCGCGGTGGACGGCATCTCCGTTTCGCTGGAGGCGGGCAAGACTCTCTGTCTTGTCGGCGAGAGCGGCTCCGGCAAAAGTGTCACGGCGCTTTCCATTGCCAAGCTGGTGCCCTCTCCGCCCGCGCGCTACGTCGGCGGCGAGATTCTGCTCGAAGGCCGCGACGTGTTGAAGATGTCCTCGCGCGAGTTGCGCGACATTCGCGGCGGGCTCGTGAGCTACGTCTTCCAGGAACCGGGCGCGTCGCTGAACCCGGTCTTCCGCATCGGGGCGCAGATCAAGGAATCCCTCAAATACCATCGGCCAGCGGTGGCCAACGACGTCGAGGTCGTCCGGCTGCTGAAGCTCGTCGGCATTCCCGCGCCGGAATCGCGCCTGAGAAATTATCCGCACGAAATGTCCGGCGGCATGCAGCAGCGTGTGATGATTGCGATGGCGCTCGCGTCGCAACCCAAGCTGCTCGTGGCCGACGAACCGACCACCGCGCTCGATGTCACCATCCAGGCGCAGATCATCGAGCTGTTGGGCGACCTGCGCCAAAAGCTGGGCATGGCCGTCCTGCTCATCACGCACAACCTCGGCATTGTGGGCGACCTCGCCGATGACGTGGCGGTGATGTATGCGGGGCAGATCGTCGAGCACGGACCGGTGCGCGAGGTTCTCCAGCGTCCGCTGCATCCCTATACGCAGGCGTTGATCCGGTCCGTGCCGGACCTGGAGGCCGAAGTGGAGCGGCTGACGGCGATTCCCGGCGCTGTGCCGTTGCTGGGCTCCTTCCCGGATGGGTGTCGTTTTCATCCGCGGTGTCCGAAGGCGCAGTCGAGTTGCTCTGCGCAGGCACCGGAACTGGCCTCCGTCCAGAGCGGCCGTCGGGTGCGCTGCCCGTTATGGGAATCTCCAGCGGTCAACCGCTCATCGACCCTTCACGCATGAGCCTGGACATCGTGCAGTCATGAACTCGGAATTCCACAGCCGCGAACGAAGGAAACGAAGCGCCACTTCCGAAGGCCTTCGTCTTCGTTTCCTTCGCTTCCAACTTTAATAAAATGCCTCTCCTCGAAATCCAAAATCTCAAGGTCCACTTTCCGGTGCAACCGCGCCTCTTTGGGCGTGCGAAAGAATTCGTCCGCGCCGTCGATGACGTCAGCTTCTGCATCGCGCCCGGCGAAACGGTCGGGCTGGTGGGCGAAAGCGGTTGTGGCAAGACCACGCTTGGTCGCGCGGTCATCAAACTTATTGAGCCGACCGCGGGCCGCATCGTGTTTGAGGGCGAAGACATCGCCGGCCTGACGGGGGCCCAACTTCGCGCCCGCCGCCGCCGCTTCCAGATGATCTTCCAGGATCCCTTCGGCTCCCTGGACCCGCGGCGGACGGTCTCCGACAGCATCGGCGAAGCGCTCGACATTCACCGCCTCGCTTCCGACGCCAAGGCGCGGCGCCAGCGCATCGACGCCCTGCTGAAGAATGTGGGGCTTGATCCCTCGCACGCGTCGCGCCTGCCTCACGAATTCAGCGGCGGCCAGCGCCAGCGCATCGGTATCGCTCGCGCCCTGGCCGTCGAGCCGAAACTCATCGTCTGCGACGAGCCGGTCAGCGCGCTCGACGTGAGCGTGCAGGCGCAGATCATCAATCTTCTCCAGGACCTGCAACGCGAGCACGGCATCGCGTATCTGTTCGTCGCGCACGATCTCGCGGTGGTGAAACACATCAGCCGCCGCATCCTCGTGATGTATCTGGGCCGCATCGTCGAGTCTGGGGAGGCCAAGGAAGTCTGTCGCTCTCCCAAACATCCGTACACCCAGGCACTGCTCTCGGCCGTTCCCGTCGTCGATCCTGATTCCAAGCGCCAGCGGATTCTTCTGGCCGGCGACGTGCCATCGCCGATTCATCCTCCCGGCGGGTGTCCCTTTCATCCGCGCTGTCCCGTTGCCGAAGCGCGCTGCAAAACCGAAGTGCCGACCCTACGTGAGCTTGAGCCCGGCCGCCAAGCCGCGTGTCATCTGGCGACGTGATGATCCGTGATGTGCTGAGGCCGTTCTTAAGAATCACCCCACCTGACTTCGGCTAACGTCGCCTTGATCATCGGGATTTTCCCGTGAATCCGCTTTGGTAATAATCACGAGGGTTCGATATGCGTTCCCACCGCCTGCGAGTCCGGCGCCCAGCGATTGTCGTTCGCTGGCGCGAATGGCAGTCCCTTCTCCCGCTCCATTGATAATAAAGTGCTGGCGAAGCAGTGCAGTAAAAGTGCAGTAAAATCGCTGGCAATTTCCACCCGTCGCTTCGCATTCTTACAGGCGACGTTGCGGCGAATCTCGCAACTTGACCATGGACTCTCGGTTACGCTCCCAGCCTTACCGAACAGTGGTGCGAAGACCTCAAACGGCTCATGTGGTTATTGCCCGCTTGGGCTTGTATTCTATTTTGGGCCATAACCGATGGACGGTAAAAAACACATCGCTTCTTCAGGACATCCGCACGCGGGCCTATCCAAATGAGCCGCTCAACCCAACCGGCAACCACAACACATTAGAATGAACGGTTCGTCGTGTATTTGGGCGCTGGATTCAGGATGGATTGCGTCATTCCTTTGGGGCGTATTACCACAATCACATGCACGACATTGCCCATGTTGTTTATGTGATGGGCAACAGCATCAAAATCGCCAAGAAGCACTACGTGCGTGAGGTCACGAAAGAATGGAACGACAAGTTCTGGTCACTGAAACCAACCGCATGACGAATCCCAAAAACACAAACGATTCAAGAAAGCCCCTCAAATGGGGCTTTTTTATACCGCAAATCGGTTTGTCAGAATTGTGTCAGAAGAAAACCGGGTTTTTCGAGTTTTTCTATTTTGGGAAAACTCATAAAACCCTTTTAAAGATTGGCGGAAGGGGTGGTTTCTGATCCCTTTTTGCCATCTGGTGATCAGGGTTGTAAGGGGGGATTCGCCACCGTACAGAAATGGTTATCAGCTGACTGAAATGCTGGCTGAACATCGTAAGCAATTTAAGTCCACCCGTGAAGCCATGGCGGCGGGGCTTGGTGTCAGTTTGGGCACGCTCAAAAATTGGGAATGTTGCCGAACCAAACCCGCCAAGCAATTCTGGTCAAAAATTCGAGAACTAGACCAAGGCACGGTCCCGTTCAGCCGCTCTAATTCACCACCGAGTTGTTGAATTGAGCCTTGAGACTGTTTGGGCTGAGGAACAGCTCGGCACCCATCTGGACAGGATCAAGTCATGAGATTTCTGGGGATGTCCGATGCACTTTTTCTCAGTCGCAAAAAAATCTTCAAATCCTTTGCAAGGTCGGTCCTGTAGAAACTGTGGAGAGGAGTGTGAGCAAGAATTGGGAATAAAAAATAGATAACTCCCATGGATCAACAAAATGCCTCCACTCCCCTGTGGCTGAGCGAGCAGGAGTCCCGCTAGCTAGTGGACTTGGTACGCCAACCCTTGATGGACAAGTGCATTTCCACACGGTACAACCGCAGCGAAGCCGTCAGCACATGGTCAATGTGCATCCGTCTCAAAACTGGCGCATTATCGTCCAGATGAATGTGAACGGCCATAAATCACGTCACTTTTTAGGCTCACAACATTTCATATTGTCCTACGTCGTCAGAAATTCAATCGCAGGCTCGTCACAAACATTCGGGTGCGAGGCAACTCCGCATGAAGATTCAGCGGGTTCAGCCGGTAATCGGTCTCGAAGAGGTTAAGCACGCCGAAACGAATTTCCGCCGATCGTCGCGGAAAACGATAGCCCATCATCAGGTTGTGCTGCCAGAAGGCCTCGTCCGGGTAGGCGGAGTTGTTCTGGTGATAGCAAGCGGAAGTCCACTGCGCAAACACGCCACTGCGATGTTGGAAGTTCAGCGTCAACGCGAGTTGTTGCAGTGTGGCTTGCTCCTCCCCTTCCAGTTGGTTGAGACCGGTCGCGGTGGGGGGGATATCCGGAAAGTTCTGATTCAAGGCGGCCTGGCTTATCAGATACCGTCCCCCGACGGAGAAATTGTCACCGAGCAATTGGCCGGCGTATAGGGCCAGATTCCGTTCGCGAAAATCCAACGTCTGGCGGGTATTGGTGGCCGTCGCCGGGGCGATCAACGGAACGAAGCTGCTGAACGCTCCGACGTCACGTGTGCCAGTGGAATCGAGTTGCTCCAGTTCGAGGCCGAACCAGGTTCCACTTGGCAGCGACTGATCAAAAGCCACTCCGGTGGTAGTAAATTCTGTTCCGGGCACAAGGCCAACGACACTTTCGGGAATCAGGCTGCGAAAGGCCTGGTTGAAACCTGCCACCTGGGTAGGCTCGAGGCGCACGCTGTTGTCAAAATAAAGACCGCCGAGAGATTTGGTGTAGCTCGCGCGGAACAACCCGCGTTTCCAAGGTTCAAGCAAAAACCCTGCTTTGGGCGAAACGAGTTCGCGTGAGGATTCTCCCGCCTGAAACGGCGGAAGATCGGCGTTGTTGGGAAACGTCAGGTGGTCATAATTGACTCCGGCGATGAGCCGGAGCGGTTCGAGGACTTGCCACGAACCATAGGCATAGAGGTCGCCGCGTTCGAGCGTA
The DNA here is from genome assembly GCA_025350905.1 of Verrucomicrobiota bacterium. GTDB lineage: Bacteria > Verrucomicrobiota > Verrucomicrobiia > Limisphaerales > JADLHS01 > JADLHS01. The sequence goes on from JANXWY010000187.1 coordinate 21,367, forward strand.
CCATTCACCTGTTCGGCAAGCGCGGGGAATATGCGGGTCATCGCCGCGTCCGAACTCACATCGCCCGACTGCCACCGTCCACCGACAATGAGCGAATAATTCGCGGTTTCCCAAATCTGTTGCAGTTCCGCAGAATACAACTTGAAATCGCTCGAAAAATTCAGATTCACAGGCGGGATGACCGGGCCGGATTGGACCTGGTTGACGGGCGGGCCAAACAGACCGGTCAAGAGAAATAAAATGTTCTTGTTCGGATCGTATAGCGACAACTGATCATCGAGTCGCGCGGCGAGGAACAACGTATGACTGCCGGGCACCCAAGTGTGATGCCAACCTGCATAGAGGGTAGGTTCTTGCTGTTCGTTCACGTTGAAACCCGGCGTAGTCGTAGCGGGATCGAATCGATTCGCAACGTCACCGGCTTCAGCCTTGTATTTTCCAATCTGGAAATAGGCTTCGTCCGCGGGAGTGACCTGCTGCTTGAGGGTCAGATAATACTGGGTTTGTTCCGATTGGCCGTTTGGCTGCTGGCCATTGAGTTGTTGATAAAACGCGTCGAACGCGTAGCTGAATCCACCGATCGTCCCGAAGACCGTTCCTGACTGCCGCCAGTCGCCGTCACTGCCATACTCGGTGAGTGAACTCACGCCGACCGGGCGGGGATCGAAGAATTGCAAATGCTCCTGCTGAGACAGCAATTGGGAGAGATTGCCGCCACCGGACGGCGCAAGCAAGTTGGCGACGAGCAACTCACTTTCACGGGCGGTCTCCATTCGGAGGTCGAAGCCGTTTGCATTCTGAATCGCCTGGTAGCTATCGGCCAGAAACAAGTGGCCGGAAAAATTCTCGTAGCTTTCGCTCACCGATTGCACGGCGGTGTGATAACTGACCTCGGGCAGTCCGGCGTCGGAATAAATCGCCGCGAGATTGGCGCTGCGTACGGAGCGATCTTCGTCGAGTAATAGCCGCGAGCGAAAGATGGCCCGATTGTTGTTCAGGTCGGCGGAGTGTTCGAGACTGCGGAGGGCTTCGTTGAGGCGGTTGTTCTGCCACAAATCAAGCGCCGAATAGAGCCAGGCCGTAGGATCCTTTGGATCGACCTGCTCAGCCAGGCGGAATTCCTTCTGGGCCGCCCGGAAATCGCCCAGTTCACTCGCGGCTTTGCCCAGGTAGGCACGAAACAAACCGCGTTGCGGCTCCAGCGCGGCGGCGACCTGGAGCGCGGCAAGGGCCGCGGTGAATTGCCGCTTCTGCATCAAACAAAGTCCGTTCCCCAACCAGGCGGGGCTGAAGGCGGCATCCAGTTCGCGCGCCCGGCTGAAGGCGGTCTGGGCGGCAGGCACCAAACCTTGATCCAGCAGGATGAATCCCTGCAATGAATGAGCTGGCGCCAGGCGCGGAGCTAACTCAAGCGCGCGCCGGAGTGCGGCTAGGGCGGCACGACGATTGCCAAATGCGAAATCCAGGCTGGCCAGCCGCGCCTGCGCAAAGCCCAAGTTGGGGGCAAGCGCCACGGCGCGCTTGGCCGCTGACCGTGCGCCAATCAAGTCTGCGCGCGCCTGAAGGGAGTACGTTTGGGCCAAAAATTCGCTGCTGTTTGCGGCGGAGAGGGTCGGCGCGTCCGCTCGATTAGTTGAATCGCCACGCACCACGGCGATCAATTCATGGAGCGCGATCCGCCCCGGAGCATCGTTCGCCACGTCGGCGATCAATGCTTCCGCGTTCGCGACGCGGCCGACTGCGAGTTCGAGTTGGGCGCGGAGAATTTTCGCGCCCACCCCATGGACTAGGGCGGCGTCCGGCCAGTCGCCGAGTGCGGCTACCAAATCACCTGAACGATACTTCTCCAGCACTACATTTAGCGCAGCTCGTTCGCTTGCTTCAAAGTCCAAGTCATCTGGGTTCACGACTGCGGGATAATAAAGTGCCCATTGGATGGCGGTATGCGCATTGAGGAGGGGAGTCACTATTGGCGGTTGGCCGGGCTTCCATTCAAGTTCCTGGCCGCGCTCAAGGGCGACTTCACCTTCGAGGGTGTTCAACGCAACGCGGCCATCAATGAGCGCCAACCGCAGCGCGGAATTGGCTTCGGCCACGGCGAGTAAGAATTCCGTGCCGCGAATCGCCCCGGCGGCGAGCGGCGTGTCAAATTCGATATCTGCAGGTTTCTCGCGATTGAAAAAGTAAATCGCCCCGCCCGGAAGTCCAAAGCGCTTCTTCTCGGCGCGACGCGGCGGGAGGATTTCGAGCGTAGTGCGTTCGCTCAAACGTATGACGCTGCGATCGGAAAGTAGCACGGCGGCGCGGCTCGCAGCGCGCGTACGGACCCGATCGCCGGGCAGCAAGGCAAGTCCGTTCGTAGCCAGGCTCCAATTGGTGCGGCCGCCGGAACTGAACTCAACCTGCCCGGCAGCTTCAATGAGTTGGCTGGCGGACTTATCTTCCATTTTGTTGGCAGCCGAATTTGTGAATTGCGCGCCCGCGACAAATGTCGTCAGCGCACCGCCAAGAGATAAAATGCAAAGCCATCGCACGTTTTGATGTTGTGGGAAGCGCGGTGGAAAATGAAATCTGATTTCAGGGAAGGATCGGAGTTGGCTTCGGTCGATCCCGACCGCAATCGGAACTTCCATTTCAGCATTTTCGACCGCTGGGTGCGAGCCGCCGGTATGCGGCCTCTCCGCTTTTTGCTTCGACTTTGATTTCTGATCGAGGTTTGCTTCCACTTCTGGTTTGGAGCCGAGGCGACTGGCGACGGGGCATCAAGCAACTCCAAGCAGGCCGCCTGCCAAAGCGTTTTTGCCAGAAAAAGGGCTTATCTGTGTTTCGTCGCCGAAGTAACTGTTCCGTTCACGGAACAATTGACGATGAAACTTTAAAGGTATTATTCGACCCGCACACGATAGAACTTCGTTCCCGAGTTTACCACGGTGAAGAAATTTGTCAGGCCGTTGCCAACCAGCGACCCAGGCCACGCGCTCCAGCCGGTGGAAAGATTGGTGCTTTCCTCGATCGTGTAAATCTGATTGGAGAATGTTAGGTAGCCAAGTTGCATACCATTCGGGATACGCACCAGCGTACAATACGGCGGCACAACAACTTTGAGTGCAATCGTCCCGGTGACGCTGCCGAGGTCGTTGATGGCCGTGAAAGCGTAATTGCCGCTGGCTGTGTTGGTCACGTTGACGAACGTGAGCGCGGCGGCAGATTGGCCCGCCATCAACACAGTGTCTTTGCGCCACGTGAACGCCATTGGCATGCTGCCAGTGACAGGCGCCACGAGCGTGACCGTCGAACCGGCAGCAACGGTCAATGGTTTCGGGGCAACAATGATGGAAGGCGCTTGCGGCGGTTGGTTGGTATTCAGGCTGTAATTCAACCAAGCCGTGCCGAACGCCCCGTTAACCCCATCCACCGCGATTAGGTATTGGCGGGCATTGACCACCGGCAACTGCACGCGTGATGGACCGTTGGTCCCGAAGCTGTCATTAGCGCAAACCAAGGAAATCAAGTCCTGATAACCGGTGAGCGTTCCGTTGAAAGTGTAGACCTCGAGGACCGTATCGTACGTGCTCCCCAACGTGTCGAGCGTGAGCGTGCCATTAGTGGGCGCTTGATAGATCAGCCAATAGGCCGCGCCGCCCGCAACTCCGCAATGCGGAGGTTCCAGAATGTTGGTAACCGCATAAGTGGTGTTGAAGATCTGACTCCCGTTGTAACCGCGGACCACGCCGAACCCGCTGATTGTGATGCCGCCGCTGGGGGAAAGCAGACCCAACGCGCGTAATGAACTACCGCCGCCAGTGGCAATCTCGCTGATCAATGGCGTGGCTGGCGCGTCGCGGAATTTTGGCTGCGCCAAGGTGTTCGAGGCCCCTTCAGTGTTGATTTGTATTTCGGTCGGAATTGAGAAGTAATGGATTCCTTCGCTGGAACTCACTCGGAGTTTATAGCGCCCCACGTTCGTAGCTTGAAAATTGGGGATGACCAAATTGGTGCTGGTGGCGGAGGGAATCTCGTTTCCATTGAAATACCAATTGAACTGGCTGCCCGTAGCGTTCGTGACCGTATAAATAAGCGAAATCGTTTCGTTGAGGTTCACCGAACGATCCGGCGGGGAAGCGAGCACTTTCGCCGGCGGCACGGCCAAGGAATCAAAGTTCCAACTCAGCTCCACCGTCCCCACCGCGCCAAAGTATCCGTCCACGGCAATCTCATATTTTTCCCCCGTAAAGACGCCAAACTCGATCTCGCTTTCATCTTCCAAACCCTCGGAATCGTCCACCCTCGCCACCTCGCGCAAATCGGCGAAGGTGGAGCCATTCGGAGTCGCGAATTGATAGGCCGAGAGCAAAGTGTCAAAAGCACTTGCCTCCGTCTTGAACCGAACCACCCCGTTAGTTGGCGCAACCCATGAAACCCAAAGCGAATGCCCGCCAACCTTGCCGCCGTGTTTCGGCTCGCCGGCTTCTACGGTGGCGGCGTGATTGGTTTGTTCCAACAGGCCCGTCGTATCGGTAATGGTCTCGCGGTTGGTGAACAGATCTTGAAGGGATTGCCCGCGCGCGAACTCGGCGAACATCAATGTACTCAGAACAAGCGCCGACACCACGGCACCGCACTGCCGCCTGCCGCGGCAGGAACGCATCCCGGGTTGAGGAGCAAAAACTCGCATTGCTACCTAGTCAGCATGACATACAACTATCACTTTGGCATGGGTTTTCTCTAGCAGCGTCTTTGCCAATGGTCAAATCACTTTGGTTCTACCGAAATCAGCGATCATCCTGCTAATTGTTTCGCACAACTGTTCTGTTTTCGGAACAAGGATGGAACATGCGCGGTAAACCCCAAGCAAAGGTGCGGTTGTACGAACTCAGGAAGCAGGTTTGGGTACACAGTATTGTACCAAACGCCCGCACCCTGGAACGTCCTGCCCAGCCCCCAGCGAGTCCTGCCGGAGGATCCCCCCGGCTCCCCGATGGCTTGGAAACTCAAATGGCGCTTTTCGCCAATCGCCGGGTCGGTGTTCTCGCCGGGATTCGGGGCGTTCATTCTATCTTCCATTTTGTTCGATTGACGAACGGTGGCTTGTCCGGCATGTAACCAAAAGCCCAGAGGAAACCAAACGCCACTCGATTCTCAGCCCTCAGGCCGAGAGCAAGTGATTTGGTAGTAAACCACAAATTCGCCAACCACTATTCATCGCAATCAGGTATGGATTAATTAGTTCATGGCGGCAATGGTGTTCCAAAGGAAATCTCGCGTTAGCGGGGAAATGGTTCGTGCGCAGGAGTGTTGGACGCTCTGAATCCCATTCCATTATCGGATGCGGATTCCGATTATGAAACGAGCCGCTGTGAGCTCTTGTTATTCCTAGCTAGTCAATTGTCACACGCAGCTCCGGCCACTTTTCCAGGCGCCGCAACAAAGCCTGGGGCGACATGCCGAGCTTCGTTGCCGCGCGCCGGATGCCCCCGTTGGAATCGCGCAATGCGTCTCGAATCAGCAGATATTCTTGCGCTTCCACCGGTTTGAGGATGCGTTCCGGCGGCAAAGCGTCATTGGTTGCCGGGGTGGCCGCCGCGGACATGGTTGTTTCGCGGCTTAACCAGTTCAAATCCAGCTTGAGCCACTTGCTTTCCGGCGGCGTGCGCAACAGGGAACGTTCGAGCACGTTGCGCAACTCCCGCACGTTTCCGGGAAAATTGTGCGCGTTGAACGCCGACAAATCCTCGGAGCGCAGCAGCGGCTTGCTGCGGGAATATTTCTGTGCCAGTTGCGTGAGCAGCAATTCCGCCAGGCCGGTTATGTCCGCCCGCCGTTTTCGCAATGGTGGCAATTCGACCGCAAACACATCCAACCGATACCACAAATCTTCGCGGAATCTTCCCGCCTTTACTTCCGCCGCGAGTTTTTTGTTCGTGGCCGCGACGAATCGCCCCGTGAACCGTTGACTTTCCACGCTGCCCAGCGAGCGGAACTCGCGCGCTTCGAGTAGGCGCAGCAGCTTGGCCTGCAAGGCTGGCGGAACTTCTGCGATTTCATCGAGGAACAGCGTTCCGCCCGCTGCGGCCGCCACGAGTCCGGCACGGTTTTTATCCGCACCCGTATAGGCGCCGCGCTCCGCACCGAACAATTCCGACTCGAACATCTCCGCCGGCAGCGCGGCACAGTTCACGGCAATGAACGGTGCGTTGGCATTTGAGAACGTGAGTTCATGCAGCGCTCGCGCCGCGAGATCCTTGCCTACGCCCGTTTCGCCGGTGAGTAGCACTGTGCTCGTCGCATGCATTGCCGCCTGGCGGAGCTGAGTCATGACTTCGCGCATCGCCACGGATTCACCAAAACACTGCGCGGCCTTCGCCGGCACGTCGCGCGCGGCGAGCCGCAACTTTGCCCGAACCAGACAAGCCGCAAACGCATCCACGCTCACGGGCTTGGTCAGGTAATCAAACAATCCATTGCGCGTGAGCGCCACGGCTTGACCGAGGTCCGGCATGCCGGTGATCATCACGATGGGTGATTCGGGGTGGCAGCGCGCGAGTTGATCGAAGAAATCGTAGCCTTTGCCGTCGGGCAAATGATTGTCGAGTAGAACGAGGTCGAATGAGTGGTTTGCGGTTGCCTTGCGGGCCCCAGCCAGATCCTCGGCCAGCGTTGCTGTGCCGCCTGCGCTGCGAACCATCTGCGCCGCCATCGTAGCGAAGGCGTTGTCATCCTCAACAATGAGACAGGAAAACCTTTCCCTACCCTGGTGCATTGTGGCCATTTCGAGGCGATAGTAACGGACGCGACCCGAATTCCAAGCTTGGAACCGGGGCCAACCGGACCGCGCATGCCCGCTCCTATTCCGTTTCCAGAATCTGGTGAATTGCGACCAACAGTTCCTCCAACGCAAAGGGTTTGCTGACGATCACACCAAGGTCGCCGCCCGGGTCTGCCTCTCCGCTTGTCAGAATCACCGGCAACCCGGGTTTTAGTTTGCGCAACGCTGCCACTGCCTGATGCCCATCCATCACTGGCATGGCGCCGTCGGTAATACACAATCGCACCTCATCTGCGTATTGACGGAACTGGGCAACGGCTTCCTCGCCGTTCGTCGCGGTCAACACGCGGTAACCGAACGAGTTCAGTTCCGCGGCGACCAATTCACGGATTGCCTTTTCGTCGTCGGCCACCAAAATCAATTCCCCATTTCCGCGTGGTAATTCTTTCCTCGCTCCGGAGGCGGCCACGGGCACGGGCTCGATTGCGCGAGGGAGAAACACTTCAAACGCCGTGCCTTGTCCCGCCTCGCTTTCGACGCGGAGAAAGCCGCCGTGCCCTTTGATGATCCGCAACACGGTGGAAAGACCGATACCGGTGCCTTCCCCTTTGGTGGTGAAAAACGGCTCAAACATCTTCGCGCGCACTTCCGCCGGCATGCCAGTGCCCGTATCGGAAACGATCAACGAAACGAATTCGCCTGGCTTCCCTCCGGGAATCGCGGCCGCTTCGGCTTTCGTAAGCTCCACGTTGTCGGCGACGAAGGTCAGCTTACCGCCTGTCAGCATCGCGTCGCGGGCGTTAACACTAAGGTTCAGCAGTACCTGATGCAATTGGGTCGAGTTGCCAGAAACGAGCCAAAGGTCGCCGGGCAGGAAGGAATCGATAACAATGGATTTTGGAAATGTTTCCCGCACTATTTTCTCGAGTTCCTTAACCAGCGCACCAAGCCCGATCCGTTCGGATTCGCCGCCACGACCGCGGGCAAACAGCAATACCTGTCGCACCATGTCCGCACCGCGATGCGTGCTGGATTCTATCAGGCCGAGTAGATCGCGCGTCTCATCGTCGGTCGCCTTGCGGCGCAGCAGTTGGGTGCCCATCAGGATTGGTGCGAGCGCATTGTTGAGATCATGCGCCATACCGCCCGCGAGCGTACCGATGGTATTCATGCGCTGGGTGCGGAGGAATTGCGCCTCCAATTGCTTTTGGTCGGTAATGTTGTCGTTAATGAGCAGCAACCCTTTCGGTTTGCCGGCATCATCGCGAATCAGCGTCCAACGGCTCGCGACGATCACGATTTCCCCTGTCTTCGTTTGCTGGCGCAATTCTCCGTTCCATTCACCCTCCTTGAGCGCGGCAAGGCGGGCAGTGCGGGCGGCTTCCGTGTCCGGAGAAAACAATTCAGCACACACGTCTTCACGCTGAAGCTCCACTAGTTTCCAGCCATAAAGCTGCTCGGCGCTCGGATTCACGTAGGCCATTGTGCCGTTGAGATCCTCCACAAGAATTGCGTCGTGCGCCTTGTCAATGAGGGCAGCCTGTTCGCGGATTTTTGCATCGGCGCTTCGCTTGGCAGCTTCGTAGCGTTTGCGCTCGCGATACCACTCAACTGAGTAAAACAAGACCGAGCCACTCAGGGCCACGGGAATTTGCGCACCAGAAATAATGAGCCAAGGAAACCAGAGATCGTGAGAAAAACCCAACCCAGCCAATGCCACGACCACGCCGGCAACCGCAAACGCAGCGACGGTTGCTGGAATGGGTCGCAGCCAGATCAGCCCCCCGCCGACCAGCATCCCGACCATTAGCAGGAGCGCCGATTCCGTGCCGGGCGCAAGCCGCCGCAACCAATCGCCGCGAACGAGATTGAACAATTCGGTCGCATTGACTTCCACGCCGGGCATAAAAAGTTCCTTATGGCTCCACGAGTGAAATGGATTGCGGAATTCATCCTGGCGTTCGTGGAAATTGCCCGCCATCGGACGGGCACCGATGAAAACGATTTTATCCCGGAAAAAATCAACCGGCACACCGGAGGGCGCAAGCGCTTCGGCGTAGCTAACATTTGGAATCGCCAACGCCGGGCCGTAATAGCGAAGCCAGTGTTCGTTCGCACCGTTTACGGCGTCGCGGATTCTCGTGGCGGGAAGTTGCAGCCATTCGGCGGCGGCCCAAGTGAGTGAAGGCTGCACCTGGGAAGTGAATCCTGCAAAATAACGTCGCACGACAAAATCATCATCAACGATCTGCGACGCGACGCCCCACCCGCCGGCGTTGGTGGCAAACGGGTCCAATGGTGGGGAAACCGCGGTCGTGCGGGTCCACGGTTGATCCTGACTCGTTACGTGACTTGCGTCGTCATTCAATTCACCGGCCAGGATCACGCGACTATTCTCGTGCATGCTTTCTGCGAATGCACGGTCAGCGGCTACATCTGGCCCGGCGTTACTAAAGATGATGTCGAACACCACGGCCCGCGCGCCGGCGCTTTTTAACCTGCGGAGTAACTGCGCATGCAGATCGCGCGGCCAAGCCTGCGCCGGATCAAGTTTCATCGATTTAAATGAATTTAAATCGAGGTAGACAATGACGATGGGTGAATCGGCTAGCACCGCCAAGCGCGAGCCGTTCAAAACATGGAGTGAATCATAGCTGGCGCGCACTAGACCGTCCCCCAGTGGGCCGTCCGATGCGCGCAAGGCGAGGCCGAGCAGGGCGACCAGTACTGCCAATGCAAACGAAGCGAGGAGGCGTGATCGGCTTTTTTGGCTAGCACCCATGCTTGGTCGCGAAGCATGCGCGAAGCTCATCCCCCTGGCGAGTTCAGATTCAAAACCGCTCAAGTTTTGGGTAAGTCAAAGCCAAATGTGACAGGGCCAACCTTGTTTGAGAAATGGTCGGCGAGGTCTCGCGTGGCCAGCGGATCCGACTGGCGGCAATGGCACGGCTTTGCGTTCCGGAGTCGGAACAGATGGCCACCAAAATTCAATCGCAACCGGAACACTAGGTGAAGAAATAAGCCGCCCAGCGGGGCAAAATGACTTTGGCATAACTGTCGCTATTGCTCGCAGGATCAAATGAAGCCAAGGTCGCAAGACCCACGTGATTCTGAAAATGAGAATTCCATTTTATTCATCCAATAGTTTGGATCTGGGGACCAAGCGGCATAACTTGGCTATAGCGGCCGAGCCTGCCAATCTTGTTCTTCAATCGCGGGAGCGTTGCGAGTCTAGCAATTCTCAATTCAATTTCGATACTTTCACCGCAATGCGCGGTTCGATTTATTTTTGCTCGAACCGTTGAAATGCTTTTCTACTAATCAAAATGACACCCAAGAAAACTCATATCTCGCTGTATTCGCCCGGCATCGTTGGGTTAGGCCATCTCCGCCGGAATCTCGTTATCTCCCAGGTTCTGGCCGAATCCAAGTTGCAATCCGTCAACCTGATGATAACCGAAGCGCGCGAAGCCAGCGTTTTTGTGAACTCAATGCCACCGGGTATGGATTGTGTGACTTTACCGGGCTTGAGCAAGAGTGCTGATGGCATTTGCAAACCGCGTTATCTTGATCTGCCACTGAAGGAGGTAATTTCTCTTCGTGCGCGGACCATCCGGGCCGCGCTCAAGGAATTTAAGCCGGATTTATTCATCGTGGATAACCTGCCAAGGGGCGCTTACCGGGAACTCGATTTGACGCTAAAACAAATCCGGGCCGCCGGCCACACTCGCTGTATTCTCGGCTTGCGTGATGTGCTGGATGAGCCTTGGTCGGTGCATCGGGATTGGTTGCGTTGGAAGAACGAGGAGGCGATTCGCGATCATTACGATGCAATTTGGGTCTATGGTGATCCGGCGATATACAATATGATCGACGAGTACCGCTTTCCGCCTGGGATCGCCTCAAAGATCCGCTTCTGCGGGTACCTCGACCAACGAAAGCGAGCCGCGCTTTCTGGCCCCGATGGTGTTGATCCGTTTGAATCTCTTTCCCTGCCTCCGGGTCGGCTCATGTTGTGTTTGGTGGGAGGCGGTCAGGATGGCGAAGTTTTAGCCGAAGCGTTCTCCCAAGCTGAACTGCCGCCGGACTCTTATGGGGTGATTGTCACGGGACCGTTCATGTCGGCGCAGGCGCAGCAGCGCCTGGCACAACGGGCGGCAGTGAATTCGCGCCTTCGCGTGGTCAAGTTCATTATCGAACCGACGATGCTCGTCGCTCGTGCCGACCGGGTCATTGGCATGGGAGGGTACAACACCGTATGCGAAGTTCTCTCCTTCGAGAAACGGGCTCTCATTGTTCCGCGCGACAAGCCGCGCCGCGAACAGATCATCCGCGCTGAACGCCTGCGTGATCTAGGCCTGATTGACATGCTCGTTCTCGCTGATCTAAATCCGCAGCGGCTTGCGGAATGGATGGCGCGCGATTTGCCGCCGATGAAAATTGAAGGGCGAATCAACATGAACGGGCTGGATAGCTTGCCTCGCATGGCGGAGGCGATGCTGGCGGCGACGCCGTCGTCAGCCCTTGCTGCATGAGCGGGCCGGGCTCTAAACCAACGACCGAGCCGGCGCGTGTGGGTTATGTCTTGAAGATGTTTCCGCGTTTGTCGGAGACCTTCATTCTCAACGAAGTTCTGGAATTGGAGGAGCAGGGTCTCTTGCTTCACATTTTTTCGTTAAAGCGGCCAACTGAGACCGTCTGCCACGGGCAATCCAAACTGGTTCGCTCACCCGTGACATATTTGCCGGAAAGGATTCTTTCGGCTCCGTTCCGCGTACTCTGTGGGCAATTCCACGTCTGGTCAAAGCATCGTCGTGGTTGGTGGCGCGCTCTTCGCAACGCGATGCGGGCCGTCCGCGCCCGCGCCGATGTGGGTGCGGGATTGGCCTTCTGCCAGGCTTGTTGTCTCATTCGCGAGTTGCGCGATATCCGTCATCTCCACGCCCATTACGCTAATGTGCCGGCCAAGGTTGCTCTGATTGTTCACCGGATTACGGGGAACTCTTACAGCATCACCACTCACGCCAAAGACATTTTTCAAAACAACCCTTTCGCCTCGCCCAAATTGCAAGAACGAATGGTCCGCGCTCGGTTTGTGGTTGCCAATAGCCGTTTCAGTGCATACCAAATTTGCACCGGTCTGGCCGGACAGGGCCAAGTTCGCGCGGTTTACAACGGCCTCGACCTCAGCGCTTTTTCGTTGCGAAAAAGCCCTGCGCACGAACCTTTGATTTTAAGCGTCGGCCGGCTGGTGGAGAAAAAGGGATTCGGTGATCTCATCGCGGCTTGTTGCCAATTGAAAAGGCGGAATATTAAATTCACCTGCGAATTGGTCGGTACGGGCGTCCTTTCCAAGTCGCTCAAAGAACAGATCCGGGATTTTGGTGTGGGTGATTGCGTGAAAATGGTCGGCCCGCTGTCGCAAGAAGAGTTACGCAAGCATTATGAGCGGGCGATGGTCTTCGCCTTGCCATGCATCGAAGCAAATGATGGTGACCGCGACATTTTGCCGAATGTGGTCAAGGAAGCCATGGCGGTTGGCGTGCCAGTTGTCACGACCCGCATGGACGGGATTGAGGAATTGGTCGAAGACGGCGTCAGCGGTCTGCTGGTGACCCCGGGGGACGTGCCAGGCCTGGCGGCGAAATTGGAATTACTGCTTAGCGATTGCACACTGCGCCAGCAGCTTGCCACGCAAGGCCGAAAAGTGATCGAGGAACGCTTTGATCGGCGATCCAATGTCGCGCAGCTTAAAATGCTATTGGTTGCCGCGATGCAAAATCCGGCGGTTGATTTTGCTCAATCAACCGAGACCACCATCTAATTCACCTATGACACGAGTTGCCTACGTCAGCGCGGATCTCGGCGTGCCGGTCTTCGGCCGAAAGGGCTGTTCCATTCACGCGCAGGAAATCATAAGCGCGCTTCTGCGACAAGGCGCACAAGTCGAACTATTCACGACCAGTGGCGAAGGTGAACCGCCCGTGGGTCTGAAATCAGTTTCCCTGCACCGGTTGCCACGCCCTCCAAAATGCGACAGCGCGGAGCGCGAGCAGGCTGCGCTCGCGGGAAACTTGCGACTGCGCGAGGAACTTGAGCGCGCAGGAGCCTTCGATCTCATTTACGAGCGTTACTCGCTTTGGAGTTATGCGGCGATGGAATTTGCACATGCAAACGGTGTGCCCAGCCTGCTTGAAGTTAACGCCCCCTTGATCGAGGAACAAGCTGAGTATCGCGTCCTGGTAGATCGGGCTGGGGCGGAACGTGCGGCGACGCGAGTTTTCGGCGCGACCACGGCGCTGCTTGCTGTTTCGGATGAGGTGGCTGATTATCTCAAGAATTTTCCCGTTACTCAGGGCAAAATTCATATCGTCCCCAACGGCGTTGATCCGGCGCGATTTCCCGGAAACCTCAGCCCGGCGCTGCCATCGGCGCCGGGAATTTTCACCGTCGGCTTCGTGGGCACCTTGAAGGCTTGGCACGGACTTTCCATTTTGATCGAAGCCTTCGCGCAGTTCCACGCGCGCCTCCCAAGTACGCGCTTGCTGATTGTCGGCGACGGACCGGAGCGGGAAAAACTGGAGGCGGACGTTGCGGCGCGGGGTTTGCTGAACGCGGTGGTTTTTACCGGCTCGGTTGCCCCGGAGAATGTCCCGGCACTGCTGGTCTCGATGGACGTTGCGGTCGCACCTTATCCTAAACTTGAGAAGTTTTATTTTTCACCGCTTAAAGTATATGAATACATGGCCGCCGGCGTCCCGGTCGTCGCGAGTCGGATTGGTCAACTGGAAAAATTAATCCAACCGGAAACAAATGGATTGCTTGTGCGGCCCGGCGATGCCTCCGCCTTGGCAGCGGCGCTTGAGCGCCTGCTCACCGAGCCGCAGCTCCGCGCACGGTTGGGCGGCGCGGGGCGCGCCACCGTGCTGCGCGATTACACTTGGGATTCGAACGCGCTGCAAATCCTTCGGCTTGCTGGACTCGAACAGAAAAATGTCGCAGCCTGAACCATTCAAAAAGAATCTACCCGGCCTGTGGCGGGTGCTGTGTCACTTTTGGCCGGAGACGCGCAAACATGGGTGGCTGATTGCCGGCTCTTGGGCGGCGCTGTTGCTGGAAGTCGGGTTACGGCTCTTGGAACCATGGCCCCTGAAAGTGGTTTTCGACCGCGTCATCAATAAGCTGCACGGCGCACACGGTTACAAGGTTACTCTATTCGATATTTTTGAACCCATCACGTTGCTAGCGATGATGGCCTCGACGATGGTTGCCATAACGGCGCTTCGCGCCATGGCCGGCTACTTGACCACGGTCAGCTTCGCAAAGATCGGCAACCGCGTCCTCACTGAGGTGCGCTCACAATTATACCGTCATGTGCAGTATCTCTCGCTCTCATTTCACACCAAAGCGCGAACCGGTGACCTCGTGGTAAGGGTCATCAGTGACGTTGGATTGCTCCAAGACGTGGTCGTCACAGCCGTCCTGCCCATGATCGCAAAAGCTCTCATCTTGGTCGGCATGGTTGCGCTGATGTTCTGGATGAACTGGAAGCTGACGCTGGTGGCCTTGGCGGTTTTGCCGGTCTTCGTGTTGCGGACCGTGACGATGGGAAAACAAATCAACGAGGTCGCGCGCCTGCAACGCAAACGGGAAGGCGCCATGGCTTCAACCGCTTCCGAATCCATCACCGCGATCAAAACGATCCAGGCGCTGTCCTTGGAAACGGCGTTTGAGCAGCAATTCGCACGGCAGAGTAAGAAGAATTTGAAACAAGATGTGAGGGCCAAGCGGCTGGCCGCCAGCCTTGAACGGTCCGTGGACCTGCTCACCGCAATCGGTGGCGCGCTGGTCTTGTTTTACGGTACGCGGCTGGTGCTCCAACAGGAACTCAGTGCCGGGGCGCTTCTGGTTTTCATGGCCTATCTTAAGAATGTCTTCCGACCCATCCAGGAATTCGCCAAGTACACCGCGCGCCTTGGCAAGGCGGCGGCGGCGGGTGAGCGGGTGCTCGATTTGCTCCATCACATACCAGAAATCCGCGATCTACCCGGCGCTCAAATTGCCCCGGAGTTTCGCGGCGAAGTGCGGTTTGAAAACGTCAGCTTTTCCTACGAGTGTGCACAGTCCGTGTTGTGCGAAATCACTTTCGACGTCAAGCCGGGGCAGTGTATCGCAGTGGTTGGCGCCTCGGGCTCCGGCAAATCAACTTTGGTCAGCCTGCTGCTGCGTCTTTACGACCCGGTCCAAGGAAGGGTGCTTATTGACGGCCATGACGTCCGAGAATTCACGCTGGGATCGTTGCGCTCGCAAATCAGCGCCGTGTTGCAGGATAATCTGCTTTTCGCCGCGAGTGTACGCGAGAATATCGCGCACGGAGCGACGGGCGCAACGGAAGAAGAAATTATTGCGGCCACGCGCCTCGCCAATGCGCACGATTTCATAATGGCTTTGCCGCAAGGTTACGACACCGTGCTCGGTGAGCGGGGCGTGACCTTGTCCCAAGGCCAGCGCCAGCGGCTTGCCATTGCGCGCGCTGCCGTGCGTAAAGCGCCCATCCTGATTCTCGATGAGCCGATGACCGGTCTCGATAAAATGAACGAACATGCTGTGCTGGAATCTCTCGAGCGACTCGATTACGGAGCGACCACCTTTCTGATCACCCATGATTTGCGCCATGCCGCGCGCGCGGACTTTATTATCTGCCTGGAAGCTGGCCGTGTGGTCGAGCGAGGTACCCCGTCCGAGCTGTTGCAAGCCAACGGACCTTACGCGGCGTTATACGGATTGAAGGCAGCGGTTCGCCACGGAGTTCCCGAATCGCAAAGCCAAGTCGTGCCGCCCTGAGTCCGTCCCAGATCATGGAATGTTCCTGAGGTGCGCCTTTTTTGAAAAGCGGAAAATCAAGACTAATGAAAATTACAATCCTGAGCCACAATCTTACGTCGAACGCAGTTATGCGTGCGCACCGACTCGGCCTTGCCGCGCGCCACTTTGCGGAAGTGACTTTGATTGGCCCGGTAAAACATCGCGGGGCTTGGGGGGCTCTGCCGCAAGAACCATGGATCAAACCCGTCGAGTCGAAGAGTTTTCCGAAATTTTACAAAAGCATGCTCGAGATTGTAGCGGCTGCTGGTGGTGACGTGTTGATCGCCGTAAAACCCTATCTCGCATCATACGGCGTCGGTTTAATTGCCGCGGAATGCCGCGGCGTCCCCCTGATCCTCGACCTGGATGATCTGGATGTGGCGCTCGCACCCCATCCCAAGCGGGATTTAGGGGAATCCTTAACCGACCTGCGCGATCCGGCCTCGGTCATTTACCTCCAAATCCTCAGTAAGGCTACGGTGGCCGCGGCGGCAATCACCGTGGCTTCCACCACGTTGCAAAAGCGCTTCGGCGGAACGCTGGTGCCGCACGGCTGTCCGACTGAGCTATTTGAACCCGCTGCCATTGATCGCGATGCCGCCCGCAAGCAGTTCGGCTTTTCCGGCCAAGTCGTGTTGTTCCCTGGCACACGGCGGACACACAAGGGTTTGAAGTCGCTGGCTAAGGCCGTGTCACGCATTCCCGGAACTCGCCTCGCCGTGCTTTGCCGGCCGGACGATTTTTGCCAACCGGAGTGGGATGAGTTTCCGTTGATCCGGATTCCAGTTATTCCCTACTCCGACATGCCGATGCTACTGGCGGCGGCGGACGTAGTCGCGATTCCCCAGTTGGATACCGAGGCCGCGCGCCATCAGATGCCAATGAAAGTTTACGACGCGATGGCAATGGGCAAACCAATTGTGGCCAGCACCGTTTCCGACCTGCCGCTTGCGCTCGATGGTTGCGCCCGCCTAGTGCCACCCGGCGACGTAGGCCAGTTGACCGAGGCGATTTGTGGTTTGCTTGAACACCCCGAGGAAGCCCAAGCCCTAGGGAAAAAAGCACGGGCCCGCTGTTTGGAACAATATTCGATGCAGCAGGTCGCTGAGGTTCTTTTGCCGGTGGTCAGCCGCGTGACACAAAGGCACAACGGATCGGGCAGTAGCTCCGCATAAAGCCATTGATAATTGTTGGTACTCCGCCGACAGCGGCTTCGTTTTGGCGTCCACCTACTTGGGGACTACTGAGTGCGCACATGATAGAACCGAGATTGCGTGTTCGCAGTTGTATCCCTGATCGTCATCACGCTGCCATTGCCGTTGGTGGACGGTGGAAGCGCTGACCAATTCAGGTCGCTCAACGCATTCTTGAATTCGAGGGTGTAAGACTGGCCATTCACTGTGGTGAACGATAGTGCATTGTTGTTGCCGGTCTTGGTCTGCCCCGTAATCGAGGGTCGCACAAGCACGACACCACAGTTGGTCGAGATGGTGCCGTGGTTTATTATGGTGCCGATGATCGTGCCGCAACCGTTGAGGGTTGCGTTGCTTGAAATGATCAAGCCATTGGCAAATGAATGCGTGCCGCCATCCATGTGCAAGGTCGCCGCGCCCACGCCATCGCCAACCACGAACGCGGCGCCGTTCGCCACCTTCATGGATTTGGTGTTGAGTATGCCGCCCTTGAAAAGGAATTGGGCGGCAGAATTGGTTAGCAGCAAGCTGTCTGAAGTGAGCGTTCCGGCTTTCCAGGTTACGGCACCGCTTGGAATGCTCATTATTGCGGTCGCTGCCGAGTTTGTAATCGTGATCGTTCCGCCAGTAAAAACCATTTGTCCCGTTGAAAAGCCAGTGCTACCAACGAAAAGATTGGAGGAAAGATTAAGGCTGCCACCGTGCATTGTGAAGCTTCCCGTAGGGCTGTTTGTCAGATTGGCGGCAATCAAAAGGCTCGCGGCCTGCACGGAACCATTGGAAATCGTCATTTGGCCGCTCCCTTCTCGCCCGACGTAAATCTTCTGGTCGTTCGCAATGAGTTGGCCGCCCGTCACAAAAACAGTTCCCGTAGATCCGCTGAAACGTGCGATCGATAGATCGTTGGATAGCAAAATCGAACCGCCGTTTGCGAGGCTCAGGGTGCCGGCGGAGAACGCGTCCCGCCCGACATTGAGGTTGGTTAGCCAGGCGGTCGCATTGGACACGGTCAAGTATCCGATGCCCGCATCCCCCACGCGAGTATCACCCCCAAGCACGGCGAGTTGACCGCCGAGCACGGCTACAGTGCCGGTTGTTCCCAAGTTGCGCCCAATGCTGAGTGATGAGGAGATGTTGAACGCGCCGCCTGTCATATTCACGAGTCCAGAAGAATTGGCGAGGCCACCTACCGTGACCACGCCAAATGAGACCGCACCTTCGTTGATGGTCAGGGTGCCACTGGTCACACGCCCGACACGGGCGGTCACGGTGTTGCCTCCTTCGAATGTGATCGCTCCGCTGTCGAGCGTTAGCAATCCATCAATGTTAACATGGTCGTTGGTGAGGCTCACGAGCACAGCCGAGTTTGTGATGCGAATGGCGGCGCCATCCAGGAGTTCGAGGCCGCTCTGGAAAACGAGGGGGCTGTTTGTGCCGATATTGCTTAGGAACACTGTGTTCGTAGCGCCGAGCGGCGCACCCAGCGTCAGTTTCTGCACCGTCAAGTTGGTTGGATCGGTCAGCGCGTCGATAATTACCGTCACTCCACTGTTGGTGGTGATGTCGATGAAAGAGGTAGCATCGGGCGACAGATTACCGGACCAGTTGGTGCCTACTCGCCAGTCTCCGTCCGCGGCGCTCTTCCAAGTCTTAGCCGCCAAACAATTGGAAGTGAAGGCAAAAGCCAGGTGAATGAGAAGTACAGCAGCAAGGCGTTGATTGAGCATGTTGTTTTTGGTTACGGAAGAATTCATATAGGATTGCATTTTTAAGAATTAGAGAGAAATGGTCATAGCCCTTGAGTAAGGCTGCTCTTCCAAGGATAAGGTCGTTTCACTTGTTCGGTGGATTGAATGGTAACAAGTTTCACGCGGATCACGGCGCGGTGTCTGGCAATGGGAGCGCTGTTTCCGCAGACACGACTTGAAAGTAATGGTCAAACCATTGTCGACTCGTTTCGGGTGTCCTCGGCCCCGGGGCGGGGAATTCAAAACGGGGTACGATGGCGATATTCAGGATTTTCTTGTTCAAGAGATTAATCAATTTTTCCGGCGAATGCGTTTCGGCAATGACTTTTGGAATCGATTTCAATGACGCCAGGTTTGTGTCCGTTATTTCCGGCATACCCACGAAAGAAACGATGGCATCAACATCGGAACTTTTTCGAGCTATCTTGAGGAACCGCTTTTCGGACAGCCCTGATCCTGCGCGAAATTTTGGATTTTCGCCAGGATCGAGCATTATCCGATTTTTGACAGTGATGCCGCCGAGCATCGCGAGATGCTTTTCAAAGGACTCAATTTGAAGTTTCAATTCCGGTGCGTGGCGGGTGTCCATCGCCACGATCACCAATTTCGCATTGTGACCCAGGAGTCGGGAAGTCTCTTCTGCCATGATCTGACCGACTGCCTCATGGAGTTTAGCGTTGAACACAGGCTGCGCAAACTCGGTCCGGTAAATCCAAATGCCTGAACAAATGATTGCGAGAACTGAACCCGTTACGATCAGTTTCTTTTTTGTGCTGCCGCTGCTTCCGTTCATATCATGAATTCAATATCTGCAAAAAATTTGATCGCAATCCGGGAGCGAAAGTGGCCATCAGCCCACCCGTTCAAGACTGCCTAGGATGTTGCACCAAAGGGCGATCATAGTTTTTTGTGAGGCCATTCCGATTCTCCGCCGATGATTCGATTCGGTCAAAAGCGCCAGCGAACTGAGGTACTGTTGGTGGATTTGACGCTTGGTAACTTGAACGTATCGAACGTCGCCGCGCTGTTGTCGAAGAACAAAATATTTGTCTTGGTTCGCCGGCCGTGACGGGCGCTAACCCGTTCATTCTTGCCGTTCAATATCCAAAATCCATCGAATATGACCGGCATTCGTGGCACCATCGCCGCCCGGCTGAAGTGATTGATTACTGTCTTTCGATTGTCCAGCGGTACACGCGTGAACGGCGAATTTTCTGGGGTGCCGGTCGTGCCATTGATCCCATACCAGCAATCTATAAAATATTTTTTGCCCGTGCTCGTGGAGGCGAATGGCCATGCTTTCGCTCCTTCCGGATCAGCGCGCGAACTAGGGTTCAGGGAGTAAACCTCGGGTAAACCTGAGGGACAGCGAAACACCGATCCAGCAAGTGAAAGTTTGTAATAGCTATCCGTCGTGGGCGCCGCAAGGTAGTGATTGTTGTGCAAGATATTTGGCCAGCCATCGTCGATGGTTGCGCCTTTGCGTAGATCATAGTCGGCCGGGATGAGCAAATCTTGGTGGTCGTCCGAGTACATTGTCATTGCGAGCCCGATTTGCTTTTGATTGCTCAAACAAACGATGGTTCGACTTTTTTCTTTCGTTGCGCTCAGCGCAGGCAACAAGAGGGCTGCAAGAATCGAAATAATGGCTATCACGACCAGCAATTCGATCAACGTGAACGCCTGACAGACCAATAACCGATTGGTCTTGCTCGCCACAGGCAAGCCAACCATTGCGTCCTTGATGATCATAATTGCATTGCCGATTCCGAAATTCTCGTGTGCGTCCTAAGCGAAATAGGATTTGGTGTTGGCGGCGTTAGTTCGCGGCCTAGGGTATGGCCAACACTGGCGTCGAGTGGTTGTTTGTCGGTCAACGACAAGCTTGAGCCCAACGCGTGTGTAGAAAGGTTTTCGCATGAATCAGCCCAATTGCACTACTTGTGCCAAGCACTGTTTCGTGCTCAATACTTCCTTCCACCTCCACTTAGTGTTCCGCTAGTGGAACAAAATGGCGCAGGAACGGAACTAATCATCCTTCGGTAGAATTGATTGGTTTTATCGTCGATTAGCTTTTGCCGGTCGGCAAACCGGCCCTATTCAATTTCAACTCGGTTTTGTTTGGTCGCGGTAAGTGCGCTGGTGGTTCGGCTTGAAAGCGATTTTGACGCGCGGCGATGGTCCTGAAGGCTCTCAAGCTACAAACCGCCCACGACGACCTATGACCACCGGTCCGGTGCGGCGGCGAGCCGTTTTATCAGTTGCGCATCGGCGGCGGGGAAAGTGTAGGTGGCCAATTCCTCCCGCCCCACCCATTTCAACGCCGCGCAGTCGAGCGGTTGCGGTTCGCCGGCGGACAACCGACAAAGAAAAAACTTTAGGTGAACCGTCTTGTCAACGTACGCGTGCGTCACGCTTTCGAACAATTCGCCGACGTCGACTTCGACGCCTAATTCCTCGCGCAATTCGCGGATCAGACATTGCACGAACGTTTCGCCCGGTTCGCGCTTGCCACCGGGAAATTCCCACAAGCCACCCAGGTGCGCGTCCGCATGCCGTTGCGTGAGGAGGGAGCAGGCCGGAGCGGAAGATCACGCCGGCGGCGACTTCCACGGCTGGTCGCAGGACCAGCACCCCGGGGCGAGAACCAGCCACAGCCCGCGACGCTCGACTCCCGGCTTTGAACTTTTGGCTCACCGCCCGACGCTCTTGTAAATCCAGCCGAGTTTCTCCATCTCGGCCGCGTCGAACAGATTCCGCCCATCGA
>JANXWY010000190.1 GCA_025350905.1 Verrucomicrobiota bacterium
TGAGGCAACCCCTCAACGAGGGTTTCCGAAAGATGAATGGACATGCCCTGACTCAACCAAATCCGTGAAAGTTGCGCCAGCAAAATCAACTTAAACCTTTATCCCTGAATTTCGCTTGCTACTCCTTGGCTACCGCCGTGCGCTCTTTCGCCGCGGCGCGTAAGTTAGCCTTGACAGTCGTGGGGTAAATCCGGAGCAATATGCGCAACATCACGTCACTGACTAGGTCCGATCGCTTCACGGAAATCCGCGAAGTTGGGCCGTTGGGAATTGAATGAACAAGCGAAAGATCAATGTCGCCATCGTCGGGCTAGGTTTTGGAGCGGAGTTTATCCCGCTATGGCAGAAACATCCCCACACCACCTGTTACGCCATTTGCCAGCGCGATGCCACCAAGCTCAATTCGGTGGGGGATTATTTTGGTGTCGCTCGGCGCTACCAAGACTTCGCCGCCGTGCTGAAGGATCCATCGGTGGACGTGGTCCATATTAATTCGCCGATTCCGGACCACGCCTGGATGTCCATCGCCGCGCTGAAGGCCGGCAAACACGTCGCGTGCACCGTGCCCATGGCCACCAATATCGCTGACTGCAAAAAGATCGTCGCTCTCGTGAAACAGACCGGGCTGAAATACATGATGATGGAGACGGTTGTGTATGCCCGCGAATATCTGTTCATGAAGGAACTGCTCGACGACGGCCAACTCGGCAAACTTCAGTTCGTGCAGGCGAGTCATCAGCAGGACATGGATGGCTGGCCCAATTACTGGCCCGGGCTCCCGCCGATGTGGTATGCCACGCACTGTGTCGGTCCGGTCGCGGGCTTGATCGGCCAACCAGCCGAATACGTGAGTTGTTTTGGCAGCGGAAGCGTTCGCAAAGAACTCCAGCAGCATTACGGTTCGCCGTTTGCCGTCGAGACCGCGCACATTAAATTCAAGGGCACGGATGTTAACGCCCGGATCATCCGCTCGCTTTTTGACACGGCGCGCCAATATCGCGAGAGCATTGATGTTTATGGCAGCAAGGCTTCGGTGGAATGGCCATTGGTCGAACACCAACCGCTGGTCCTGCACACCGCCAAGCGGCCCGAACCAAAAATCCCCAAACCGGTCAAGTGCCCCGACTTTGCCAAGCGCCTGCCCGGCAGCATCGCGAAATACACGAAACACGGAGTCTACGACGCGAGCAAGAAGACGCATTTGAGCTTTACGCAAGGCAGCGGACACGGCGGCAGTCATCCGCACTTGGTCCACGAATTCGCCACGGCGCTTGTCGAGCAGCGCGCCCCGTTTCCGAACCCCCAGCAGTCGGCGAACTGGACCTGTGTCGGCCTGTGCGCGCACCAGTCAGCGCTCAAAGGCGGCGCCATAGTGCGACTGCCCGCCTTCACGTTTTGATCTCCTTCCGAAACCAAACCAAACTAAATCCACCAACAAACTATGAGTACAGTGAACGTCAGTAACGAAGCGATCGCACCAAACGCCAAACGGCTGCTGGGGGCCGGCTTTCTGGCCATTCTCGCTGCCGGCATCGGCTTTGGCATCCGCGGCGGCATTCTGGCTAATTGGGCCGCCGACTTCGGCTTCACCGGCGCCCAACTGGGCGCGATCGGCGGAGCGGGTTTTACCGGGTTTTGTTTCGGCATCATTATTGGCGGAGTGATCGTGGACAAGATTGGCTACGGCAAGCTGGTCATCGCGGCCTTTCTGTTCCATGTGCTGTCGGCCTTCATCACCTTCGCGGCGGTGAAGGGGCAGGCGCAAAGCACGGCTTACATGTTTCTGTATATCGGAACCTTCGTCTTTGCGCTGGCCAACGGTACTTTGGAAGCCGTGGCCAACCCGCTCGTCTCAACACTCTTTCCCAAGAACCGCACCCACTACCTCAATATTCTGCATGCGAGCTGGCCAGCCGGTCTGGTCCTGGGTGGGTTGGTGGGCTGGATTCTCGGAGACGGCATGCATGTGAGCTGGAAGCTGCAACTCGGCCTCTTCTTGGTGCCGACGGTCCTGTACGGGATCGCGTTCTTCGGTCAACATTTCCCCAAGTCCGAGGCTTCTGCCAAAGGCCTGAGCGTCGGCCAGATGCTCAAGGAAGTGGGCATCTTGGGCGCCCTGGTCGCGTGCAGTCTGGTGGGACTTTTCTTCAAGGATCAGTTGGGCGGAATTCTCGCGTTCTTCACGGGCAGTGCGTTTTTTGACTCAACCACCTGGAGTCTCTTCGCGTGGGCAGTCGCCTTCGCGCTCTTGCTGGTCGTTGGGTTCAAGACTAATTTTTCCATCGGCTCCATCCTCCTGTTTATCCTCTTTGGTACCCACGCCCTCGTGGGTGCGGTTGAACTGGGGACGGATGGTTGGATTAAAAACATTACGGGCAACATCCTGAGCCCGGCCCAAGGCAAGATCCTTTTCGTATTCACATCCCTCCTCATGTTCTCGTTGCGCTTCTGCGCCGAATTCATTGAGAAGAATTTGAAAGTTTCTCCGATTGGCTTGCTCGTTATTTGCGCGGTGCTGGCTGCCATTGGGTTGCAACTCGTCAGTGGGATCCAGACCTTCGTGGGGGCCATGATTGCCTTGGCGGTCTACGCGCTAGGCAAGACTTTCTTCTGGCCGACCATGCTGGCCGTAGTGGGCGATCGCTTCCCGCGCACCGGGGCCATCGCCATGTCCATCATGGGCGGCATCGGCATGATGTCCGCCGGCCTCATCGGCGGCCCCGGCCTCGGGTATGCCAAGGACCGTTTCACGACCGAACACCTCACCACGACGGCTCCGGCCGTGTACGCCCAATACAAGTCTTCCACCCCCAGCAAGTTCTTGTTTCTGGGGGAAGTCTCTGGACTCGATGGGACGAAGCTTTCCGAAGCGCAGACGGCGGTGACCAAAACCCCAGCCCAGCAGTCGGTAGTTGATGCGAGCATCATCGGCGACCGCAAGACCTTGAAGGCGGATTCGTGTATCCCGGCTACGATGGCCGGAATCTATTTACTGCTGTTGGTGTATTTCAAGACCATCGGCGGGTACAAGGCTGTGCGCATGGAGGAAGGCGCCGGGGCTCGAGCCGGCTAGTCCGACGCCGAGCTCTGGCCGGGCGTTTCTGAATCTGACAGGGCGGCTCCCGGGAGCCGCCCTGTTCCAACTCGGTTAATTGCCGTACGATTGAAGTCAAACACACCCTGATATGCCGAATCCTTGGACTGGAAAAGGTAATCCCTACACGCGTAAAGAAGTCGTGGACCGACTCCGCGCCACGCTCAAGCAGGGCAACGCCCTCATCGCGGCCGGCGCGGGCACGGGCATCAGCGCCAAATTCATCGAGCAAGGCGGCGCGGATCTCATCATCATCTACAACTCTGGCCGCTTCCGTATGATGGGCCATGGGTCCACCTGTGGCCTGATGGCTTATGGTGACGCCAACGCGATCGCCATGGAGATCGGTGAATACGAGGTGTTGCCGGTGGTGGAGGAAGTGCCGGTAATTTGCGGAGTTCATGCCACCGATCCGCGGCGTCGGATGTGGCACTGGCTCGGCCGGGTCAAGGAAATGGGTTTCAGTGGGGTGAACAATTTCCCCACGCACACGATCGTGGACGGACACTTCCGTGGCGTGCTGGAAGAAACCGGCATGAGCGTGCAGAAAGAATACGAGATGGTCGCCCTCGCGCGAAAGATGGACCTGTTCTCTGTCGTCTATGTCGCCACGCCGGAGGAAGCCGTTGAAATGGCGAAGGCGGGTGCGGATGCGATCATCGCCCACGTCGGCACTACCGTCGGTGGCAGCATTGGGGTGAAGAAATCAGTCGTGACTTGGGATTTCACGATCCAGCGCACGCAGGCCATCATCGAGGCCGCGCGCCGGGTGCGAAAGGATATTTTCTTCCTGTGCCATGGGGGGCCAATCAATACCCCGGCGGACGCGGAGCGCGTGTTGCAGAACACGGATGCGGTCGGGTTCGTGGGCGCAAGTTCACTGGAACGCATGGGCGTCGAGGCATCGTTGACTAATCTGACGCGCGAGTTCAAAAAATTGAAAGTGCCGGCGGCGAAAGCGTCCGGCAAGGCGAATCGAAAGACCGATCGCGCCGACTAAAGCGGCACGAACCATCATGCCACGCGACGTGCTCCAAGCTGATTCCCTCTCCCCCTCGGCGGGGGAGAGGGCTAGGGTGAGGGGGGCATGCCAC
>JANXWY010000259.1 GCA_025350905.1 Verrucomicrobiota bacterium
CACTACTATAAACTTTGTGTCGTCGCCTTCCGTCACGGTTTGGTCGGATGGCGACGCCGTAATTGTAGGGGCCACCGCGCGCATCTTTACTGTCAGCCGTGCGGCACTGCTCGTCACCAACCCAACCGCGTTGCTCACCACTACCGTGTAACTGCCCGCCTGACTCATGGTCACCTTGTTCAGCGTCAACATGGAGCCGGTCTCGCCACTCAGATTTGCGTCGTCCCGCTTCCATTGGTAACTCAAAGGTGCGGTGCCACTCGCCACGACCGTAAATTTTGCGACCTCGCCCTCGGTCACGCTTTGGTCGGACGGCGACGCCGTAATTGTAGGGGCCACCGCCCGCACCTTCACTGTCAGCCGTGCGGCGCTGCTCGTCAGCAACCCAACTGCGTTGCTCACCACCACCGTGTAACTGCCCGCCTGATTGGTGCTCACTCTGCTCACCGTCAATGTGGAGCCGGTCTCACCACTCAGATTCGCGTCGTCCCGCTTCCACTGGTAACTCAACGGCGCGGTGCCACTCGCCACGACCGTAAACTTCGCGACCTCGCCCTCGGTCACCGCCTGAGCAGACGGCGGCGCCGTGATCGTTGGGGCCATTGGCCGCACACTTACCGTCAACCGTCCGGCACTACTGGTCACCGATCCAACCGCGTTGCTCACCACCACCGTGTAACTGCCCGCCTGGTTGGTGGTCACCTTGCTCAGCGTCAAAATGGAACCGGTCTCACCACTCACATTCAAGTCGTTCCGCTTCCATTGGTAGCTCAACGGCGCGGTACCACCCGCCACTACCGTAAATTTTGCGCTATCGCCTTCCGTCACGGTCTGGTCGGATGGCGACGCCGTAATCGCCGGGGCCACCGGCCGCACACTTACCGTCAGGCGTGCGGCACTGCTCGCCACCAACCCAACCGCGTTGCTCACCAGAACCGTGTAGCTGCCGGCCTGGTTGGTGGTCACCCTGCTCAACGTCAATGTGGAACCGATCTCACCACTCACAATCGCCTCGTTCCGCTTCCACTGGTAACTCAACGGCGCGGTGCCACTCGCCACGACCGTAAACTTCGCGACCTCGCCCTCGGTCACGGTCTGATCAGACGGCGACGCCGTGATCGTCGGAGCCAACGGCTGCACATTTACCGTGAGCCGCACGGCACTGCTCGTCACCCACCCAACCGCGTTGCTCACCACGACGGTGTAACTGCCGGCCTGACTCATGGTCACCTTACTCAGCGTCAACGTGGAGCCGGTCTCACCACTCACATCCAAGTCGTTCCGCTTCCATTGGTAGCTCAACGGCGCGGTGCCACTCGCCACGACTGTAAACTTCGCGGTATCGCCTTCGGTCACCGCCTGATCGGACGGCGATGCCGTGATCGTAGGTCCCAATGGCCGCACACTTACTGTCAACCGTGCGGCACTGCTCGTCACCAACCCAACCGCGTTGCTCACCTGAACCGTGTAGCTGCCGGCCTGGTTGGTGGTCGCCCTGCTCAACGTCAACGTGGAACCGATCTCACCACTCAAAATCGCCTCGTTCCGCTTCCATTGGTAATTCAACGGTGCGGTACCACTTGCCACCACTGTAAATTTAGCGACCTCGCCTTCCGTCACGGTCTGATCAGATGGCGACGCCGTGATCGTTGGCGGTATTGCCGCCGGCATTACTGCCGGCGTTACCACCGGTGGCTGTTTGGTTGGTGCGGAAGCAACGGTCGATGGATCGGGGGGGAGAATAACAGTTGGCTTGGCACGCTTCCAAAAAAGTCCGGCTACCACCAAACAAATGACTGCCGAGGCAACCACAATCACCGGGATGTTGGCGTTGACGCTGCTCGGCCGATAATCCTTTGCCAACAATTCCAGGTTCACCTTTTCCAGCGACAACTGCGGATCAAGCAGCCGATTGCAGAGTTCGCGCCAACGTTCGCCCTCGCCGCCGAGGTTGGTCCACACGGTTGAAGCGGCGACGGGGTAGTTATAGTCGTACGCGCTGGTGACCAGCCGCCCTTCCACCAATTGCAACAGCAATTCGCCCAGGGCCCGGAGGTCCCTTTTTTCAAGCTCCGGCGCCGGTAGGTCCTCCCCGCCCCGCCGCTCGTCACGGGCTAGTTGGAGGGGCGCAGCGGGATAGGCGTCGGCCAGATGCAAGGGTGTGCCGCGCAGCGGACGTGGCTTGCCGACCAGAAAAACATTGGCGGGTTTGAGGTTGCCGTGTGAAAAACCGCGGGCACTTTTCAACGCCAGGCAGCCTGTCACGAGGCCGTGGACTACCTGCCGCAGCGCAGCGCTGTCCACGCCGCCGCGCCGGGCGATCCAGGCTTTGAGCGTGTTGCGCGGGTAAAAGTCGGTGGCGTACCAAACGCCCTCTTCGGCGAACCCAAAGTCATGGATGGGCGCGAGGTTGCGGCCGCCTTCGCGGTGGGTTTTCTGGAACTGCTTGATGCCCGCCAGAAATTTCTGAGCGGGATCGTTCTCGAGGGCGTCCTCCGGCCGGCCGGGCACGGGCGTGCGGCGGTGGGGGACATAATACTTGATGGCGAAGGGGGGATCGCCGCTGGCACCGACTTTGCGCGCGCGCCAGACCGTCGAAACATGACCGCGATCTTCCGTGATCGCGAGCGGCTCACCGAAAGTTTCAAAGTCACCAAATGTTGGCATTGCGCGCCGGAAGAAAGATCATCGCATCGATGCCGGCCAGCAAACGTTCGGCGACGACACACCGCCGAAAAGGTCGCGGGCGGTTGGGGGCTACGGTTTTTCCGGGGTGATCACGTGAATGCGATTTTCCAGAACCTCAATTTCCAAAATATAACGTTCCTTGGGATCCCAATGATTCTTATCCAAGGTGAGAAATTCCCGACGCGCGTCCGGCGCCTCAAAAGTTCCAGGGAGATTGGCAATGACATAAATGCCGGTCACGCTCCGCCCCAACCATTGCTTCCAGATCGGGTCGTTGCGGTCGATTTCCCAAGTCGCCTTTTGTGGCGGCGAAGTCAGTTTGCCGGCATTCTTCCGTTCCAAGTCACCGGGCGACCAGTACTTGTCCATGGGGTAGGCGTCCAAACGGGGTTTTTCCCGGGCCGTGACACTGACCAGGTCCACTTCAAGACCAGCTGGCTTGGTAATCTTGAGCGTCCACGCTACCGGTTGCGGTTTGGAGGTGCCGCAACCTACGCCACCGAGTACCAGCGTCGACAGAAACAATGGGAGGAGGACAATTCGGGCGGCGAAGACCCACGGCGCCGCCGTGCTGGGCTGGTTAGACTCGGAACCTTGCGCCGCGGCGCCCGGAGGGATCCGAGCTGCGCGGCTGGAATTCGTTGGATTCATAAGTTGTCTGGCGATCAATTCTAATTTGCCCAAATTGTTAGGGGCCGGGTACTTCGCGTCAAGCGCAATCCCGGACGAAGAGCACGGACAATCGTCAGTACTTCACCTGATTCCTTAATTCCGGTGCAAGGTTTTGCTTTGCACGGAAGGCAGGTTCTGCCATAACGCAGACACGATGAGCAACGATGACCGGGTGAATCATCAGCAGGTTCCGCCGGGATACCTGCTGGCACCCATCCACGCCACGGCGGAAGGCAACCCCTTGTGCATTTGTGTTTTGGTGGCGACCGATGAGCAGTCCCCCAGTGGCCCCTTTGTCCTCCTGCGCGAACTGCCGGGATCACGGGTCTATTTGGGAGCAGTTTGCGACGCGGAGGCACGGATTCAGGAATGGGTGGAAATCTGGGTGCAGACCTTGGATTTGCGCGACCTGACATTTTCCAATTATCAGGAGCGGCTCGCCAATCAAGCTTTCGATCAACGATGGCAAGCGGAGTATGCCATGCAAAAGGCCAGCCGGCCGGAAAGGGTGCTGGTGACCGGCATGGAAACAATTAATCCGGGCCCGGTGCTGATCAAGCGCGGAAGTGTGGCCACCGCGCCGTTGCTCGCGGTGGTCGAGTTTACCAACTGGCGGCTCTTTAAAGATGACGCCGTCCTGGATACCTTTGGCCTGCCGCCCTATTCGACCTCCCCCTTCCGTTACTTGCAAGCGCCCGCCGCCACCGGCCCGAAAACATTTCTGGCCACGGCGGCGGACGCCCCGGTCAATTCGCACGTGCAGGGCCTCGATCGTTTGAGCCAGCAACCCGACGTGCGCGCCGTGTTCAACCTGCACGCGGGATTGATCCGAACGACGCGCTTCAATCCGCTCCAACTGGAAGACTACGTGCAGATTCTCGAAGGTAACGACTGGAGTGGTAGCGTGGCGGGCGGCGCGCGTTTCTTTCAGCGGAATATTTACGCCGAGCTGCAGACCTGGGCGGCCAGCCCGAAAGGGATTCCTTTTCTGTTGCATGGAGCTGAGAAGCCGACGGACCGGCTGCACGAGATTTTCTTCCTCAAGCTCGCGCTGCTGCGCGACGTGTTCTGCGAAGTGCGGGCCTGGGTCCGCGCCCAGCAACTGCCGTTGCTGAACTTGACGCCCGCCAGCTTTGCAGTCGAATTGCATGACGTGGGCGCTCAATTTCCGGCGCTGTGGACGGCCAAAGGCCGCCTGGTCCGACCCGGCCAGGCTCACCCGCTAAAAATCAAATCCACCGAGCAACGTTACTTTATCCGGCTGGGGCGGATTGAGCCCTCGCCTTTCCTGCCTGAAGGACTGGGCGCCCACTCGTTTGGCGTCGGCACCGTCCGCATGCGAAACGTTTTGTCCGAGGTCGGCGGCATCGTCATCGAAGGCACGCTCGTGGCGGAGGATTATCTCGGTTTGGACGCCCATGATCTGTTGTGGTTCAAATTGCCGCTGGCCGAGGAGCGGCTCGAATTTTACGCACACGTTTATACGTCCGAAGCCGTCGGCCCCAAGGAAGCGCGCTTCCGGACGGTGCCGACCCGGCTGCCAGAAAGCGTGGTCGCTAATTTGAAGAAGACCGCCGGCTCGGTCTTCCAAAAAGCGCCCTACGAAATCTGGCCCTTGCTGAGTTCGCCCTGCGACCTGTATTCCCTCGGCATCATTGCGATCCGAGTCCTCCTGGCCAACCGTAAGAGCAACCTCCCCGTGATCGTGGACGACGTATTGAGTCTCGCCCGCCATCTGGGCAAGGATCCGGGGGAAGCCGACCAGCTCTTGCCGCGCTTGAAAGCGATGGTCGAGGGTGCACCGCACTTGTTGGATCTGGTCAGCCCCCATTCGCTGGTCGAGCGCGACTGGACCCCCGCCCAAGCGAGAGGGCAAATGAGCATGGACCTCTGGCTGGAAACGATTTGCTTGCTGTTGCGGCTGTTTCCCGGGAATGGCAGCCACAGCTATTGCAAAAGCTTTGGCGATGTGTCACCGCTGGCGTTGGAAACCGTCTTCGACCGGCCGATTCAAGAATTGGAAATCCTGATCTTGCGGCTGCGCAGCGCTTTGGTGCCCAGCTTGTCAGCCAACGAGGAAATCGCGGGCGTGCTCTTGCAACAACTGGCGCGGGAATAATATTCCCTCGGGCCGGCGAGTTTAGATTTCAGCCATTCAATCTGCAACCGAGACTCAACGGTGGCCGATGGAGTCACGAACGCCGACCATGGCTCGGGGATGCGAGTTGCCGGACCTTTGAATTGTTACTAATCCCTCCTCCGTTCGTCGCAGATATAACTCTTAGCATCACGAATAATTCGACGGGGCTGATGCAACAAGTCGCGTGATCGAATTTTGCCGGTGAACCAATCGCAGTTCGCTTCGGATTCTTTAAGTTAATTCCATGACCTCGCCCGGTTTTGCGGACGATTAATTCGCGGGACTTTTGTTTCGAAGCCTGCTATAGACTACGCGCTTGCTCACCCAGAACAAAATGAAATTACGACGATCCGTTTTGCTTTCGCTGGCCCTGGCCTTCCCGCTCGCGAACCAGGCAGCCAACATGACTCCAATTGCGATTACTGGTTTCAACCGGGACGTGATCATTGAGAGTACCGCCGCCGGGCCACCGTTCGGCAGCGCGGCATTGGAATTCAATCCCAACGAGAACACGGCTTTTTATCAAAGCGGTCTGGCGGGCACTACGTACGGCCTGCCGGCGACGCGGAGTTTTATCAGCGCCTTGGGTGACGGGACAACTTTCCAGTTCCAGCCTTATACCGGAAATAACGCGTTGGTCTTGAGCAGCGAAACCGGGCTTACCTCGGGAACGCTCACGCTGGACGCGCCAACGGTTTACCTGCGCGTCGCCTTCATCGCCCACTCGGGCAGTGGCGGCGGCACCCCGAACGTCACGCTGCATTTCAGCGATGGCAGTCTGTTCGTCACGAATTACAACGCCCAAGATTGGTTTTTCAACCCCGGGTTTGCACTGCAAGGCATGGATCGTATCAATCTCGCCAGCGGCGCCACCGATGGCGGTCCCGTGGGCGATCCCCGATTTTACCAGACCACCATTGATTTGAACGGCCTGTTTGGGGCGGCCAACAAGTCGCTGACCAGTCTCACCTTTGACCAAGCGGCGGGCGCGGGCGCCACGGGCATTTACGCAGTCAGCGGTTTGGCGGCGAGCGTGCTGACGAATTTAACCTTGGCGGTGGTGACGAACTTTCCGGCATCCGCCATCCAAACCACGGCGGCGGTGCTGAACGGACAGGTGCTGGCGACCGGCGGTGATGTGCCGACGATCACGCTGTATTACGGCCCGACCGACGGCGGCACGAACATGGGAAACTGGACCCAGAGCATTGTCGTGGGGGCGCAGGCCGGTTCCTATACGCAGGCACTCGCCGGGCTTTCGTTCAACACGACATATTATTTCACCGCCAAAGCAGTGAACGGAGCGGGAACTTCCTGGGCGACACCATCCCGGTCCTTCACCACCTTGATCCCAACCCTGGCGGCCATCACCAATCTTCCCGCCACGGGCATTCAAGGCAGCTCCGCGTCATTGAATGGTCAGGTCTTGTCTACCGGGGGTGACGTGCCCAGCGTCACGCTTTACTACGGTCCGGTGAACGGTGGGGCCAACCCGGCGGCCTGGTCCAACAATGTGCCCGTGGGCGGACAGAGCGGGATTTTTGCGCAGACCATTCTTGGGCTGACCACCAACACGACCTATTTCTTCACCGCCCAAGCCGTGAATGGAGCTGGCACCACGTGGGCCACCCCGGCCGGTTCTTTCACCACGCTCGGCACCAACACCGTGCAGCAGCTGGCCGCGGTGTTGACCTATCACAACGACAACACCCGGATGGGCGTGAACCCCAACGAAACCATTTTGACGCTGGCCAATGTGAACTCAAACAGTTTTGGGAAAATATTTTCCTACGCGGTGGATGGCTTTGTCTACGCCCAGCCGCTGGTCATGACCAATGTGAACATCCCCGGCAAAGGAACTCACAATGTGGTTTACGTCGCCACGGAGCATAACACCCTGTATGCCTTCGATGCGGACGACAATGGGGGTGCCAACGCGACCCCACTCTGGCAGACCAGTTTCATCAACCCGACGGCCGGCATCACGACCGTTCCCAACGGCGATGTCGGCACCACCGATATCACACCCGAAGTCGGCATCACCAGCACCCCGGTCATCGATCCGGTGACGAAGACGATTTACGTCGCGGTCAAAACCAAGGAGCCGGGTCCGGTTTATGTGCATCGGCTGCATGCCCTCGATCTGGCCACCGGGACGGAACGCGTCAATTTCAACAGCCCCAACGTCATCGGGGCAACCAATTATCCGGGCGTTGGCACTGGCGATAATGACGGGGCGGGGCATGTGCTTTGGAATCCCCTGCGCTCTCATTCCCGGCCGGCCCTCACACTACTCAACGGGGCGGTCTATGTGTCCTTTGCCTCGCACGGCGATAATGGCCCCTATCATGGTTGGATGATGGCCTACAACGCCACCAATGTCGCCCAGCAGGTCGGCGTCTATAATGCCACACCGAACGGCGGACTCGGCGGCTTTTGGGACGGTGGTGGTGGTCCCTCGGTGGATGCGCAAGGCAACCTGTATTTCCAGACCGGCAATGGCACCTTCGATGGCGGCAACTATGTCAGCGCCACGAACAATTATGCGATGAGCGTGCTTAAACTCTCCACGACCAACGGAATCAAACTGGTGGATTATTTTGCCCCGGCCAATGCCGTGGCGTTGAGCGGCGCGGACCAGGACCTCGGCTCCAGCGCACCCATTATCCTGCCGGATTCGGCGGGCAGCGCGGCGCATCCACATTTGGTCGTTGGGGGCGGCAAGACGGCCCCAATCTACCTGATGGATCGGGAAAACATGGGCCGCTTCAACGGCGCTGCTGGCGCCAACAACATTGTCCAACTATTCAATGGCAGTTACGGTGGCGACCGAAATACTACGCCGGCCTTTTTCAATAACACCCTCTACCTCTTTGACTCGAACGCAAAGATTGGCGCCTACACGATCAACAACGCTCTATTCAACACGACTCCGGTCGAAACGCCCGATACGTTCATCAACAAAGGCGGGGCCACGGCCTGTATTTCCGCGAATGGCACGAGCAACGCCATCGTCTGGGCGCTCTACAATTCCGGGGGCCAAAGCCCCGCCACGCCCTGCGTTTTGCGCGCCTACAACGCCACAAATCTGACGCAAAAACTTTATGCCAGCGACCAAAATGCCGCGCGCGATTCCGCCGGTACCGCCGTTAAATTTACCTTGCCCACGATTGCCAACGGCAAAGTCTACGTCGGAGCGCAATATTCACTGTCGGTTTATGGCAACGGAGTTTTTCTCGCCACGCCGACCATCGCGCCGAATGGTGGCACGTTCACCAACTCCGTGACCGTCACCCTCGCCGATGCCACGCCGGGAACGAAGATTTACTACACCGTGGACAACTCCGTGCCGACGACCAACTCAACGCTGTACACCAATCCGTTTGTGTTGCTCAACAGTGCGAATGTTCAGGTCGTCGCCGTCAAAGCCGGCTTTGTCAACAGCGGCGTGGCCAGCGCCACGTTCCTGAACAGCTCCGCGATTGGCACGGGCACGGGACTGCGCGGTGCGTATTGGACGACGACCACGCCGGTTGTGTTTACCAACCCGGGCTTCAATACGGCCCCGACGCTGATCCGCACGGATGCCGTGGTGAATTTCAACTGGGGCAACGCCTCGCCGGATGCGAGCATCAGCGCGGATACCTTTACGGCCCGCTGGACCGGAGCCGTGCAACCGCAATTCAATGAAAATTATACGTTTTATACCACCTCGGACGATGGGGTTCGTCTGTGGGTCAACGGACAATTAGTCATTGATCATTGGGTGGACCAGGGACCAACGGAATGGAGCGGGAGCATTACGCTCGCGGCGCAACAGCGTTATAATATTCAAATGGATTACTACGAAAATGGCGGCGGCGCCGTCGCCACACTTTCCTGGAGCAGCCCATCCACCACCAAGGCCATCATTCCATCGAACCAGCTTTATCCGGTCACGAACCCGCCTCCGGTCGTGATCCTCAACAGTCCGGCCAACAATTCGACCTATACGGCGGCCGCCAGCGTGACCGTGGGGGCAGATGCCGCAGCGCAGTTCAACACTCTGGATCGGGTGAGTTTTTATGTCGGCAGCACGTTCGTCGGCAGTGTGAGCAATCTCCCCTACACTGTCACCACTACCGGCTTGGCCGTCGGAAATTATGCTTTGACCGCGGTGGCGACCGACGGCTCCGGACTCAGCAAGACTTCCGCGGCGGTGAACATCAGCGTGATCGCCGGCACAGGCCAGGCCTACGGGTTGACGAGTCGGGGCGTGGCCCCCGCGTTTCTGAACATGCCGACGACTTTTGCCGGCGCCAAACCGCAGTTGCTCTCGCAAACCGGCGCGTTCACCAACACGCCCAACCTTGGCACCGCCGGCGCTTTGATTCCCTACAACGTCAACACGCCGCTGTGGTCGGACGCGGCTTCGAAAAGCCGTTGGTTCGTCGTCCCGAATAACGGCGCGCCCTACACCACCGGGGAGCAAATCGGTTTCGCCACGAATGGAGAATGGTCGTTTCCGGCCGGGAGTGTTTTTGTCAAACACTTCGACCTCGTCACCAACGAAGTTTCCGGCGCTAAACGCCGGCTGGAAACTCGTTTGTTGGTGCGCGACGCCGTCGGAACTGTTTACGGCGTCACCTACAAATGGCGCAGCGACAACAGTGAAGCCGACCTGCTGACCGCCAGTTTGGATGAAAACATTGCGATCTCGAATGCGAGCGGCGTGCGCACGCAAGTCTGGCACTATCCCAGTTCCGCCGAATGTCTGGAATGCCATACCCCCGCGGCCAGCTACGTGCTCGGCCTGAATACGCGGCAATTCAACGGCAACCTGACGTATCCGACCACTGGCGCCACGGACAATCAGCTGCGAACCCTGAATCGGATCGGGCTGTTCAATCCTGCCATCAATGAGGCAGCCATCCCTGGCTACTACAAGCTGTCCGCCCTTACTAATTTGAGTGCGTCGCTCGAAGACCGTTCCCGTTCTTATCTCGATGCCAATTGTTCCCAATGTCATCGCCCGGGCGGCAACGGTCTGACGTTCGACGCGCGTTACGACACCCCGCTGGCCAGCCAGAATATCATCAATGCCACTCTCCTTAAGGGCGACCTCGGCTATGACAATGCCCGCGTGGTCGTGCCCAAGGACATCTGGCGTTCAATTCTGTATCAGCGTTCCGCGAGTCTGGATCCGCTCGTGAAGATGCCGACGTTGGCCAGAAATGTCGTGGACACCAACGCCATGTCCGTGCTGACCGCGTGGATCAACAGCCTCGCTGGTACGCCCGCACTGGCGCCGCCCACCGTCGCGCCGAATGGTGGCGGCTTCGACAACGCCATCAGTGTCTCGCTCCAATCCACGAATGGCGGCGACGTGCTCTATTACACGGTAGACGGATCCTTGCCGGGCACCAATTCAACCACCTACACCGGCCCCTTTAATTTGACCGGCACCACAACGGTCCGGGCCAATGCGTTCAAAGCCGGCTTCAATAACAGCGTCGCCGCCACGGCCCAGTTCACCCTGCAGTCCACGTTCGCCTTTACCGCCGGCGGCTTCTTCACGAACAATTCGTTCCAGATGCCGGTCGCTGGCGTGGCCGGCAAGAGCTATTACTTGCTCGCCACGACGAATTTTATCAACTGGGTCCCCCTGGGTACGAATACGGCGGCCGCCAACCAGTTTTATCTGATCGACGCCGGCGCGACCAATTTTCGGTACCGTTTCTACCGGGCCGTACAACTCCCATGAGCCTAAAGCCTGGTCAGATTATGAAACTACACTGGTTGATCATTTTGTCGGCGGTAATGCCGGCGGTGGCGCAGACGAACGTCGCTTCGGTCACCAATCAAACGGCCGCCCGCAATCCGCGCGCCGCCGAACTTCGGGTCGCCTGCATTAGCGGCCGCCGGTGTGTTTGCGGCCAGGTCATCAAAATCGTCCCGGAGGGATTGGTCGTGGACAGTGGTTATACAGCGCTGATGGCCCCGCCTTTTACCCAGTCGTGGGTCTTCCCCAGTGGAGCCTTGGTGAAGCGCGATCCAGCCGCGATCGAAAGGAACGAACCCGCCGGCCCCTGCATCGGCACGATTCTGCTCACGGACTTTCCCAAGCGGCCGCCGGTCAAACTTTACGATTATGTCGTCCTGCTGGGCTATCCGGCCGGCGAATACCGTTATGTTCCGGTGCCGGGGGTAGAAAAACCAATCCGCAAATTTGCGGCCGGACTCGATACCGCGGTGAACCTCCAGCTTGCGACCGGTGACAAGTGATGTGACGTCGGCACCAACGCTCCCGCCAAGAGTCTTAGGCCGATTACTACTGGCTGGCACCCTGTTTATCGGATGCCTGCTCACGCCAGCGCCGGCGCGAGGCGCGGTCGATGCCAGCCCTCTTCCGTACGGAATGACTTCCCGTCCGCCAGCAAAAGCGTACCTCGAAATGCCCGAGCGCGCGACCGGTTCGTTGCCGCCCTTGCTCTCTCAAACCGGCGCATTCCGGGACCCGGTACAATCTCAACTCCAGGTTTCCGAAAGCCTGATCCCCTATGAGCTCAATGTGCCCTTCTGGTCCGATGGCGCGACGAAAGCTCGCTGGGTCTCCGTGCCGCAGGCGGCAAAGGTCGCCTTCCGGGCCGAAGGCGAATGGACGTTTCCGCCCGGCACCGTCTTTGTAAAACACTTCGATCTGGCCACCGATGAAACCCAACCAGGGGTAACCCGACGGCTGGAAACACGACTGCTCGTATGTGACGCCACGGGCGGCGTCTATGGGGTTACCTACAAATGGCGGACCGACCAGCGCGATGCAGATTTGCTGGCCACGAATCAGACGGAGGCAATATTTATCAACACGGCGACCGGAGTCCGCACCCAATCCTGGTATTATCCCAGCCGGCAGGATTGCCTCACCTGCCACACGCCGCTGGCCGGCGGTGTTCTCGGCGTCAAGACCCGCCAACTGAATCGAGCTTCAACCTTTCCGTCCGGAGTCTCGGACAATCAATTGCGAGCCTGGAATCATGTTGGACTTTTGGAACCGGAATTGTCGGAAGCAAAACTCGCTACCCTCTCCAAACTCGCCCGCGCCGAGGACCTCACGCGCAGCCTCGAAGACCGGGCGCGCTCGTACCTCGACGCCAACTGCGCGCAATGTCACCGGCCCCAGGGCACGGTGGCGAATTTCGATGCTCGCTACGACACGCCGATGGCAAATCAGAATCTGATCAACGGGCCGATCTTGATCGACGAGGGCATTGACGGCGCCCGGGTCATCGCCCCAAACGACAAATGGCGCTCCATCATGCTGATGCGCCTCAGCCGGCTCGACGGCACCAAGATGCCGCCGCTGGCCCATAGCGAAATGGACCCTCGCGGCGCCGCGCTCCTACAGGCGTGGATTGAGAGTCTTCCCGGCCCCAAAGTATTGCCGCCGCCAGAAATAACTCCCTTGGGCGGCGACTATCGCAAGTCGGTGACGGTCCATTTGAAGGTCAGCGAACCCGATGCCAGCATCCGCTACACCTTGGACGGGAGCGTGCCGACGAAGGCAGACTTGCTTTACGAACAGCCGATTGCGGTAGTTTCCCCGACGGTGGTGCGCGCGAAAGCATTCAAGCCAGGCTTCACCAAGAGCATCACGGCGCAGGAAGTTTTCAGCGTCGGCGATTGAATCGATCAATTCGCGGTGGGTATAACCGCTATGCCCCAGGGACTGCCGGGAGACCTAATCCGCGCGACTTCCCGCTCGATGCCGAGATCCACCACGGACACATCATCGGAGGGCCCATTCGCGGCGAAAAGAAATTTGCCGTCGAGCGAAATAGCGATGCCCCAGGGACGTTTGCCGACGGCGATGGTGTTCAGCAAATCGCCGGAGAGAGCGTCCAGCACGCAGACAGTGCCACCGCGACCGGTGCTGGCATAGACCTTTTTCCCGTCAGGCGCGACTTTAACACACATCGGGCGGGAACCCTTGGGGAGCAAGATGGCTTTGATTTCCTGGTGGGTCCTGGCATCAATGATGTGAATTTGCCCGGTGGACTCGGAGGGAATGTAGGCGCGCGAACTGTCCGGGAGAAAGCCCACCGACCGCGGCCGGCCGCCAACTTTGAAATGCGCAATGACTTTGAAAGTCTTCGCATCCACGGCGTAAACCTCGCCGTCCGTTTCACAGGTGACATAGAAAAACTTTCCATTGGGCGCGGTCTCCACACCTTCGGGTTCCCGACCGACGGGAATGATGTGCTCCACCCTGCCGGACGCGATGTCCAGCACGCTCGCTGTCCCCACATCCTCATTGGATACAAACAGCTTGCTCCCATCCGCGCTCAACGCGAGCTGTTCGGGGTCCGAGCCCACGGAGATTTTGCGCAGGAAATTTTTTTGCCGGAGGTCCACCACCCCGATGCCATCCGCCGCCTTGTCGGCCTTGGCGGCCTGATCGTCATCTTCGTCCTTCGCGCGCTTAAAAACGGGATTGCCATTCGCATCGAGCTGGGGCGGTGGTTCAATGGGCGTGCCACTCAACGCGACATAAATGGTTTTTCCATCGGGACTGCAGCGGAGTCCCCGCGGGCGTTTTCCGACCGCAAGTGTTGCTACCGCCTTGAACTCGCCGCCGCTGATGAAAGTCAGGTCGCCCGATTTTTCGTTGGAGACCACGATCTGATAATTTCCGCGGGCCTGGACTTCGGCGGACGGAGAGGGATAGACCGTCGCACCCCAAGTGACGACCCCGCACAACAGGTGGTGCAGGAGCCGGGTCTTGAACATAAAGTCTGGCGAACGCACGCTATTTTTTAGTTTCAAGAGCTTGAAGATGGTAACAACTCTCGGCGTTTACCAGAATATTTTAAGCCGCCAACCAACGCTTGCCACGCCCGAACCGAAGTCCTAATCCGAACGATCCCGGCGCGGCTTTCACGGATGGAGCTATACGAGTGGTCGTTGCGCCCATCGCCCGGTTTGTTGCACGGTTGGGGACGTCCAGGGCTCGCGCAAAACCGCACGGGCGACCGGCGGCCTGCATGAGCCATTCGTGCCAACAACGGCCGAAACTTTTCCTATTGCGGCGGAATTCTCCTCAGCGAGGCCGCGAACGCAGCAACTTGGTCCGAACCCGGGTCGTTCGTTCAAGGCGACAGCACTGCGACAGCCAATCCAGATAAGCCTTTGCGCCACCGGCTACCGACACGACCATAAACTCCGGGATGGCGTAGGGATGTTGAGTGACAATAAGCTTCTCCAGGTCGCCCAGCCGGCTCCCGAGGGTCTTCAGGATCATCAACACTTCGTGGCTGCGTTCGATTTTTCCCAGCCAACGGTAATGGGATTCGATTTGCGGGATCAGGTTTGCACACGCAATCAGCCGCGCAGCCACGGCCGCCCGCGCCAGCCGCCGCGCCGTTTTCAGATCCGGCGCCGTGACCAGCACAATCTTGAATTTCTTGGTGGCCGGCATTGGCTAACCTTGCCGCTGCGCAAGTGCTGCGCTCCCCACCGCCGATGCCAGGGTGGAAAAGCCTCCCGCCCGCAGCCGCTGTTGCAACCCGCGCACCAGTTCGCCAGCCAGGCCCGGCCCTTCGTAAACGAGGCCGGTGTAAACTTGCACCAGACTGGCACCCGCCGTGATTTTCTCCCAAGCATCGTCGGCGCTAAAAATTCCGCCCACGCCGATAATCGGCAAAGCGCCCCGCGTCTGCCGGTGGAGATGACGGATGACCTCAGTGCTGCGGGAGCGCAAGGGCCGGCCACTGAGTCCGCCCGCTTCGGCGTAAGTCCGGCGAACGGTTAAGTCGCTTGATTCCGGCCGGTTTGTCGTCGTGTTCGTAGCGACAATTCCGGCAATCTGACGCGGGCCGACGAGTTCGAGGATTTCGTCGAGCGCCGCGAAGGTCAAGTCCGGCGCCACCTTCACCAAAATCGGTTTGGCGGCGGTACCGTTGAGGGCTTGCAGGGCCGCGAGAATTTCGTCAAGCGCCGCCTGATCCTGTAACTGGCGAAGGTTGGGGGTGTTGGGGGAACTGACGTTCACGACAAAGAAATCGGCGAGCTCGCGCAAGACGCGAAAAGAATTTGCGTAATCGGCTGGCGCCTCGTGGAGCGGAGTCGCTTTGGATTTGCCGAGGTTGATGCCGACCGGATGGCTGGGCCACGCGCCCCGCGCACGCCAGGCCGTCAAACGATGGGCCAGCGCAACGGCGCCGTCGTTGTTGAAGCCCATACGATTCACGATGGCTTCGTCCGCGCTGGCGCGGAAAATCCGGGGCGCGGGATTGCCGGGTTGCGCGTGCCAGGTGACCCCGCCCAGTTCGCTGAAGCCGAAGCCGAGCGCGGCCCAAGCCGGCACCGCCTCCCCCATTTTGTCCATGCCCGCCGCCAGCCCGATGGGATTGGGAAATTTCCGGCCGAAAAGTTCAATGGCCAAGGGCGGCGCGGTCAGGAAGGATTCCAGCGCTTCGCAAACCAAGGGGTGGCGGCTGGCCCAGTTCAAACCCCGCAGGGTGAACGAGTGAATTTTTTCGGCATCTTCAGCAAACAAAACGGGGCGCAGCAGCCGCCGATAGAACCAACTCATAGTGGCAGTGTCAGCTGCCGCTCGACAGGTGTCGAGACCGGAATCCAAGCCGGCCGTTCCGTCACGCGGTCAGTTGGGCGACGTGATTTGAATCTCAGTCAGCGCACGCCGGGCTGCGGAACGCACGGACGGTTCGGCGTCCACGAGCAAACCGTTCAACTTCCCGACGATGGTACTTCCCAGCGAACCCTCCAAGCCGAGGGTGCGGGCCGTGACTTCGGCGAGGGCAGCGTTGGTGGTCCAGCCGGAGGCCTGGCTGATGGCCTGGACGGCGGCGGCGCGGACGACGGGATCTGGATCGTTCATGGCCAGTACGTACGCCGCGAGAACCCGCGGTTGTTCAAGTCGCAATCCCTGCAAGGCAGCGAGCGATTGCCAGCGCATCGTGGGCGAGGCGTTGGTGGCAAACTCAAGCAAAGTCCTTGTGATCTGCCGGGGCGGGCGATTCATCGCTTGGATGGCCATGACGGCCGCAGAGCGGCGGGCGGAATCAGAGTCGGAAAAAGCCGCCAGGACGGC
>JANXWY010000366.1 GCA_025350905.1 Verrucomicrobiota bacterium
GGGTAACAAGGAAGAATCGCGAGCGGCGGTTTTCATAGATTGTTCTTGGCTTGCTGGCCAAAGGCTATCACCTCACCCCTCCCAACGCAACGATTACGTCGGCTCGCAAAAAAACCGCCCCGCAGTTTTCTGCGGGGCGGTTGGAGTTGCAAACCAACTCAAACTCAAACCCAAACTCACGAGCCGACGCTGGCGAGTTCTTCGTTGGTGACCACGTTCTGGATCTTGAACTGTTCGGCATGCATGCCGGGATCGGCGCGGAAGGAAAGCTTGCCGAAGTAACGCTTTTCCATCTCGATGAGGTGTTTTTCGTCTTCGCTGCGCAGGCGCTCCAGCACGGTCGGATTCACGACGATCCGCAGTTGGAAGTCGGATTCGTCCCGCGTCCGCTTTTTAAGGATTTCCTGGAGCTTGCGTTGGATTTCCACGCTCATGGTTTCGGTACTCTTGACCTTGCCCTTGCCTTTGCAATAGGGGCAATCGTCGTAGACCGCCGAGCGCACGCTTTCGCTGTGGCGCTGGCGGGTCATTTCCATCAAGCCCAGTTGGGAGATCGGCAGGATGTGGGTCTTGGCCTTGTCACGCCGCAGACCATCTTTGACGCGCTGATAAACCGCCTGCTGATCCCGGCGCGATTTCATGTCGATGAAGTCGAGCACGATCAAGCCTCCCATGTTGCGCAGCCGCAGTTGCCGGCAGATTTCGTCGGCCGACTCGATGTTGACCTTGAGGATGGTGGTCTCCTGATCCTTGCCCCCCTTGTGGCGACCGGTGTTCACGTCGATGGCCACCAGCGCCTCGGTTTCATCAATGACGATGTAGCCGCCGCCCTTGAGATGGACCTGGCGCGAGAAGGCATTCTCCAGTTGTTTGCTGATGTTGAACCGGTCAAATACTGGTTGCGCGTCGGCATACAGAATCACCTTGCTGGCGGAGCGGCGGGAAATTTTTGAAATCATTTCCTTCATGCGGTCGCAGGCCTTGGCGTTGTCGATGATGATCCGTTCCACGTCCTCGGTCAGGAAGTCGCGCACTGTCCGCTCGATCAGGTCCGGCTCCTGGAACACGCACGAGGCGGGCGGGCGGCTCTTGATGTTCGCCTGAATGCTCTGCCATTCCTCCAGCAGCAAAGCGAGGTCGCGCACGAAGTAACGTTTCTGCTGGCCTTCGCCCGCGGTACGCAGGATGACGCCCATGCCGTCCGGGATGGCCAGTTCGCGCAGGATTTTTTTCAGGCGCTGGCGTTCCGGCTGATTTTCGATCTTGCGCGAGATGCCGCTTTGATCGGAGTTCGGCAGCAGGACCAGGTAGCGACCGGGCAATACCAGGTTCGTGGTGATGCGCGGGCCTTTGGTGCCGATGGGGCCTTTGGTGACTTGCACGATGATTTCGGCGCCCGGCGAATAGAGGCGCGGTATGTCCTTCTGCGTGATGCGCGGCCGCTCCCGCTTCTTGGTGGGGCGCTCGACGATTTCCACTCCGCTGTCGAATTGATTCGGCACGATGTCCCAGTAGTGGAGAAAGGCGTTCTTCTCGAAACCGATGTCGACGAACGCGGCTTTCAATCCGTCTTCGAGGTTGCGGACC
Organism: Verrucomicrobiota bacterium; assembly: GCA_025350905.1. Classification (GTDB taxonomy): domain Bacteria; phylum Verrucomicrobiota; class Verrucomicrobiia; order Limisphaerales; family JADLHS01; genus JADLHS01. Next base: position 1,588 of record JANXWY010000366.1, read on the forward strand.
TTGCCCTTGAAGATGCTGCCGACCAACCGTTCCTCGGTGGTGCGTTCGATGTTGAACTCCTCGAGTTTGCCGTCCTCGGACACCGCGACGCGCGTTTCGAGCGTCTCGGCGTTGATGATGACTTCCTTGTGGATCTTTTTCTGGGGCCGGATCAAGCGTTGCACGCGCTTGACGAGATTGGTCGCCGCAACTTTGATGGTTTCGACCAGGCCTTTGGGCTGTTCTTTGATCTTGACCGGTTCGAAGGGCTTTTCCTCTTCGACCTTCGCGGGCGTGCCCAGGTGCGGTTCGCGGTATTCACCCTTGCCGTGCTCATGCTTGGGCGCTAGCGGGGGCGACCCTTCCGGGGGCAAGCCGGCCGCAACGTTTTCTGCCCGTTCGATCTCACCCTGATGGCGCTTCTCGAACAAGCGGTCCTGACCGCCGGCGGTTTCCGCCACGACTTCGGCGCGGGCCTGCGTGGCCTCGCGATCATTTTTTTGCGGCCCCGAGCCCAAGCCGCCGCTGGGGCGGAAGCGCATGCCACGCCGCCGGCGGCCGGAATTTCTGTCACTCATAGTTAATATCCTCTTCGATAGATGTGAACGTTTTGGAGCAAGCCCATCGCGATCAACGAGCCAATCACTGAAGACCCGCCGTAAGACAGCAGCGGCAGTGGAATACCCGTCACAGGCATCAATCGGATGTTCATTCCGATGTTGATGAATACGTGGCTGAACAGGAGTGTTACCACTCCGGCCGCCAACAATTTGCCCAGGCGATCGCGTGCCTGACCGGCCATCCTCAAACCCGTGAAGAGGAGGACCGCGTACAGCGTGAGTACCATCACGCTTCCGACAAAACCTTTCTCCTCCGCGATGACGGAGAAAATAAAATCCGTGTGCGCCGCGCCCGGCGGCAGAAATCCCCCGGCGGTTTGATCGCCTTGGCGCCAGCCTTTGCCGGTGAAGCCGCCGGAGCCGACCGAGATCAACGCCTGTTTGCCTTGATAGGATTTTTCCTGTTGCAACCGGTGGGCGCGCTTTTTTTCGTCCGGCGTGGCGTTCGGCGGGGCAAAATCCTGGCCGAAGTAAACCAGCAAGCGTTGCCGTTGATAATCCTCCAGTTTGATCTGCCACCGGGGCGGGGCGAACAACACGTCGACCAGGATCAAGGACGCCATCACGCCCACGATGCCGATCAACCGCAGCAGATAGCGTCGCGGGACGCCGGCCACGAGCATCATGGCAAAGCCGGAGGGAATGAACACCAGGGCAGAACCGAGGTCCGGCTCCTTCAGGACCAAAACAAACGGCAGGCCCAGCAAGCCCATCGCCTTCCAGAAATTCAGCGGGGAGCGCAGTTCGTCCACCGGTCGGCTGAGAAAATGGGCCAGCGCCAGGATGAACGCCAGCTTGGCGAACTCGGAAGGTTGCAGGCTGAAGAACCCGAGATCGAACCAACGCCGGGCGCCACCGCGCATTGTGCCAAAAATGGGAACGGCGAGCAGCAGGAAAATCGTGCCCCAATAGGCGACGAACGACCACCGGGCCAGCGTGTGGTAATCCACGAGACACAAGGTCACCGCGAGACTGACCCCGACGCCATACCAAACGATCTGCCGAAACCAAAGTTGCTTGATGAACGGCAGACTGGCGGCGCTCTCGTTCACCATCGTCGCACTGAAAATGAACGCCACCCCCACGATCATCAGGCCGAGGATGGCGGTGATTTGCAGTCGGTCGAGCCGCGGGGCGCTTTCGTTGAGGGCGATCGGGTTCATCGGGGCGTCGCGGCCAAGCGCTTGGGGGCAACGAGCAGTTCGCGGTTTTGGAGCGCGAGATAAACATCCTGAGCGATGGGCGCACAGGTGCGGCCGCCCGAATCGCCGTTCTCCACCATGACCACCACGGCGTACCGCGGTTTTTCATATGGTGCAAAGGAAATGAACCACGTCGTGTTCCGCTTGACGCCTTGCTCCTTCCGCTCGGCCGTGCCGGTCTTGCCACAGATGCGCAGACCATCCACATGCACCTTTTTGCCGGTGCCTTCGACCATGTCTTCGGTTTCGGCCAGCATCGCTTCGCGGACGATGTTCAGGTTGCGTTCGCTCACTCCCAATTCATCCCGGATGCGGTTTTTCGGAAAAACAGTGGGCGCTTCGAGGCTCGTCGCTTCGGGGGCTTCCAGGCGGTCCACGAGGCGCGGCCACAAAACTTTTCCGCCGTTGGCCAGCGCCCCTGCCATCACCGCCATTTGCAACGGGGTTACATCCATCACGCCCTGGCCGATGCAGATGTTGGCGGTATTCCCGGCCGGCCAGTTGCGGACTTGATCGGGCTTCGGAAAATGTCCAGCCGCATCCTGCATGAGCGGCAATCCGATGCGCTCCGCCAGGTGCAGCCGTCGACCCAGTTCCACCACGCGCTCGAAGACGCCGGGGCGGAGTCCGTTGGTGATGAAATAGGCATTGCTGGAGCGAACGATGGCGCGGCGCAGGTCGTAATCCCCCGGGGGGACCGTGTCATGAAAAGCTTGCCGGCCGACGTAGATAATACCTTTCGTTGGAATGGCTGGATTTTCCGCGACCCGGTAAATTTCCTGAGGGTTCAGACCGTTCTCGAGGGCGGCGAGCGCGACGATGGTTTTGAAAATCGAGCCGGCTTGGTATTGCTCGGCGGTGGCGCGATTTTTTTGCACCCCCAGGGTTTCGTCATGCCAACGTTCGCGCTCCGCCAGGGAGAAACCGCGGATAAAATTGTTGGGATCCGTGCTGGGTGACGAAGCGAGGGTCAGCAAGTCACCGGATTCAACATCCATGACGACCACCGCGGCGTGCGCGTCGGGGCCGAGAAGTTTACGCACCGACGCTTCGGCGGCTTGCTGGATTTTCAGGTCGAGCGTGAGGACGACGTTTTGTCCGGGTTCGACCGCGCTCCAAATATTCTCGGTCTGGCGATAGCCCAGGTTGTTCACCTGAACGGATTTGGCGCCGGCCCGGCCGCGCAGTTGGGAATCGTAGCCGCCTTCAATTCCCACCAGGCCGCGGTAGTCCGGCATGCGGTACCAGAAAAATGCTTCCTCGCCTTCGGCCGAGCTATCGTCTTTCCGCAAGTACCCGAGGACATGCGCCGCCGTCGTGCCGTAGGGATAAACCCGGATGGGTTGCACCTCCAGTTCCAGCCCGAGTGCGGTCAGGGGTTGTTCCGTGAAACGGGCGAGGTGCAGGAGGGAGAGATTACTGACGACGGGGTAGGGGAGGGAAAGGCGCGTTTCGTAATGGCGGTAAAAGTTGGTGTAGTCCAGCGTGAGCGTCGTTTGCAACAAATCGGCGACCTGGCTCACGACGCCGCTGGCGACGCGGTAACGGGCGTTGCGCGTGACCGCTTGCGCCGCTTCCTCCTTGAGCCGGGTGTATTGGGTGGTGACCGTGGTGTAGCCGAGCCAGTCCTTCCAGAACGGCAGATCATTCGTCACCACGCTCCGCGGGCGGGAACGCGTGTACTCTTTCTTAAAGGCGCGACTCAGTTCTTCCAGGTACAGGTTGATGTTGTAGCTGGGATGATTGTCGGCGAGCACCACGCCGGTGCGGTCGAGAATTTTCCCGCGCACGGCGGGCAGGCGGACGGAGCGGAACGCCTGAACTTCGAGACTTTCCTGGTAACTTCCGGCGTTGACAATCTGCACCCACCACAGGCCGGCAAACAACACTGCCAGTCCGGCGCAAAGCATGATCGTCAGCAACTGGAGTTGCGGATCGCTTCTTTTCAGTTGGTCGAAAACTAACATCGCTTTCCGTCCAAAGTCTGAAGGCTGAAGTCCAAAGTCATCGCGCGGCCGGGCGGCGCTGGCAACTTTGGACCTTGGGCTTTGGACCTTGGCGTCATGGTTACTTTCTTCCCCGACGGATTTCGCGGTCGGGACGAAAACTGGATTCGATGGTGCGTTGGTACCCGAGGGCGTGATTCAACCCGCCCAACAACACGAACAAGACCGGCGTGGCCACGGCACCACCCAGGCTCATCACCGTCCATTGCCAGAGCGAACCCCAGCCCAGCAAGGGCGACTGCCCGAGCGTCAGCAGCACCAGGACGGACAACGCGGGCGCCAGTGCGCTGGCAATCAAGCCGAGGACGAGCTGGGCGTATTTTTCTTCGCGCAGAATCAGATCGCGTCGCCGTTGCAGCCCAAAGCCAATCAGCAGCAGGGGCAGCACGCTGGTCCCGAGCGGATTGGCCGAGAGGGTATCAAACAGCAAGCCGCCGGTGACGGCCACGGTGATCATCATGGCCGGGCCGGAACTCAGAGCGGTATAAACCATCAGCGCCGGCAGGAGGTCCACCTGCGCGCCGAGCAGTTGCCGGAGGCCGTTGAACGCGCCGCCCGCGAACACCGCCAGGAGCGTGGCGAGCAAAACCAATATGTTCGGCACCGTGGTCATGGAAACAACACCCACACTTCATCCAGCGCGTTTAGGTTGGCCGCCAGCTTCACCTGCGCTTCGGTGTAAAGGCCGGACTCGACTAGGCGGGCGTCCGCGATGGTACCGATGGGAATCCCCTTGGGGTAAATGGTGCTGAAGCCGCTGGTGACGACTCCTTGCCCGGGTTTGAGATTCGCGCGATTGGCGAGATAGGTCAGGTTGACGAACGCGCCGTCGAACACGCCGGCGCTGGTGATGATCCCGGACTCCCCGACGTCACCCAGGATGGCGGCGGGAACTTTACAATTGGCGTCCCCGATCAGGATGACACGCGCACTCGTTAAACCCACCGCCGATACGCGACCAATCAAGCCCTCCGAGGTGAGGACGGGCAGGTTCTCGCGCAGACCGTCGAGGCTGCCGCGGTCGATCTGCACGGTGCGCCACCAGTTCGCCGGGTCGCGCGCGATGACGCGGACGAGCTTGAGTTTCCAGGGGGATTTTTCCTTCCAGCCGAGGAGTTGACGCAGCCGGGAATTCTCGCGCGTGGTTTCCGCGGCTTGCATCGCTTGGAGCTGCAACTCCTGATTTTGGCGGCGCAAGGCCTGGTTGGCGCGGATCAATTCGCTCTTGGGCAACAAGGCCTCACCGGCTTTGGCGGCGGCCTGCTGCGCGCCAGCGGTGACGCCGAAAAGGGGTAGAAAAATGCTGCCGATGCCCAGCTTGAGGCGCGCGGTCGTGCTACCCGGCAGGTTTAAAACCAGCAAAGTCAGCAGGGCCACCAGCGCCACGGCAATATAGTACGGCCGCTTAAACATCTGTCCGCATCATGCGCCGGAAATTTCCGGCCGAGTCGCATGGCGAACGCTGGAGGAATTACTTGGCGTTGGTGGTAACCCGCTTAAGAAATTGGAGTTCCTCGAGGACCCGGCCCGTGCCCAAGGCGACCGCCGTGAGCGGGTCGTCGGCAATGTGAACCGGCAGCCCGGTTTCTTCGGCCACCAGGCGGTCAATACCGCGCAACAACGCGCCGCCGCCGGCCATCACAATGCCCCGATCAACCAGATCGGCGGCGAGTTCGGGCGGACAACGTTCGAGGGTCAGGCGGATGGATTCCAATATGCTTGAAAGCGGTTCCTGCAAGGCTTCGCGAACTTCTTCCGAACGAATGGTCAGCGTTTTCGGCAGACCCGAGCTCAGATCGCGGCCCTTCACTTCCATGGTTAATTCCTGCTCCTGCGGAAAGGCCGAGCCAATCCGTATCTTGACCTCTTCCGCAGTGCGTTCACCGATCATTAAGTTGTAGGCCCGTTTCATGTGCGCCACGACCGTGTCGTCGAATTCGTCCCCGCCCACCCGCAGGCTGCGGCTGAAGACGATGCCGGCCAGGGAAATGATTGCGATTTCGCAAGTCCCGCCGCCGATATCCACGATCATGTTGCCCGCCGGTTCATGCACCGGCAAACCGACGCCAATGGCGGAGGCCATCGGCTGTTCGATTAAATAGACTTCCCGCGCTCCCGCGTGCGTTGCGGAGTCCTTCACCGCCCGTTTTTCCACTTCAGTAATTCCCGAGGGCACCGCCACCACGACGCGGGGGGCAATCAATTTCCGATGATGCACCTTCTGGATGAAGTGGCGCAACATGGCCTCGGTGATTTCGAAGTCGGCAATCACGCCGTCCTTCATCGGGCGGATGGCCACGATGTTTCCGGGCGTTCGGCCCAACATCCGTTTGGCTTCCTCCCCCACCGCCAGCACATTGGTTGTGCCGGCCTGAATTGCCACGACGGAGGGTTCCCGCAGCACAATGCCCCGGTCTCGTACATAAACGAGCGAGTTGGCCGTGCCCAGGTCTATCCCAATGTCGTTGGAAAACAGGCTTTTAAGTTGCGTCCACATGAATTGAACCTAACGCCAATAATTAAAGAGACGGGCCGGCGGGTGGTCAAGGGTATTCGCCGGCGTTGGCTGGGTTGCCACGCCTCTGAAATGGATGGCCAATCGTCTCCCTCTCCCAGCCGGAGAGGGCAAGGGTGAGGGTGAAAATGTCCGCAGTCTTGAGACGTGCGAATACCACTGGGGGATTCCGGCCATTCTCCCTCACCTCAATCCTCTCCCGCTGGGAGAGGAGGCCACGCACGCTGCGTCTCCGCGAAGTCCGGCCGCGGGATCGAAGTGTAGAGCGGGACGATTTACCGACCGGCGCCGATACGGATTCCCTCTCCCAGCGGGAGAGGGTCGGGGTGAGGGAGAAAACGTCCGCAGTCTTGCGGCGCGCGAATACCACCGGGAGGTTCCGGCCATTCTCCCTCACCTCAATCCTCTCCCGCTGGGAGGGGAGGATTCTGCGCCTGCCTCTCGACAACAGGGCGCGTGCGGTGTCCGCCGGACGCCACCCGCCGCACGTCGGAATGGTGCGGCGGTGTCATTTCTGGTGATCCTCTCTGGAATTGACACATTGTCGCTTGCAGCGCCGTAGGTGCGACATCTTTGTAGAACCCGGACAAAAAAGATTTTCCAGCTCCGTCAGGAGCGGCAGCTTCAGCGCATGGGCGCACCATTCTGGTGGGAGGCAAATGCCGATTCGTTGGGCGAGCCGTTTAGGCTTGAGCCATAGGGCAAGCGTTATTTCATTACTAGCCGCACCTTTGCAGGCGTGACGACGGTGGCCGAAAATGAACGGGGTGGCTTCAAGGCCCAAATGTATTCGTCTCCCTTCGTTTGCTTTGGTTGGCCCGCCTGCGCCTGAGTCTCCGCGGTAAATTTGGCCTTTCGCTGCACAAAGCGGTCCCAGTCATCAGGGTGATGATTCAGAGAATCTCTCAGGAAGCGCCGGGTTGGGTAGTTGGCCAACGCCCAGGCAGTCCCGACTTATGCTCCAAGCTTTGCCAGGATGACTGCGGGCGTCGTTCCGAAAATCCTCACCACCTTGTGCCGCGACGATTGACCCCGAATCAGTGCCACCTGGCCGCGCGAACAATCCAACGTGTCCGCCAACAATCGGAGCAGCGCTTCGTTTGCCGCTGACTCCACGGGCGGCGCGGTGACCCGGATGCGCAGTTCCGGGCCGCTGGGATCGCCGATCTCATTCTTCGTAGCCCGTGGTTGCAACTTGATGGCGAGGGTGACGCCGTCCGCTTGGGCGGTGATGAACTCGGGGATCGATCCCGCCACGGGGGCCGGGCCGGCGGCACTCGGGAGCAATTGTCCAATCGCGCCGGGGCGCGTTTGATTTTTCCGTTCGTGCATTCTGCGGAGACTTTGCCAGTATCGGCGCCAAGATGAACAACAAAATAACTTTGATCGCCGTCGCCCTGGCGATGGGCTTTGGATTGGCGGGTTGTGAATCGTCGCGGTACGAGCCGTCCACCGTACTGCCCGGTGGTCAGCCGGCGCTGCTGCCACCGCAACCCCAGTTGGCCGAACTTGAGCTAATTACCCGCGCCGCGGCTCAAGCTCCCGCGCCGATCGAGGGCGAAGGTTGGCGCACCTTGTTCGACGGTCGATCGCTGACGGGTTGGCGGGTGACGGATTTCAAGCAAGGTGGCGGCGTGGAGGTGCGGGACGGTTTGCTGGTGTTTTTCAAGGGGGATAATTTCGTGGGCGTCAACTATACGAACGAAATTCCGAAGACCAACTACGAATTCACCGTGGAGGCAATGCGGGTGGCGGGCGAAGATTTTTTTTGCGGGTTGACGTTTCCCGTGAACGATTCGTTTTGCAGCCTGATCGTGGGCGGCTGGGGCGGCGGGCTGGTCGGATTGTCGAGCCTCGATGGCGCGGATGCCTCGGAGAACGAGACGACGCAGTTCGTCACCTTTGAAAAAGGGCGCTGGTATCGCATCCGCTTGCGGGTGACCGAACAAAAGATCGAAGCGTGGATCGAGCAGAAAAAAGTTGTGGACGTGAACATCGTCGGCCGGAAAATCTCTTTGCGCTTCGGCGACATTGAACGATCCAAGCCGTTCGGGCTCGCGTCGTATAGCACCAGCGCGGCGTTTCGTGGGCTCAAACTGCGCGCGGTGCCGGCCCCATAAGCTCCCGGGCGGCGGTCACGTCGCGACCAATCTGTTCCCGCAAAGCCGCCAGCGAGGGAAACTTCATTTCGGCGCGCAACCGGTCAGCGAAGGTGACTTCCATTTCCTCGCCATAAATCTGGCCGTTGAAGTCGAGGAGATGGACTTCGACGCGGAGTTGCGGGGTCGGCTGTTGGAGCGTCGGGCGCTGGCCCAGGTTGACCACGGCTCGATAGGAGCAGCCGCTGACAGTAGCATCCGCGGCATAGACCCCATTCGGAGGCAGCACGAAGCCGGCGGTTTCCAGATTCGCGGTGGGGAAGCCAAGCTGGTGGCCGAGCTGGTCACCCGCAACAATCGTGGCCGCGAGGGAGTAGGGCCGGCCGAGCAACTGGCGGGCGGCAGCGAAATCACCCGCGCGGATGGCGTCCCGGACGCGGGTGCTGCTGACGATCGAACCCTCCAGCGTGACGGCGGCAATGCCGTGGACGGTGAAATTCAGTTCCGCGCCGAGCTTTTGCAGGAGCGCCACGTTGCCACTCCGCTTATGGCCGAAGACAAAGTCCGCCCCGACACAGATGCTGTGGATGGCGCCGAGCTCGCGAGCCAGTTGGCGGACGAAGTGTTCCCCGGTTTGTTCGCTAAACGCACGGTCGAAACGCAGCAACAGCATGGTGTCCGCACCGAGCGCGGCCAGGGCACGGACTTTTTGCGCCCGGGAATAAATCAATGGCGGCACGCGGTCGGGCGCGAGAATGGCGCTGGGGTGTTGGTCAAATGTGAGCACCACGGCCAGGCCGTCGTGTTGGCGGGCGTCCGCAATCGTCTGCCGAATGATTTGTTGGTGACCGAGGTGGAGGCCGTCAAAGACGCCGATGGCGAGGCAGACTTTTCGTCCGCGCGCGTTCAGTTGACTGCTTTCCCGGATCGTATTCACAGGCCGGCAAACTCCAGCATTGGATCGGCCAGCGCCAGAAAAATTCCCAGCGCCCGCCGCCACGGGCGGTGAGCCGGCAACGCCCCGGTCGCTTTGAGGCTTGCGGTCGGGAGCCGTTCGTGATCTTGCAGCTTGAGAGTTGAACGTTTCACGCCGCGAGCAGCTTCAAAAACGGGATAACCTTCTTCTCCAATTCCGCTCCCGTGAGTCGGAGCACGTCGTCCAGCGGGGTCGCATCGGCGACGTCAAACTTGCCGGAAACGTTGCGGCGCAACGTGGTCAAATGCGCGCCACAGCCGAGTTTCTGCCCGAGATCGTGGGCGATGCTGCGGACATAAGTGCCCTTCGTACTGGCGAGCTTGAAGCTCGCAATCGGCTCCTGGTAGTCCGTGAACCGAAAGTGGTAGATGTGGATAAGGCGCGGCTCGCGCGCCACCTCGATGCCTTTGCGCGCCAGTTTGTAGAGCGGCACGCCGTTTTTTTTGATCGCGGAAACCATCGGCGGGATTTGCATCTGGTCGCCGATGAAGGTGGCGGCCGAGGCGTTGAGTTCGTCCAGCGTGATGGGCGGGACGGGCAGGGAGGCGACGAGCTCGCCGTCGGAATCGTAGCTGTCGGTGGTCTCGCCAAACTTCAAAGTGCCTTCATAGACTTTGTCGTCGCCCATGAGTTTTTCGGAAAGTTTTGTGCCGCGGCCCAGGACGATGATGAGCAGGCCCGTGGCATTGGGATCCAGTGTCCCGCAATGACCGACTTTCTTGAGGCGAAACTGGCGGCGGATGGCGTCCACCACGTCGTGGGAGGTCGGGCCGCTGGGTTTGTCGATGAGCAGGGCGCCGTCGAGGCCGGTGAATTCTTGCATGACGAAGCTACGGCGCGGCGTTGATAGCTTTTTTGACGGCGGCGATGACGCGACGTTGCGTTGAGAGTGGACTCCCGGCGATGCGCGCGCCGGCGGCGGCGGGATGGCCGCCCCCACCGAACTGGCCGCAAATATCGCTCACGTTTACGCCGGCGCTCTTGGAACGGAGGCTGATGCGCGTCACGTCCGGTTCGATTTCCTCGAAAACGCAAGCGACCACGACTGGCTCGATAGCCCTGATATGATCGATCAAGCCCTCGGAGTCCGCACTGTCCGCGCCGGTCCGGGCGAAGTCGGTTTGCTTGAGCCAGAAGTAGGCGATGCGGTCGCCGTGGGTGAGCCGGAATTTGTTGTAAACGTGCTGCAGCAGGCGGGCGCGGGGCAGGGGATACGATTGGTAAACTTCATCGCAAATCTTCGCCAGATTGGCGCCGCGGGTGACGAGTTCCGCCCCGACGTGAAAGCTGCCGGGCCGCGTATTCGGATATTGGAACGAGCCGGTGTCAGTCGAGACCGCGGTGAACAAGCAATCGGCGATGGGTTTGGTGATGGGCCAGCGGGCGGTTTTGAGCAGGCGGAAAATTAATTCCCCCGTGGAGGGTTCGCGAGGCGAAACCCAATTTACGTCTCCGTAACGGGTGTTGCTTTCGTGATGGTCAATGTTGATGAGCAGCTTCCGCTTGGCGATGAATTGGCCGACCGCACCGAGCCGTTCGAAGCTGGCGCAGTCGGTGGCAATTACGAGGTCAAACTTCTGACCGCGCCGGGGTTTTTGGATGTCACGGTTCGGATCCAGGAATCGGTATTTTTGCGGCACGCAGTCCTGATTCCAGCAAACCACCTTCTTCCCCTCGGCCCGCAAGGCGAGCATGAGGCCGAGTTGGGAGCCGGCACAATCCCCGTCGGGCCGCATATGGCCGACGATGCAAACGGTACGCGCGGCCCGGATGGCTTCGAGGATGCGAATAACAATTTGCGGGTGGCTTTTCATCAGCGCAGGGTCGGCCGGTCTCAGGGTTCGGGAATTTTTTCCGGCACCGGCGTCACTTGGTCCAGCTCTTCGATGATTTGCATGACGCGATTGCCCCGGACGACGGAGTCGTCAATCAAGAAACGGAGCGTGGGGGTGTAGCGGAGGATCACCGACTTGGCTACCAGACCCTGTAGGCGCGACCGATGTTCGGTGAGCAGGGCCAGTCCGCGCTTTTGTTGGTCGGCACTGCCGAGGATGCTGATGAAGACGACGGCCGATTTCAGGTCGCCGGTGCAGTCCACGTCATTGACCGAGATCAGGCCGGCTTCGCTGACATTGAATTCGCGGCGGATGGCCTCGCCAATGGCGCGCTTGAGCAATTCGCGGACTCGTTGTTGGCGCAGGTTGGGCATGGCGGCGCAGGGTTAGTACAATACGGCGGCTGACGATTAAGCGAGCAGCAGCGCCGCAGTTGGGCGATTAAGCCGGAGATATCGCTTCAGAAACAGTTTCATGTCACAATTTGGCCGCGACCTTTTCGATGGAATAACACTCGACCACATCCCCGACCTGGATCTCCGAAAAGCCTTCAATGCGAATACCACATTCGAGCCCGGCGCGGACTTCGTTCACCTCATCCTGGAAGCGGCGCAGGGACTGGGTGACACCTTCGTAAATGACATCTTTGCGGCGCCGGACGCGCACCTTGCCGCGCACGATGCGGCCCAGCGTGACCATCGAGCCGGCGACGGGCATGCCTTTGGAGAGTTCGAACACCTGGCGCACCTCTGCTGAACCGACGATGACCTCCCGGGCGATGGGATCCAGCAAGCCGGCCATGCCGTCCTTCACCTGGTCAATCAGTTCGTAAATGATCGCGTACAGCTTGACCTGAACATTGGCGTGCTTGGCCTTTTCCGCGGCGGTGCTGTCCAGCCGGGTATGGAAGCCCAGGATGACCCCGTGCGAAGCGGAGGCGAGCGCGACATCGTTCTCGCTGATGGTGCCGACGTCGCTGTGAATGACCTCCAGCGCCACTTTATCGGTGTCAATTTTTCGGAGCGCTTCGACGATGGCTTCAACGGAACCCTGCGTGTCGGCTTTGACGACGACGTTGAGGGTCTTGCCCGCCTGGGAGTCGAGTGTGGCAAAAAGATTTTCCAGCGTGACTTTCGATTTGGCCTCGAGATTTTCGGTGCGACCGGTCTGGGCGCGTTCGGCGGCTAGATCCCGGGCCGTGCGTTCGTTTTCGCACACGGTAAATTCCAGGCCGGCATCGGGTACTCCGTTGAGGCCGAGAATTTTCACCGCCACGGACGGGGAAGCCTCTTTCAGGCGCTTGCCTTCCTCGTTAATGAGGGCGCGCGCCTTGCCGTAAAATTCGCCGCACAGAATGACGTCGCCGACGCGGAGCGTGCCTTTGCGCACCAGGACGGTGGCAATCGGGCCGCCGGGCTCGATGCCGGATTCAATCACATTGCCCTTGGCCATGCGGTCGGGGTTGGCCTTCAACTCCAGCAAGTCGGCCTGGAGCAAAATCATTTCGAGCAGTTTGTCCACGCCCTGTTTCGTGAGGGCCGAGCAATCCACAAAAATGGTTTCGCCGCCCCAATCATCGGGGACGAGCCCTTTCTCCTGCAACTGCTGGCGCACCTTCATAGGATTCGCGTTCGGGTGATCGCATTTATTGACGGCGACCAGGATCGGGACGCGCGCCGCCTTGGCGTGATTCAGCGCTTCCAGCGTTTGCGGCATGACGCCATCATTGGCGGCCACCACGAGCACGACGATGTCGGTCACGTTGGCGCCGCGGGCGCGCATGGAGCTGAACGCGGCATGGCCGGGCGTGTCGAGGAACGTGATTTGTTGCAGATCGTTCTTCCGTTCCGGGTGCGGGAAGGAAATGGTGTAGGCCCCGATGTGTTGCGTGATGCCGCCGGCTTCGCCCGCGGCAACGTTGGCCTTGCGGATTACGTCCAGCAGGGAGGTCTTGCCGTGATCCACGTGGCCCATGATCGTGACGACCGGCGGCCGCGGCTTGAGTTGTTCCGGCTTGTCCTCGGTATCAACTTCGATTTGTTTGACCGGCGCATGCACCTGGCCTTCGCCCTTGGCGCGCTTCTCGACCTCGAACTTGAAGCCATACTTGGCGGAAATCTGTTGTGCAATTTTTTCGTCAATCGCTTGGTTGACGTTGGCAAAAACCCCGACCTCCATCAAATCGGCAATGATCTTGAACGGCTTCTGTTTGAGTTGTTCGGCCAGTTCGCGGACGATGATCGGAGGCTTGATGATGATGACCTGCGCGCCTTCCGGCAGGACAAACTTGGGCGCGGCGGGCTTGCTGGGTTCGGCGGCCTTTGGCCCCCCCGTCGGTCTTTGCTGACCGGGAAATCTTTGGCCCGGGGCCCCGGCCCCACCGCGCAGCGGACGATTGTCGCCGCGACGCATGAAGTCCGTGCGGCCTGGTTCCACCGGACGGGCGGGTGATTTGACGTTGCCGCCGCGATCTCCGGGGCGGGCGGTGGTCCGGGGCGTCAGTTGAATGAAACCAACTTTTTCGCCGACCTTGGGTTTGGGGGGCTCGATCGGCACCGGCGGAGCGGCGGGCGCAACCGGGGCAGGCGGGGCCGACGATTCACCGCTGCTGGCGATTGGTTCTGGCGTTGTTACTTCGACGGCGACGACCGGCGGAGGTACGGGGATTTCGACTGGCGGCGGCGGCGGGGGGGGCGCGGGCGCGGAGACGATTAAAATCGGTTCGGGAGGCGCCGGCTTGGGCGGTTCCGGTAGCGGCTTGGGCGCGGCGAGTTCAGGGTGGTCCTTGAGGATCTGTTCCTCGAGGTACTCGGCGGTGATTTTATCGAGCGAGCTGGAAGGGACTTTCGCGGCGGCAATACCCAAGGCCTTGGCTTTGGAGATGATTTCCTTGTTCTCCAAGCCGAGCTTCTTCGAGATATCGTAAATACGTACGGGCATAATTCTTCCAAACCAACCACCCATTCCGGCCCTGAGCCTTCATAGGTCTAAAGCCATCTGAACCGCGAGGGTCCGACGGCAACCAGCGTTACGGCGTCGCCGGGGCATCCCCATTGCCAAAGTTGCGGCGTAACGCCTCCGCGCGGACCGCATTCAACACGACGCCTGCCTGATCCCCAATTTGTGGGATTTCCGCGAGGTCGCTCTCTTCGGCCTGCAATAAATCTTCCAAGCGGGTGAGGCCAGCATGCACCAGGGCATCGGCCTGCTCGCGGGTGATGCCTTCAATGGCGGCCAGCAACTCCACGGCCTCCGCCACTTTCTCTTCAAAACCGTGCGCGACCACAATTTCGGCTTCAATATCCACCTGCCAGCCGGTCAGCTTGGACGTGAGCCGGGCATTTTGGCCGCGCTTGCCGATGGCGAGCGAGAGTTGGTCGTCGCTGACGATGATGCGAGCGCGCTTGCGAGGTTCGTCCAATTCGAAGGACTTGAGCGTGGCCGGCGAAAGCGCATTGGTGATGAAGTTGCGGATATTCGCGTCCCAGCGGATAATGTCCACCTTCTCGTTGTTCAATTCGCGCACGATGTTCTTCACGCGTTGGCCGCGCAAACCCACACAAGCGCCGACCGGATCCACCTTGGCGTCGCGCGTCCACACTGCGAGTTTGGTCCGGAAACCCGGCTCGCGCGCAATCCCCTTAATCTCGATGGTGCCATCGTTGATCTCCGAAACTTCGACCTGAAAAAGCTTGATGACGAAACGCGGGTCGGCCCTGGAGAGGATGATCTCTGGCCCATGCGGTCCTTGCTCCACTGCTTTGACAAAACAGCGGATTCGCTCGCCGACCTGATATTCCTCGGTGGGCACCCGCTCCTTATTGGGAAGCAGCGCTTCGTATTTGCCGAGATCAACGAGGACATCCGAACGATCAAAGCGCCGGACCGTTCCGCTGATGATATCGCCCACGCGATCTTTGAATTCCGCGAAAATGAGCGCCTTTTCTGCCCGCCGCAGTTGCTGCATCAACGCCTGCTTGGCATACTGAGACGCGATCCGCCCGAAGCCAGTGGGCGTGACTTCAATTTCCAATTCTTCGCCGACTTGGGCGTCGGCTTTGATGCGCCGGGCGTCGAAGACGGAAATCTGGTCGTGCTTGGAAATGACTTTTTCCGAGACGATGAGCTTGGCAAAGGCTTGGATGTCACCGTTCTTGGGATCGATGGCCACGCGTAATTCGCGCGCCGGGCCGACCGCCTTCTTGGCGGCGGAGAGCAAAGCTTCCTGGACCGCGCCGACCAGGACATCACGACTGATGCCCTTTTCGCGCTCCCAGAATTCCAAGACTGCTAAAAAATCGGCGTTCATAAGCTCGTCGCGGGGTTCCCATCGGGGGAACAAAAAAGCCGGCAGATTGTTACTCTTCCGACTTGGCCAACCGGTTTCATCCGGCAACTTTACCGCTCAATAAGTATCCTAGAAAAACCGACATTGCGCCGTCAAGCTCAAAGGGCGGTTATTGGCTTATTTTTGCAAAAAAAGTCCCTCGATCATGCCGGGGCCACGTTGATGGGAAACGGTTGGCAGGTCGGTCCTGAGCTTTGAACTCAACCCTAATCGGTTCGGTAACGCTCGCCGCCAGTCACTGGATGGAGTGATCAAGCAGCGGCGGGAGAACAAAAACGGATGCGGCTTTGTGGCTTCTGATCGAAGCCCCGGTGGCTAATTGACAATCCAGCCACCGCCGACGACCAGGTCCTCCTCGTAAAACACGGCCGCTTGCCCGGGCGTGATGGCGCGTTGCGGCGTGTGCAATTTTACTTTCGCCCGTCCGTCCGGCAGCGTCACCACGGTTGCGGGGGTGCCGGGGTGATTGTACCGAATTTTCGCCATCACTTCGATCGCCGCCGGCGGCACCGCGTACGGAATCCAATTGCAGCGATCCACCGTGAATTCGTCCCGGTCGAGCGCGGAATCATCGCCCACGACCACACGGTTGTTCGCCGCATCGAGTTCGAGCACGTAGAGCGGTTGGGGCGAGGAAAGGCCCAACCCCTTCCGTTGGCCGATGGTGTAAAATTCAATGCCATCGTGATGCCCGAGGATCTGGCCGCGCAGGTCCACGATCTCCCCGCGATGTTTTTGCACCAAATTCGCCTGTTGCAGAAACCTGCCGTAATCATTATCCGGCACGAAACAGATTTCCATGCTCTCCTCCTTGTCGGCCGTCTTGAGATTGCAATGCCGCGCCACGGCGCGCGTCTCCGGCTTGGTTTTATCCCCCAGCGGAAAAATGGCCCGGGCGAGTTGATCCTGCCGCAGCGAGAAAAGAAAATA
>JANXWY010000209.1 GCA_025350905.1 Verrucomicrobiota bacterium
GTGGGCGCAGAACCGCACCTCACTTGACTTGGCATCATCCTTGACCATACGTGGCGTTCGGTCCGTGTTTGCGGAGAAAATGTTTGTCGAGCAATCGAGCCTGGATGGGTTTCAGACGTGGATTGAGGTTCAGGGTTTCGCTCGCGAGTCGGGCCACAAACTCGAGCACGCCCGCATGGTGAACCGCTTCTGCCACATCCTTGCCCCACGTGAACGGCCCATGGCTCGCCACCAAGACGGCCGGATGGTGCAGTGGGTCGAGGCTTTTGAACGTCTCGACAATGACGCGACCAGTGTTGGCTTCGTAATCGGATTTGATTTCCGCCGGCGTCAGCAGGCGCGTGCACGGCACATCGCCATGCCAATAATCCGCCTGGGTCGTGCCGTAGGACGGCAAGCCGCGTTGCGCTTGCGCCCAGGCCGTCGCGTAAAGGCTGTGGGTGTGAACGATGCCGCCGATTTTCGAGAACGCGCGATATAACACAAGGTGCGTGTCCGTGTCCGAACTCGGCTTGAGATTGCCTTCGACCACTTCGCCCGTCTGGAGTGAAACCAGAACCATATGCTTGGGCTTCATGCCATCGTAGGGCACGCCCGACGGTTTGATGGCCATGAGCCCGCGCTCGCGATCCACGCCGCTCGCATTGCCCCAGGTTTCAATCACCAGGCCTTTGCGGACCAAATCCAGATTCGCCTGGCAGACCTGCGCTTTGAGTTGGTTCAGCATGACGAGGATTATTTGAATTCCAACATGACCACGGATTTCGGTGGCAGCGTCGTGGTGAAGCCGTTCCCAGCAATTTCCACTTTCTCGAACGGCTCGGGTTTGAGCGTGTCCGGGTGGTCAAACGTATTGTGGGCGGTCATGTCGGCGGCGGTGAGCACCCGGCCGGAAACAGATTTCGGGGTTGCGCCTTGCAGGTCGCATCGGAGGCGGGCGGGTCGGGTTGGGTTGAGATTGCACAACGAGACATGCACGGCGCCAGCCGGATCGCGCGAAACCGACACGTTCAAGCCGGAGATCTTCCGGCCGTCAAAGGCGTAGTCTTCGCAAGTCAGTTCGGACGGTAGCAACGTCGCGTCCTGGTGCGGCAGAAACATCGCAAACACATGATAGGTGGGCGTCACCAGCATTTTTTCCTTCTCGGTCAGGATCATCGATTGCAGGACATTGATGGCTTGGGCGATGTTCGCCATCTTCACGCGGTCGGCGTGGTTATTGAAAATGTTAAGGTTGCTGCCCGCCACCAGGGCATCCCGCAAAGTGTTTTGCTGATACAGAAAGCCCGGATTCGTACCCGGCTCGACGTCATACCACGCGCCCCATTCGTCCACGATCAGCCCGATGCGTTTCCTGGGGTCGGCCTGATCCATGATCGCCGAGTGTTTGGTGACCAGCTCTTCCATGAGCAACGTATTGCGTAAGGTGGAAAACCACTGATCTTCCTTGAACGCGGTGGCCGAGCCCTTGCTACCGGACCAACTGCCGCTGGGCAGTGAATAATGATGGAGTGAAAGGCCGTTCATCTGATTCGCGGCGCTGGCCATGAGCACTTTCGTCCAGTTGTAGTCTTCGCCGCTGGCGCCACAGGCCACGCGGTAAACATTGTTGCCCGGATAATTCTTGATGAACGTGTTGTAGCGCTTGAAATTGTCGGCATAGAATTCCGGCCGCATATTCCCCCCGCAGCCCCAGTTTTCATTACCGACCGCGAAGTACCGTACTTTCCAGGGCTGGTCCCGGCCATTCCGTCGCCGGAGGTTGGCCATCGGCGAATCCGCGTTGCTGGTCAGGTACTCCACCCATTCCATCATCTCCTGCACGGAACCGCTGCCGACATTCCCGCAGATAACGGGTTCGCAACCCACCTGCTCGCAAAAGTCCATGAACTCGTGCGTGCCAAAATGATTATTCTCCACCACGCCACCCCAGGTGGTATTGATGATCGACGCGCGCTGCGCTCGCGCGCCGATGCCGTCCTTCCAATGATATTCGTCGGCAAAACAACCGCCCGGCCAGCGCACGTTCGGCACTTTGATCTGTTTGAGGGCGGCCACGACATCGTTGCGGATGCCGCGCGTGTTCGGAATCGGACTGTCCGGCCCGACCCAGATGCCTTCGTAAATGCAACGGCCCAGGTGTTCCGAAAACTGGCCGTAAATATTCTTGCTGATGCGGTTCGTGGCGGCATCAGCGTGGATGACCAACGAATTGGTTGTCGCCGGCTGGGCGAACGCGGTGGCGGCGACGAGTCCAGCGGCGACGGTTATGATTCTTGTTTTCATGTTAAGACCAGTTTTGTTTCAACCACGAAATACACGAAGCACACGAAAGCAAAATCAAACAACGATGCGCTCGTATTCCAGCTTGGGATAGTGAGCAAAGTTAACCAACAAACCCAGCTTGAGTTTCGTCGCTCGCAAATAATTCTGTACCTGGGCACGATGCTCATCGGTCAGTCCTGTCACTGCCTTCAGTTCCACGATGATCTTTTCATGGCAAATAAAGTCTGGCTTGAATTTACTCTTGAGCGGACGCCCTTTGTATATCAGCGCGAGTTCCTGTTGGGCTTTGAACGGAATGTTTCGCAAGTCCAGTTCAATCTCCAGACATTCCTGATACACCGATTCCACGAACCCGCTGCCTTTTTCCTTATAAACTTCGAAACAAGCCCCCATGATTTCAAAGCTTTCGAGTTTGTGAATGATGCTCGCCATAAGGTTTTCCTTTCGTGTGTTTCGTGTATTTCGTGGTTAAATTCTTTTCCTCACTTCCTCACCCGCTCGCGAATCTCAATCAACTCTTTCATCACGCCAAAAAGATTTCCGCCGCCGTCCTTCGTGCCAAAGGAGTCGTGGAGTTGACGGTAAAGGCGATAGAGCTTTTGGTAGGTGACGTGCGCTTGGGCATTCGGCTTGAATACGCGCGGCTTGAGACCAGTCATCCGCTGTTGCGCTGTGGCGTAATCCTTGTGCGCACCGGCCACAACCGCCGCCGCGATGGCCGAGCCGAGCGCGCAGGTTTGCGCCGAGCGGCTGACTTTCATCGGCCGCCCCGTCACGTCGGCGTAGATTTGCATCACGACCGGATTTTTCTCCGCAATGCCGCCGCAGTTCACGACCGATTTGATCTTCACCCCGTATTCCTCGAAGCGATTGATGATCGTCAGTGCGCCGAATGCCGTCGCTTCGATGAGCGCGCGGTAAATTTCCGCCGGCGTCGTGTATAGCGTCTGGCCGAGGAGCAAACCCGTGAGTCGCTGGTCCACCAGGACGGTACGATTACCGTTGTTCCAATCCAGCGCCAACAAACCCGACTCGCCGGGTTGCAACTTGGCAGCGCCAGCGGTGAGGTCTTCGTGCGTGGCGGAGCGCCGGTCTCC
>JANXWY010000426.1 GCA_025350905.1 Verrucomicrobiota bacterium
TGCTTGCGAAACGGGTGCTCCGCGGGGAGTGGCTCCTCAATGAAGACGTCCAGCCCGGCGCCGGCGACTTTGCCCGAATCGAGCGCTGCGATCAGGTCTGCGTCCACGATGATTTCGCCGCGCGCGCAATTCACAATCCGCACGCCGGGCTTCATCTTGGCGAAGGCGGCGCTGTTCAACATGCCGCGCGTCTGCTCGGTCACCGGCATATGGACGGTGATGAAATCCGCCCCGCGATAAACCGCGTCGAGATCGGCGGCCAGTTCCACGCCGAGCACCTTGGCGCGCGCCTCGGTCAGAAACGGATCATAACCCACCACCTTCATGCCGAAGGCAAGAGCGCGCCGGGCGACTTCCGTCCCGATGCGGCCCATGCCGAGCACGCCCAACGTTTTGCCCGCGAGTTCGAGGCCTTGAAATTGTTTCCGCTCCCACTTGCCGGCGGCCATCGAGCCGTGCGCCTGCGGCACTTTGCGCGCGAGGCTGAGAATCATGGTGAAGGAGAGTTCCGCCGTGGAAATCGTGTTGCCGGCGGGCGTGTTCATGACCACCACGCCGCGTTGCGTCGCGGCTTCCACGTCCACATTATCAATCCCCACGCCCGCCCGGCCCACCACCCGCAGCACCGGCGCCGCCTCGATGACCTTCCGCGTCACTTTGGTTTCGGAGCGCACGACCAACGCGACGGCATCGGAAACTAGCGGCAGCAGCTCGGCCTCGCTCAGGCGCTTGGGCAACACGACGACCTGAAACTCAGGCCGCTGTTGGAGCAGGGCGATTCCCCGGGGCGAAATCGGATCACAAGCCAAAATCTTCATAAACAACAAGAGCGCGTAGTTTAGGCACAGCGCATGGCCAGGTCAAACTTTCAAAATTCCAAACCTGAACACCCACGATCGCAGCGGGCAAAGAGCGATAAACGCCCAGCCTGCGACCAGGGCCGAGTGCAATCGGAAGGCGCAAAGCCTGCTGGTTTCCTCAGGCCCTCATCGTCCGCGTCCTCGAAACCGGCCCAAAATTACTGACGATACCGATGGCAAAGACGCAGCGGACAAAGTCGTTCAAACCGGAGCTTCGCTGCGCGATACGTTCAAAAAACGGTCGGCAATCCTTCCTCCAAAATGCGTAGTTTGTCGGTGAGTCCCTGTTCCAGGGCAAGCTGACGCAGCCAGCGCGGCGGTTCGTCCAAGTCCTCGAACGAAAGTTTGAAAGTGCCGTAGTGCATCGGCACGAGCCAGTTCGCCCGCAAATCCTGAAAGGCTTTCACCGCCTCGTCCGGCCCCATGTGGACGCACCGAAACGTTTCGGGATGATACGCGCCAATGGGCAGCAGCGCCACGTCCGGCGCCAGCCGGTCGCCGATTTCCTTGAAGCCGTCGAAGTAGGCGCTGTCGCCCGCGTGATAAATGCGCCGGCCCTGATGTTCGAGCACAAAGCCACCGTAACCGCGGTGGTGATCGTGCAACGTGCGTGCACCCCAATGCTTGCCGGGCGTCAACGTCACCTTCCATTCGCGTTGCGAAAAGCTTTCCCACCAGTCCAGCTCGACGATGCGGGCAAAGCCGAGATTGCGCGCCAGGTCACCCACGCCCCAGGGCATGACGCCCATCTTCGGATGCGGCAGCCGGCGCAAGGTTGGTTTGTGGAAATGATCAAAATGCGCATGCGTCAGCAGCACCACATCAATGGGCGGCAGGTCCTCGATTTTCAGGCCCGCGTGCTTGAGACGTTTCAGCAGAAAGAGCCAGTTCGCAAAATTCGGATCCACCAGGACATTCAAGTCGGTGAACTGAATCAAAAACGAGGCGTGCCCGATCCAGGTGATTGCCACCTGACCGGGCTTGAGCTTGGGAAAACTGGGTTGCTTGTGCTGACCAATGCGCCGCGTCAGCAACGCCTTCCAGATCAGTTCGCGGAAAAAGGTGCGCGGGTTGAAATGGCGCGCCGGCGTCAGTTCCTTGAACGACTTGGGGAGTCGCTTGCGCGGGGCGGGCGGGCGGTGAACCGAGGGCTTGGTCATGGGCCGTCGCCATCCTATTTGATGGCCCGGGCTGAATAAAACCTAAATCGCCCCGTCTCATTCCCACGTGCGGCCAACACAAGGCAAATACGGCTTTGGCCGTTAGCGGTAGGATTTGGGTAGAACACGGTTGGTTGGAACCCGCCTCGAAGCAATTCGAGGCGGTTTTTTGTTTTTCAATCCACCCCGACTAGGTACAACCACCGCATGGGCAAACTGGAAAAACAACTCGCCGCCTTCCTGGGGAAGAATCCAAAACTCGGCCGGGGCGTTTATCTCGCCCAGACCGCCGTCGTCTTCGGCGATGTGAAGATCGGCGCCCATTCGAGCATTTGGTACCACGTCGTTCTGCGCGGCGACATCAACCGGATCGTCGTCGGCCACCACACCAACATCCAGGACAATGCCGTGTTACATATCGCGGATGACTATGCGTGCGTCGTCGGGAATTACGTCACGGTGGGCCACTCGGCGATTGTGCACGCGTGCAAGGTCGGCGACGAAGTGCTCGTCGGGATGGGCGCAGTGATTTTGGATGGCGCCGTCATTGGCCGGCAATCACTCATCGGCGCGAAAGCGCTCGTGACGCAAGGCATGAAAATCCCGCCGGGTTCGCTCGTGCTCGGGGCGCCGGCCAAGGTGATCCGTCCGCTCACCGCCCAGGAACGCAGCAAGCTGAAACTGTGGGCGTTGAAATACGTGGCCAACGGCGCGTATTGCCTCAAGCACAAAATTAACATGGGCGGACCCTTGACCCGTTAAGCCGTATCCATGCCGAGGACTTGTAACGCAAAGACGCAAAGGGGCGAAGGCGCAAAAGGATGGAAAACCTTTGGTGACCGTGTTGGGCGTTACCATTGGAGGAGCGCAAGACACGGAGCGCGGGCGGTTCCGGTGGCTCGGGGGCGCGTTTTACGTGGCCGGCGGCCGGACGCCGTGGCGATTTTTCCGGTCTCAACTTTGCGGCTTGGCACCTTCGCGCCTTGGCGTTGAATTCCGGGTGAATCGTTAAAGTTAAGCTGAAAATGAAACTTACCGGTCCGCCACGACGCCATTTTGCCAGCGACAATTACTCCGGCATTTGCCCCGAAGCCTGGGCTGCGCTGGCCGAAGCCAACTCGGACCACGCAATCAGTTACGGCGACGACGCGTGGACCCAGAAAGCGTCCGACTTGATCCGCGAAGTATTCGAGACCCACTGCGAAGTATTCTTCGTCTTCAACGGCACGGCGGCGAACTCGCTGTCGCTCGCGTCGCTCTGCCAGCCGTATCACAGCGTGCTGTGCCAGGAACTGGCGCACATCGAAACGGCCGAGTGCGGCGCGCCGGAGTTCTTTGCGAACGGCAGCAAAGTCCTGCTGCTGCCGGGCGCGCATGGAAAAATTGATCCCGCCACAATTCAGCGTGCGGTCAGCAAGCGCACCGACATCCATTATCCCAAACCCCACGTCCTCAGCCTCACGCAGGCCACCGAAGTCGGCACCGTTTATTCCGTTGATGAATTGCGCGCGGTGACCGCTGCGGCGCGTCACCACGGCCTTCGGGTGCACATGGACGGTGCGCGTTTCGCCAACGCGGTGTCCGCCCTCAGCGTCACACCGGCGGAGATCACCTGGAAGGCGGGCGTGGACGTGCTCTGCTTTGGCGGCACGAAGAACGGTATCGCCGTCGGCGAGGCGGTGGTCTTCTTCAACCTGGAAGCGGCGCGCGAGTTTGATTATCGCTGCAAACAGGGCGGGCAGCTCGCGTCCAAGATGCGGTTTCTCTCCGCGCCGTGGGTGGGCATGCTGCGCGATGGCGCCTGGCTGCGACACGCGCACCATTCAAATGCGATGGCGCAACGGTTGGCCGCCGGCCTCGCAAACCTCCCCGGAGTGAGAATTGCCCATCCCGTGGATACCAATGCGGTGTTCGCCGACCTCCCCCAACCCGCGGTGGCCGCGCTGCATGATCGCGGCTGGAAATTCTACACGAACGTCGGCGGCTGGGAGGAGGCGCGGTTCATGTGCAGTTGGGATACGACGCCGGAGGATGTGGACAAATTTGTCGCCGATCTGCGCGCGATCGTCACGCCGCCTGCGGTTCCGCAAGAGTCTTGAACCTCTCGGCACGATCGATCGTTTCAAAAATATGGAGTGCCCCTTTCCAAAGTTGGGAAGATAACTTGGCGGCGTGAAAATGTGCTTTCCTGTGCGCTCAAATCATTCGCCCCTGACAACCGCCCTTTTCCGTTGTAAGTTTTCGCCGTCATGAACTGGCAAGAATACATCACCGCCGATCCCACCGTGCTGGTTGGCAAGCCCGTGATTCGCGGCACTCGACTGGCCGTGGAATTCATCCTGGGACTCATCGTGCAAGGCTGGCCCGAGGACGAGATCATCCGCAACTACCGCCTCACTCGCGAGCAAGTGCGCGCCTGCGTGGCCTGCGCGCAGCAACGCTTGAATGAGGAAAAGGTGTTCGCCATCGCCGTGTGATTATCCCGCATGCGGATCTGTGCCAACGAAAACCTGCCGGAAGCTTGCGTCCTCCGCTTGCGTCAGGACGGCCACGATGTGCTCTGGAT